>JAATFA010000077.1 GCA_015655445.1 Actinomycetales bacterium | reverse complement strand
GAACGAGGTGTCGATGAGATGGAGCGCCGGGGCGGGCGTCGCGCCGAGCTCGGCGAGCACCGGCGCGAGGGTGTACTCGACGACGAGCGCGTGCTCGGGCGCCGCGCTCAGCATGAGGGGGACGGCGACGACGCCCGCCAGTCCGCTGCCGCCGGGGAACTGGTCGAGGACGAGCTTGAGAAGACCCGTGTAGGAGGCCTTGAACGTGGGGCTCGCGACGATCGCGACGGTCGCGGACTGCACCTCCTCGACCGCGGCCTTCACCCGCGCGTCGCCCCAGCCGAGCAGACCGGCGCCGAGGTCGGCGAGCTCGATCACCGAGCTCCCGTCCGGGTCGAAGGCGGCGAGCAGGCGCTCGCCCGCCGCGCGGGTGCGAGACCCGGTCTTGGGATTCCCGACGACAAGAACACCTCTCATGAACGCCAGCGTAGGAAGCGTGCCCGCTCTCGTCGTCCTCGTCGCGCCGACCGGGGTCCGACCACTCAGACTTCGCGCGTGCCTCGCGGGCGGCATGGGGCGGTCCCGTCGCCGTCCGCCGGTCGGTTCGTCCGCCGGGTGCGGCCGTCCGCCGGGGTGCGGGCGCCCGATCCGTGCGGCGGTGCGGGATACTGTCCCCATGCTGATCGCGGCGGCCGTCGTCACCCTGCTCGCCGCCGTGCTCCACGTCGGCATCTTCGCGATGGAGTCGTTCGGCTGGCGGCGTCCTACGGTCTGGCGGCGATTCAACGTGGCCGACCAGCAGCAGGCTGACGCGACGCGCGACCTCGCCTACAACCAGGGCTTCTACAACCTCTTCCTCGCGATCGCGGCGATCGTCGGCGCCGTGCTGCTGCTGGCCGGGGCGGTCCCGGTCGGCGCGACGCTCGCGATCACCGCGACCGCGAGCATGCTCGCCGCGTCCCTCGTGCTCACGACCCTCGGGCGCGCGTTCCTGCGACCGGCGGCGACCCAGGGCGCGCTGCCGCTCGTCGCGCTCGTGCTGCTCATCGCATCCGTCGTCGGATAGCGCGACGCGCCCGGCGGTCACCGTGCGCCGGGCGCGATGTGCGGGACGCGGAGCGCTCCAGCGGCGGCCGGGGCTGCGCGACCTCCACCCTCGGCATAGCCTGGTGGCGATGCGGTGGCGGCGGCGCCGGCGGGTGGACGTCGGCCGATTCGAGGCTCCGGCCCCGAGGCCGGAGCCCTCTTTCGACGACCTCGTCGACGATGGCATGCTCATCGCCGAGGCGGCCGTGCGCATGGCGGTCAAGAACGAGCTCATCGTGCGCGCGCTGCGCGACCGCACCGACTTCCGCCCCGACACGGCGGCCGCCGTCGCGGTGCGCGAGCTGCGCCGGCTCGCGGTCGAGAGCGAGATGGACGCGCGGCGCCTGGACGAGGAGCGCGAGCACGCCGAGGGCCGCGTGGGCGCGCCCACGCACCAGACCGACTATCGCGCGGATGACACCGGCCGCCTCGCTCGCCGCAGCGAGGTGCTGCGCACGCTCGCCGACCGGCTCGTGCGGCTCTCGGCCGACCGCGCCCACCTGGACCGTCTCGTCGAGGTCGCGCGGAGGCAGGCGTGGGAGGAGATCGGCGCGAGCATCCTGGAGCGCACGGCGCTCGCGTGGGGCAGTGGCGCCGCAGTGTCGCCCGCGGAGCGCAGGGCGCGCGTGCGAGAGCTCGAGCGCGACCTGCGGAGGCTGCATGCCGAGCGCGCGCCGGAGCAGGGCGCGTGAGCGCGGATCGTGGCGCGTTGCGATCCGGGGACTGGAGAGATCGCCGGAGTTGGGACATCCTTGGATCACCGACGCCCTGCGGCTGGACCCGACCGAACCCGGGGCGGACGGACAGGGGGTCTCTATGTCGATGACGCGCTCCGTGTTTCGTGCGCGTCCGCTCGCGGACGACGAGCTCGTCGCGCGTGCGCGCACGGGCGACGCCGCCGCCTATTCCGAGCTGTGGCGCCGTCACTCGGCTGCGGGCCTCGCGGCGGCCCGCAGCTTCTCCCGGCTGGAGGATCCGGAGGACCTCGTCTCCGAGGCGTTCGCGCAGATCCTGCACGCGATCCGGACCGGGGGCGGTCCGCGGGGCGCGTTCCGTCCCTACCTCTACACGGTCATCCGCAACCTCGCGGTGCGGTCCCTCCGCCAGCGTCGGGACATCGCCGACGCCGAGCCCGACACGCTCGTCGGCAGCGCGTCGCCGGAGGAGAGCATCACCGAGCTGCTCGACCACGGGATGACGGCCGCGGCCTTCCGGTCGCTTCCCGAGCGCTGGCAGGCCGTGCTCTGGTACACCGAGGTCGAGCGGATGACCCCCGCTGAGGCCGCTGTGCTCATGGGGATGCGGCCCAACGCGGTCTCCGCGCTCGCCTACCGCGCACGCATCGCCTTGCGGGCGGCGTGGCTGCAGGCGCACATCTCGGCCGAGGAGGAGGACGAGGAGTGCCGCTTCACGCTCTCCCACCTCGGCGAGTACGCGCAAGGGACGCTCGCTGCGCGCGCGCGCCGGCGCGTGAGCGCGCACCTGGAGACGTGCGCTCGCTGCGGCTCCGTGAGCGAGGAGGTCGGGGAGGTCGCGGGACGGCTCACGGTCGTGCTCCTGCCCCTCCTGCTCGGGGCGACGGCGGGCGGCGTCCTCGCGAGCGCGATCGCGGCTCCCGCGCCCCCGGCGAGCGCGGCGGTCGCCGGAGCCGCAGGATGGGGGATCGGCTCGGCCGGTGGCGGCTCGGCCGGTGGCGGCTCGGCCGGTGGCGGCTCGGCCGCCGGTGGAGGCTCGACGGGCGGCGCGGCGACGGGCGGCGCGGCGACGGGCGGCGCGGCGACGGGCGGCGCGGCGGCGGGAGGCGCGTCGGTGGCGAGCGGCGTCTCGACCGGCCTCCTGGTCGGGGCTGCCGTCGTCGCCGCGGTCGCGGTCGGCGTCGGTGCCGCCGTCGCTCTGCCGGGCGTGCTCGGACGCGGACCCGTGGCCTCGACGTCGTCCCCCGCGGCGGAGGGCGGCGCGCCCCACGGCGGCGGACGCGGGGGACCGGCGGGCTCCTCCGTCTCGACTCCCGAGCCGCATGCCGCCGAGCCGTCCGTCCCGCCTCCGGCCGCTCCCGACGAGACCGCCCCTCCCGCGGTGCCGAGGCGCCCGGCGACCCCTCCGAGTCGCCACGAGGCCGTCGCGCCCGTCTTGCCCTCCTCGCCGCCGGTCGTCGTGGCCCCGCCCGAGCCGCCGAGTCCACCCGACCCGCCGGAGCTGCCGGACCCACCCGCGCTGCCTGCTCCGCGGCTGAACGCGCCGGCGAGCCTCCTCACCCGCCACACGACGGTCTCCGTCTCCGGCACCGCGACGGTCGGCGCGACCGTGCTCGTCTCCGCGGGCGACGCGAGCCTCGGCAGCGCGACGGCGCGCGCGGACGGCACGTGGACATGGACGAGTCCCCTGTTCGCCGACGGCACGGTCGAGCTCCGGTTCGTCCAGCAGCTCGACGGGTGGTCGCCGTCGTCCGCGACCGTGCTCGTCCTCACGGTCGACACGCACGCCGACGCGCCCGTCGCGCGCGCGAGCGGCACGACCCCGACGAGCCTCGTCGCGCCCTCCCTCTCCGGCACGGCCGAGCCGGGCGCGCAGGTCGCCGTCGAGGACGGGGCGGGAACGCAGCTCGCGACCGTCGTGGCCGATGCCGACGGCGCGTGGTCGACCGGAGCGCTCGAGGGCATGACGCCGGACACGCGGTGGCTCAGCGTGACTCAGACCGACCCGGCGGGCAACCGCTCGTCCCCGGCCTCCGTGGGCCCCTTCGGCTTCGTGCCCGTGATCTCCTCGCCGCAGCAGGGCGAGGTCGTGCCCCGCGGGCCGGTCGTCATCGACATCAGCGGATGGGCCTCGGCGACCGCGCACGTCGTCGCACGTCTGGACGGCGCCGACTTCCCGCTCGAGGTCGATCCGGGTGGCCGGCAGGTGCGCCTCGTGCAGGGCTCCGGGGGAGACCCGTCACCGGGGCGGTACACCGTGCAGTTCGCCTACTCGGACGCGCGCGGGCACGTCGACGCCGGCGCTCCGTGGTACACGCTGTCGTTCACGGTCTCGGCCCGCTGACGCCCGTCCCGCGCCCGGTCCCCGTACGGCTCGCAGCCCGGCGCCGGATCCTCCGCCGGAGGGCCGGAGCGGGAGACCTCGGATGCCGATAGGGTGACGGCATGCCGGCCGATCGACCTCCGTCCGAGCACGCCGTGGCCGCCTCCGACGAGGTGCTCGGCGCGGTGAGCGTCGCCGTCGCCCAGTTCGCGCCGGGCGCGGACCGCGAGGCGAACCTCGAGCAGGTGGATCGCCTCGCGCACGCGGCCGCCGCGCGCGGCGCCGAGCTGCTCGTGCTCCCCGAGTACGCCCAGTTCTTCGGCGGTACGCTCTCGCCGGCGTGGCTCGAGGCGGCGGAGACGCTTGACGGCCCCTTCGTGACGACCCTCGGCGCGATCGCACGCGAGTACGGCATGCACGTCGCGGCGGGCATGCTCGAGGCGGTCCGCGACGGGAGGGCGGGCAACACGATCGTGGTGCTCGACGCCGACGGCGTCGTCGTCGCGACGCACCGCAAGATCCATCTCTACGACGCGTTCGGGCACAAGGAGAGCGCGGTGCTGCAGGCGGGCGACGTCGACCGGATCGGCGTCTTCGCCCTGGGCGGCCTCACCTTCGGCGTGCAGACGTGCTATGACATCCGCTTCCCCGAGGTGAGCCGCCGACTCGTGGACGCCGGCGCGGACGTGCTCCTGGTGCCGAGCGAGTGGGTGCCCGGGCCGCTCAAGGAGCACCACTGGCGCACGCTTCTGACCGCGCGCGCGATCGAGAACACGTCCTACGTCGTCGCCGCCGACCAGATCCCGCCCGCGGGGATCGGCGTGAGCCTTGTGCTCGATCCCGCGGGCGTCGAGCTCGTCGCGCTCGCGGAGGAGTCGGGGGTCGCGCTCGCGACCCTCGAGCGCGCCCGGATCGATGCCGTGCGAGAGCAGAACCCGGCGCTGCGCCTGCGTCGCTTCCACGTCGAGCCCGGAGCGCCGGGCGGGCGAGCAGCCTCGTCCGTCTGATCCGCGTGCCGACCGCCGCGCGCCTCGTCCCTCGGGCCCGTGAGGCGTGCCTCGCGAAGCCTCGTGCGTCTGACCCGGGCGGCGTGCGGGGGCAGCGATCGCCGTAGAGCGCGGGGGCGGGTGCGTTCTCCGTCCGCGGGTCACGTCTCCCTGCTCGCCTGTGGAAAGCCGCTCCCCGCGCGCGGACGTTGCCCTAACGTAAAGGATCGTGCGGGTCATGAGGGGATCACAGGGACGACGGTCGTCGTCGGCCGCGTCGAGCGCGCAGCGGAGGCGGCTCGCGGCGCTCGCGAGCGCGGCGGCCGTCTGCGGTCTCCTCCTCTCCGGCTGCGCACCGTCGCCTGCGGATCCGTCGCCGCGACCGACCCCCACGCGTACCGCGACGCCCGTCTTCGCGTCCGATGACGAGGCGCTCGCCGCCGCGAAGGACGCCTACACGCGCTACCTCGCCGTGCTGGACGCGACTCTGCGAGGTGAAGACGAGGTCGACGCGCTCACCAGTGTGGCCGCTGGCCCGGCGCTAGCTTCGGCTCAGAAAGATGTGGCGGAGTTCCGCGAGAAGCACCTTCGTCTGGTGGGTAGTCGCGTCGTGACGCGAGTCCAACTCGAGGGCGTCCGCGGGCGGGACGTCAGTATTTATGCATGTGAGAATTCGGGCGAAACGGATGTCGTGGATGCATCTGGCTTGTCGGTGGTCTCCGCGGACCGGCCTCTTTTCACATCTTTCGAGGCTCGACTTAGCGCTCCACGAGATCGCCAGCTCTTCGTGATGTCGCGCGAACTATGGCCGGGGGACGGGGTTTGCTGAAGGTCGCTTCTTTGGTGAGCGTGACGAGCGTTTTGATCCTGACGCTTGCGCCGTTGAGCAGTTCGGCCTGCACCTCGCTGGCTCAGCTCTCAGGAGGATGCATAAGTGCTGGCGTGCAGGGTTCGGCTGTTGACCTCGGAGCCAGACGCACAGACGAGAACGCCCGCTCCCGCGGAAGTGGAAGCAGTGGGGGAGCGTCTCATTTCTCCACTACACGGCCTACGGCGGATCCGTCGCTGCCCCGACCGCAGTGGGGTCCGGGGTGCGAGACGCCCGTGCGCGGGGTGAAGTGCTACGTGCCCGTCCCGCGGCCGGCGACACGTCCCGGCTCGGCACCGGCGCCGACGGCTCCGGGCGCTCCCGCGCTGCCCGCCGTCACGCTCGAAGACCTCGCGAGCTTCCGTCCCGACCCGATAGCGCCGCGCATGGAGCCGAACGGGTGGACCGTCGTCGGGCTTCCGACCAACTTCTACGCGGAGCCGGCCGAGCAGGTGAGAAGCGGCGTGCTCCTCGGCCTGCCGGCGGAGGTGCGCTTCGAGCCGGCGGGCACGTGGTGGGAGTATGGGGACGGCGCGGCCGTGTCCGCGAGCACGGGCGGATCCGCATGGAGCAGCCTCCGCCTCGAGGAGTTCTCGAGCACGGACACGAGCCACGTCTACCGCTCGGTCGGCACCTATTCCGTGGCGCTCACGACCGTGTACCGGGCCGAGTACCGCTTCGCCGGCTCCGCCTGGACGCCCGTCGAGGGCGTCGTGAGCGTTGCCTCGCCACCGGTCTCCATGGTCGTCGAGACGGCGGACACCGTCCTCGTCGCACAGGACTGCTCGACCGCACGGGGCGCGCCCGGCTGCTGACGGCGACCACAGCCCTCACCACGATGCGGGCCCGCCGTGAGATCGTGATCGTCTCGGGGGGCGCGGAGGTGGATCTGGGAAGATCGACCGTGGCCCGGCGCGGACGTCCGGGTGCTGCCGGTATCCACCCTCCAACCGCTAAAACACCTCCAAGGTGCTCCAAATGGGATCCCCAGATTGCCATCGGATGCTGAGGCGGCTTGGAAGGAGCGAACATGAGCGATAACCCGGAGTCCACGCCCGAACCCAGGGACTCCGCGTCCGTCGACAACGCCGGAGCCGTCGAGGACGGTGCGACGATCCGCGAGTCCGCGACCGATGCGGCCGCCGCCTCCGACGGGAGTGCCTCCGCGCATGCCCCTGTCGCCGACGCGCCCGCGGCGCCCGTGAGCGAGGGCCCCGGCGCGCAGACGCAGCCGACCGCACCGCTCGCCCCTCCGCCCGGCGCCGCCCCGACCGTGCCGCACGTGCAGCCTCCGGGCCCCTCGGCCTCCTCGCCGCAGGCGCAGCACGGCACGCAGCCCTATGGCGGCTCGTACCCGCAGCCGTACGGTGCCCAGCAGCCCTACGGCCAGCAGCCTTACGGACAGCAGCCTTACGGACAGCAGCCTTACGGACAGCACCCCCCGTACGGCTCGCAGCACGCGTATGGGCAGCATGCCCCCTACGGCTCGCAACCACAGCCCCCGTACGGCCAGCCCGAGACGGCGTACGGCTCTGCGGCGACGGCCGGGTCCTCCTCCGGCGGTGTGCCCCCGCAGGGCGGCGACGCGTGGCAGCAGGGCACCGCGCAGCAGCAGCCCAAGCGTCGCGGCGTCGCCGTGCCGGTCGTCGTCGCGCTCGTCGTCGGCGCCCTGCTCGGCGGCGCGTCGGGTGCGGGTGTGTCGAGCCTTGTGGGCTCCCACTCGACCCACGAGGCGGCCGCCGGCGACCGCCCCATGACGATCACGGTCAACAATCCGGGTGGCGCGACCGCGGTCACGGCGGCCGTCGCGACCGCGACCCCGAGCACGGTGACCGTCTACGTCGACTCGCAGCAGGCCTCCGGCAGCGGCTCGGGCGTGATCCTCACGAAGGACGGCGACATCCTCACCAACAGCCACGTCGTGACCCTCGACGGCGAGGTGGCGAATCCCACGATCAAGGTGGAGACGTACGACGGGCGCCTGCTGCCGGCCACGGTCGTCGGCACCGACCCGATCGGCGACCTCGCCGTCATCAAGGTCGACAAGGTGGACAACCTCACCCCGGCGACGTTCGCGGACAGCGACAAGCTCAACGTCGGCGACACCGTGGTGGCGCTCGGCGCCCCGCTCGGGCTCTCGAACTCGGCGAGCAGCGGCATCGTGAGCGCCCTCAACCGCTCCATCTCCGTGGACTCCTCAGCCGTCCCCGACCAGTCGCAGCAGCAACAGGAGGACCAGTCCCCGAACCAGCAGCAGGGACCCTTCGACTTCTGGAACTTCGACATCCCCGGCCAGGGTCAGAGCCAGCAGCAGGGCACGACGCAGGTGTCGCTCTCGGTCATCCAGACCGACGCGGCCATCAACCACGGCAACTCGGGCGGTCCGCTCGTCGACGATCGCGGTCGGGTCGTCGGCATCAACGTCGCGATCGCGAGCTCGGGCGGGTCGAGCAGCGACGAGAGCGGGAGCATCGGCGTCGGCTTCGCGATCCCCTCTAACGTCGCCAAGCGCGTCGCCGACGACCTCATGAAGGACGGCAAGACGACCCACGGCATGCTCGGCGCTACGGTCATGGACGTCACGAGCGACCCGAAGCAGGCGGACGCGACGACCGTCGGAGCGAGCATCCAGAGCGTGACGGCGGGGGGGCCGGCCGCGAGCGCGGGACTGCAGGCAGGGGACATCGTGACCAAGTTCAACGGCGTCCCGATCACGAGCAGCACCGACCTCACGGCGCAGGTGCGGATGCTGCCCGGCGGCGCGAAGGCGTCCCTCACCTACATCCGCGACGGCGGCACCGCGAAGACCGTCGAGGTGACGCTCGGAACCTATCAGCCCTGATCGGACCCTGCGGGATGCGGAGGCTGCGGGATGCGGAGGCGCGGGCGGGAGGCGGACACGGACGGGCCGGCAGCGCCCGACCGCACCGTCCCCGCCGGGTCGACGCCGGGTGCCGGGCGGCCGTGACCGCCCGCCCACGTCGCCCGACTCCGTGCCCGCGATGGTGGGCTGATAGGCTCGTGCGAGCGCGCTGAGCAGCCCCGCCCGACGACGGAACAGACCCCATGGCGAGTACGGCAGAGCCCTATCCGGGCGTCTCCTACGTCATGCCCGTGCTCAACGAGGCGGCCTACCTCGAGGCGGCCGTGCAGAGCATCCTCGATCAGGACTACCCCGGCGAGCAGGAAATCGTGCTCGCGCTCGGGCCGTCGACGGACGGCACGGACGCGATCGTGCGTCGGCTCGTCGAGCGGGACCCGCGCATCCGCACGGTGCCGAACCCGGCCCGCGACATCCCGATCGGCCTCAACCGGGCGATCGAGGCGAGCCGCTACCCCATCATCGTGCGCGTCGACGCCCACACGCAGCTGCCCTCCGGCTACACCTCGCGCGGCGTGCGCACGCTCCAGCGCACGGGTGCCGCGAGCCTCGGCGGCGTCATGGTCGCGACGGGGCGCCCGGGATTCCAGGCCGCCGTCGCGCGTGCCTACAACAGCCGCTTCGGCCTCGGCGGAGGCGCATATCATGGGGGAGCGGTGGAGGGCCCGGCGGAGTCCGCCTACATGGGCATCATGCTCGCCGACGCGCTCGCCGAGGTCGGGCGGTTCGACGAGACGCTGCGCCGCGGCGAGGACTGGGAGCTCAACCACCGGCTGCGCGAGAACGGCCGCATCGTGTGGTTCGATCCCGAGCTGCGCGTCATCTACTGGCCGCGCAGCACGTGGACGCGCCTCGCACGGCAGTTCTACTCGACGGGGGTGTGGCGCGGCGAGCTCGTGCGGCGGCTCGGATCGCGCAACCCCCTGCGCTACTTCGCGCCGCCCGCCCTCGTGCTAGCGACGGCGCTCGCGATCGTGCTGCTGCCGTTCCACCTCTCGAGCGTGCTGCACGGTGTGGTCGGTCTCGTCCTCGCGCTCGTCTACCTCGTGCCGATCGTGTACGCGGCCGTGCTGCTCGTCGCCGCCGTCACGACCCCGGGTTCCGTGCTCGACCGACTGCGTCTCGTCCTCGTGCTCGCGACGATGCACTTCAGCTGGGGCATCGGCTTCCTCCGCGGCGCGATCGTGGGCGCTCGCGGCACCCTCGACCGCTCGCGCACGGCTCGCTGAGCCGGTGCGGAGGCCGCGGCGCGGCGGTCAGCTCCGAGCGGGCGCGTGCTCGCCGAGCGCGTCGAGGAGCGCGGCGAGGACGCGCTCGGTGTTGTGCCCGTCGCGGAACTCGTGGTATCGCCGCCCGAGCTCGGTCGCGGCCGCCGCCGCGCGCGGGTCCGTGCCGGAGAGCGCGCCGTCGAGACGCGCGAGCACCTCGTGCCAGCGCCGCACGCCGCCGCCGCCGCTGAAGCGCTCGTAGGACTCGTAGAGGCCGCGGCGCGCGGCGTAGGCCTCCGCATCGGGGGCGAAGAAGACGATGGGGCGCTCGAGCAGGGCGAAGTCGAAGGCGATCGACGAGTAGTCGGTGACGAGCGCGTCGACGGCGGGCAGGGCGGCCATGACGTCGCGCAGGAGTCGCGGACCGAGGTCGCGGATGCGGTCGCTCGTCGCAGGACCGCGCGCATAGTCGCCCGCGCCGAGGGGATGCGGTCGAACGAGGAGCACGGCGTCGTGCTGCTCGAGCCAGCGGGCGATCGCGCCCCACTCGGCCGGGTCGGGAATTCCCGGGTCCGTGTCCCCGTCGCGCCACGTGGGAGCGTAGAGCACGACGCGTGCGTCGCCAAGCGGCGCGCCCGTCGCCTTCTCGACGCGCGCGCGGGCTCGGGCGCGACGCTGTCGGGGCTCGCCCGCGAGGAGCACGTCGTCGCGCGGGTCGCCGGTGACGCGCACGACGCCGGGCCGCAGCCCGAAGGCGGAGCGGATGCGCTCGCCCGCGATCCGGGATGCGACCGGGAACAGGTCGATCTGCCGTCCTGCGCGCCGGTAGGCGCTGCGCAGGAGCGCGCGGACGGGCGCGATGCCGGGCAGGAAGGACACGTTCATGACCTCGGGGGAGTCGAGGTGCAGGCGCTTGAGCGGGATGCCGTGCCAGAGCTGCACGACGAACGCTCCGCGCAGCCCGAACCGGTTCACGTCCCCGAAGCCGTGCGTCACGATCGCGGTGCGAGCGCGCAGGGTGAGGCGGAAGCCGCGCCAGCCGGACTTGAGCTCGCTGCGCACGCCGTGCGCTCGCGCCTCGTCGCGCTCGGCCGGCGTGGAGGCGAGCCAGACGAGCCGGTGCCCCGGCGGCAGCACGCGTCTCGCATGCCGGTAGAGCGGGAGCGCGCCCTCCGCGAGGCCGATGCCGCATCCGAAGACCCAGAGCCGGTCGTCGCGCGGCGCGGCGAGCGAGGCGAGAGCGCCGAGCGCGTAGAGCGGCAGGCTCAGCACCTTGCGAGCGTTGCCCGAGCGGAAGGTGAAGCTCGCCATGCGCTCGTCGTGCTCCTTGCTCGCGTGTCCGCCGGGCGCTGCGCCCGACACGATTCTGACACGCGCTCCCGAGCGGACGGCGGCGAGGGTCACGGGAAGAGCGCGTCGTCGCGGGCGAACGGGTCCTCCGTGCGCCGCGTGAAGGCGAGCAGCTCGGAGGCCCGCGCCCCGCGGGCGTGCCAGTCGCGCACGACGCCCTCGCCGAGCAGCACGTACGTCCACGTGCGGTCGTCGCGGAGCGCGCTGGGGAGCTCGGCGATCCGCGCGCACCAGGCGCGCGCCGCCTCCTGCTTGCGGCGCACGTTCTCGTCGGAGAGCGCCGATTGTGCCTTCGTCTCGACCACATAGACGTGGTCGGGGGTGCGCACGAGGAAGTCGGGCGAGTACAGGGCTGGCATGCCGTCGGCCTTGAGGTAGGGGCGGGCGAGGAAGGGATGGCGCCGCTCGTCCACCTTGACGATCGCCTCGACGGCGGCGTCCTCGTCCGCCCACCGCGCGAAGAGCCGCTCGAGACCTCCCCCGACGGCGGGCACGGGCACGCGCGGGTAGACGCACTTGGCGAGGGCGACGGAGTGCGGGAGGCGCACGGTGAGCGCCGGCACCTCCGAGATGCGCCGGAATGTGACCTCGGGAGCTCCCACGGTGCGCGTCTCGAGCGCGGCGACGAGCGCGCGCGCCATCGTCGCCGCGAGCTCGTCGGTGACCTCGCCGATGAGCAGGACGCGCCACCGCTCTCCCTCGAGAGGGTCGAAGGGCGCGCCGAAGAGGCGCGAGCGCACGTAGCGGTCGAGCGCGCGCACGAGCGCGGCGCGGTGCACGTGCAGCACCGGGCCGCCCGCCCCGCCACCCTGCCGCAGCGCGCCCGTCGTCGTGAACGTGCGGGACACCGCGCCGAGCACGCGCATCGCGAGGGCGGCCAGGTACTCGTTGTACCCGCTCGCGTCGATGCTCGCGCCGGAGACGCGGTAGGGCCCGAAGCGCGTCGAAGTGCGCACGTCCTGCGAGACGAAGCGCTCGCCGCGGCCCGCCCAGCGCACGAGCGTCTCGAGGGGGTAGCGGCTCACGGGAAGCGCCGCGACGTCGATCGCGGGGGGCACGAGCTCGGTGTCCGGCTCGCGCACGAGGATCGGCACGGCGAAGTCGAACGGCTCGAAGCCGGGGCGCAGGCGCACCTCGATGCTGTCGCCGCGTGCCGGCGCCTCCACATCCCCCACCTCGCCCACGAGCCCGTCCCCGAGCTCGCGCACGTAGAAGTCGACGAATCGCGGATGCTCGATGACGAAGAGCACGTCGAAGTAGTTCTCGGGCGCCCGGTGCGCCGCGATGCGCTCCCGCGTCTGCGCCTTGAGCTCGTCGATCGCGGGGTCGCCGCGCCACATGAGCCGCAGTCCGCGTCCGATCGTCTGCTCGAGCAGGATCCCCGAGCGCGCCGAGCGCAGCGGAACGATCACGCAGATGCTGTCGACGTCGAAGCCCTCCCGCAGCATGAGCACGCTCACGATGACGCGGGGCGTCGGCCGTGCATCGATGCCGGAGAGCCGCATCCGCACGCGCTCCCACTCGCGCTCGCCGAGCTCGGTCCTGCGGCGCGAGTCCACCCGTACGACGTCGTCCTCGGCGAGCCCGCTCTCGAGCAGGAAGTCCTCCACGAGGCCGGACACCTCGGTGTCCTCGACGAGCACGAGCAGCTTGGGATGACGCGCGGGCGACACGTGCGCGAACTGCTCCTCGAGGATGCGCAGCTTGCGCAGGCCGGCGCGCAGCATCGTCCGCTGTCCCGCGGAGAGCCCCGTGACGCGCCCCTGCACGTCGCGCTCGGCAGCGAAGTCGAGCGCGTCGTCGCCGAGCGCGGCGACCTCCTGGCGTCGGTCGAGGGTGAGCGACTTGACGATGCCGCTGCGCATGGCGGCGAGCAGGTCGAAGTCGGAGATGATGTGCGGGAAGTAGCGCCGTCGGCCGCGCGCCTCGTTGTACGGGGTCGCGGAGAAGTCGACTTGCGTGAACCGCCGGCCCTTGCGGGCGGCGATGCGCGTGAGCGCGCGTTGCCACTGGACGTCGCCGTTCGTCTCGCCGCGGCGCAGCGCGTGCACGTGATGCGCCTCGTCGTTGAAGACGAGCAGGTCGGGGAGGTAGGCGAGCCACTGCAGCGCCTCGCCCCGTCGCGCGCGGCGATCGAGGGCCATGAGATCGTTGCCGGCGGCGCTGCCGGGGCTGAGCGGGAGCAGGCTCGCGGCGGCCGCGCGCGCTCGCGCGTCGGCGTCGCGGTCGTCCTCGAGGCCAGGGCTCTGGCGGCGGGGGTCCTCGACGCCGGCGGCCTCGACCCGCCGGTCATCCCCGTCCTCGTCCCCGTCATCCCCGTCGTCGTCCGCGTCGTCCTCGGCGAGCACGTGCCAGTTGGTGAGCGCGACGAAGCCGCCCGCGCCGCCCGCGCGCCCGATGTCCTGCTTCTCGACCACAGAGCTTGCGAGGAACGAGAGCACCGTCGCGCGGTCGTCCTCGGGCAGGAAGAGGTCGGCGTGCGCGGCGAGGTCGCTCGTCGTCGGGTCCCGCAGTCCGTCGGCCCCCGGCCGGCCGAGGAAGGCGTCGCGCAGCCGGTCGTAGACGATGAGGCCAGGCGCCACGATGAGCACGTTGCGCGTGAAGCGTGGATCGTGCGGTGCCGCGACCGCGTTGAGGTACTGCCAGGCGAGCAGGGCGGCGAGCACCCACGTCTTGCCCGTTCCCGTCGCCATCTTCACGGCGTACTTGGGGTGGCGGTGCGAGGCGGCGGCCACCTCCTCGCGCAGGCCGTCGAGTCGCAGCCGCGCGGGCGCGATGCGCTCGTAGAGGCCGAGGAGGTCGTCGGCGCCGACGACCTCGTGCGCGTAGACGACCGCGAGGATGGCGTCGCGCTGGCCCGCGTGGAAGTTCGCCATGCGTGTCGCGGCGATGTCGCGCGCGAACCAGTGCCGTAGCAGTCGCGCGGTCGTCGGCGTCACCCGCTCCAGCAGGCCGCAGGACGCACCGGCCTCGATGGCCGCGACGTCGTCCGCGATGCGCAGCCACAGCTCCTCCGCGAGCGGGAAGGTGTCGGCGACGAGGCTCACGTTCGCCCCCGGCGCTCGAGCACGATCTCCGACTCGAATCCGAACACGTCGACCGCGCGCACGCACACCGGCCGCCCGGCGGAGGTCGGTGCGGACAGACGGGCGCGCCGCACGACGCGCAGCGGGTCGGCGTCGGCCGCGACGTTGCCGCGGTAGTCCTGCCAGACCGACCGGAAGACCTCCCCGTCGTAGTCCGGGTCGACCGCCCAGTACTCGATGAGGGCGAGCGGGTCCCGGTTCATGACCTCCGTGACGCGGAGCCGATTGGCCTCGTCGAGCGGGAGGGCGTGCGGGTCGAGCAGCACGTAGTTGTCGAGCGCGACCGTGAGTCCCCCGTCCGTCTCGTCCTCGAGGTGCGCCTCGAGGTACTGGAGGCTCGCGAACCGCACGCGCCCGTCGCGCACGAGACGCTCGAGCCCGCGCTTCTTGAGCTCGTCGAGCAGGTTGGCGGGGATCATGCGCACCTCGAGCCGCGGATCCGCGAGCGCGGCGACGGTCTGCGCGATGCCCGCGGCGAAGTTCCAGCCGAGCACGATGACGCGGTCGAACCCGCCCAGCTCGCTCGCGCGCAGGCTCTGCGCGCGGAGGAGCGTCGACCGGGTCGTGAGGCGGCTCGGGCTGTCGACGTAGACGAGCGCGCTCTCGCCCGGGATGCGCCCGAGCGAGGTCGTTCCGCCGTCGGAGCCGGGGATCGGCACGGCGCCGTAGATGCCGAGCACGGTGCGCGCGAGGTCGCCGATGCGGAACCGGCGTCCGAGCGCGCTACGGGCGTTCTCGAGCTGGTAGTCGCCGATGGCCTGGTAGAGGAACGGCCGGCCCTCCATGTCGACGAGGCGCTTGCGGGCGACCATCGTCGCGGGCTTTCCAAGGTCGGAGACGACCCAGCGCCGCCCGAGGCGCTCGGCCGCGGCCGCGGTCGTGCCCGACCCCGCGTAGAAGTCCGCGACGATCCCGTTCTCGGGTGCGGAGGAGAGGATGACGCGCTCGATCAGGCTGCTCGGCTTCTGCGTCGCGTATCCGAGGTACTCGCTCGAGGTCGCGTTCTGCTGGAACGAGGGGATGTCCGTGCACACGTCGCTGAGCGACACGCCCTTGAGCTCGTCGAGGTACTGCCGCACGCCGCTGCCCCGGTCGTCGCGGTAGAGCCGGCCCTGGGCGTCGCGCTTCTTGAACCGGCGCAGGTACTCCTCCGAGTACGGCAGGTGCTGCTTGGCGAAGTAGCGCGTGCGCGCGTCGCGTGCGTAGTAGAAGAGCGTGTCGTGGCTGCGGATCCAGTTGTCGACCGCGCTCTTGTATCCGGACCGCGTGTCGAAGCTCCACACGATCTCGCGCACGAAGTTCTCGCGGCCGAAGATCTCGTCGAGCAGGAGCTTCACGTAGTGGCCCACGTGCCAGTCGAGGTGCACATAGATCGCGCCGCGCGGCGAGAGCAGCTCGCGCATGAGCACGAGCCGCGGGGCGAGCGAGGCGAGGTAGGAGGCCGTCCCCTCGCTCCAGCTGTCCGAGTAGGCGAACTGCTCGGCGACGGCGGGCCGCTGGTCGATCTCGCCGCCCGGCAGCCGGATCGTCGTGCGGTAGTCGGCCTTCGAGTCGAACGGCGGGTCGATGTAGACGAGGTCGACCCGGCCGCGCAGGCTCGCGTGCTCGTCGTCGCCCGCGAGGAGCGCCGCGAGCACGAGGAGGTTGTCCCCGTAGACGAGACGGTTGAGGCCGTCGAGCGCGGACGGCTCGTCCGGCCGGGGCAGGTCCAGTCCCGCGCTCGCGCGGCGGGGCAGCACGAGCTCTCGCGTCTGCAGCGCCACGCGGTACGGCCCGGCGATCTGCTCGAGGACCTGCTGCGCCTGGCGCCGGCCGGTCCGGAGGACGTCCGGGAGCCGTTCGATGAGGGGCTTGGGCATGGGGCGGTTCCGATCGGGGGCGCGACGTGAGCGGCGATCGGGGGAACGCCGTCGCCATCGTGCATTAAAACACGAGCGCTGTGGCATCTGGTGACGCGAGGTCGGGGCGGATAGTGATGGAGGATGCCCGCGCGAGCTCCCGCCAGCCTCGAGCTCGGCCGGCGACTCCGCGCGGAGCGCAATCGTCTCGCCCTCAGCCAGGAGGAGCTCGCCCACCTCGCGGGCATGAACGTCTCCAACTACGGCAAGATCGAGCGCGGCATCGGCAACCCCGCCTTCCTCACCCTCGTGCGCATCGCCGCCGTGCTCGGCACCGATCCGGGCGAGCTCGTGCGGGGCATCACGGGCGAGATGCTGCCGGAGAAGGCGCGTCGCTTCTCGGCCGCCGACTACGTGCGCGAGCGCGAGCAGCGCCGGTCCTGACCGCATCAGAAGCTCACCCGCCACAGGTACTCCCGGCCGTCCGGGCGGATCCAGCGCACGACGAGCACGGTGCTGCGCGCGAGGTCCTGGCCTCGGATGGCGAGGTCGACCCACGCACCGGGCGCGAGCGCGGTCGGGGGGAGAGCCGTCATGACGCCTGGGCCGGACAGCAGCGCGGTCACGCCGCGGAGCGGCTCGCCTCCGACGTTGACGATGCGGTAGCGGCGGGGCGCAAGACTGCGATCGAACTCGAGCGGTACGCGATAGGGGAGCTCCATGCCCCGCACGCTAGGAGAGGGGCCCGACACCCCGCGCCGGAGTGTGGAGGACGGTCGCGTCCCGTGCTCTGGGGAGGAGGAGAGCGGCGGATCAGGCCCCGCGCGGCAGCCGGACGCGCGGCGCGAGCTCCGCGGGGAAGGCCGCGGGAGCCGGCCCGAACGCCGTGCGCGAGGCGGTCACGATGCGGCGTGCGAGCACGTGGTTGCCGACGCCGCCGATGACCGCGCCGACGCCGAAGGGGATCGCACGCCCGATGACGCTGCCCGCCTGACGCGTCGCGAAGCGGCGGACGAACGCCTTGCCGAGGCGGTCGACGATCGGCCCGATCGTCTGCTGCGGCAGGTTCGAGACGATGAGCTCGCCCCAGAAGGCGCTGCGCGCCGGCCCGGTCCCGACGACCTGCCCGGCGAGCTGGCGCACGAGGTCGCTTCCCGCGGTTCCGAGCATCATCGTGAGCACGAGGGCGCGAGCGCGCTCGGGGTCGGTGACGACGAGGCCGTGCACCTCGGTGACGGACTGGGCGAACAGCGCGCTCGTCTCGAGGAAGCCGACCGTCTCCGCGCCGGAGAGGGCGAGGGAGGCGGCGATGCCGATCCCGGGAACCGCCGAGCTCGCGCCGACGGCGGCGCCGCCGCTCGTCACGGCGACGACGTAGTGGCGTTCGAGGAGCCGCACGATCGTCTCCGGATCCGCCTCGGGGTGCCGGCTGCGCGTCGCGCGCACGTGCGCGAGCACGACGGGTCGCTGCACGCCGAGGAAGCGGTCGATCGCGCCGAGCAGGCGTGGGCTCGGGGGTGCGGCCTGCCCGTCCCCCGGCGCGGACGGCGGCAGCACGAGCTCAGCCGGATCGGGCAGGCGGGAGGGGCGCGCAGTCGTCACCATCCCAGTCTCCCCGACGTGCCTGTGGTCACGGCGCGAGGAGGCGGATGCCCAGTGATCTCGCACGCGTTGCCGAGGGCTTCGTCCCGCCCGCGAGAGCCCCGCTCACGAGGAGTAGTCGGCGTTGTAGCGGTCGATGACGTCCCTGATGGGGCCGTCGAGCTTGAGCGCGCCCTTGTCGAGGTACAGGCCGCGCTCGCAGAAGCGGCGCAGGTCCTTCTCGCTGTGCGAGACGAAGAAGAGCGTGCGTCCGCCTGCGAGCAGCTCCTCGATGCGCGCGTAGCACTTCTCCCGGAACGCCCGGTCGCCGACGGCGAGCACCTCGTCCACGAGCAGGATCGGCTCCTCCAGCCGCGAGATGACGGCGAACGCGACGCGCACCTTCATGCCCGAGGAGAGGTGCTTGTAGGGCGTGTCGACGAAGTCGCCGATCTCCGCGAACGCGATGATCTCGTCGAACGCCTCGTCGATCTCCCGTCGCGACATCCCGTGCAGGCCCGCGGCGAGGTAGACGTTGTCGCGCACGCTCAGGTCGTCCACGAAGCCGCCGGTGATCTCGATGAGCGGTGCGACGCCCCCACGCACATGGACGCTGCCCTCGTCCGGGAGCATGACCTCGGCGACGAGCTTGAGCAGCGTCGACTTGCCCTGGCCGTTGCGGCCGACGACGCCGATGGCCTCGCCCGGGTGCACGTCGAACGACACGTGCCGCAGCGCCCAGAACTCACCCGGGCGCGTACGGCGGTGACGCGCGGAGAAGAGGTCCTTGAGGTTGCGGCGCGCCCGCCGGTTGCGCCGGAAGCGGATGCCGACGTCGCGCACCGAGATGACGGCGTCGCCGGACGCGGGCGGGGCGGGCACGCGGGAGGTCGCCGTCATCAGATCGCCTTGAGCACGGCGCGCTCGGACCGGGTGAAGACGATGAGGCCGACGACGAACAGCAGCACCGTCATGCCCGATCCGACGGCGACCATCTCCCAGTTGAGCTCCTGCGGAAAGAAGACGCTCCGGTAGAGCGAGAGGATCCCGAACATGGGATTGAACGCCGCCCACGTGTCGAGTCGCGCCGGCAGGTCGTGCACGCCGTAGATGATCGGCGAGGCATAGAAGAGGAAGCGCAGGCCGAGCTTCGTCGCGCGTTCGAGATCCTTGAAGAAGACGACGAGCGGCGCGACGATGAGCGCGACGCCGAGGCTCAGCACGGCCTCGAGCACGAGCGCGAGCGGGAGCAGCGCGATCTCGCGATGCAGGACGGCCGGCGTCGAGGTCAGGAGCGTGCCGACGGCGAAGACCGCGATGACGGGGAAGCTCAACAGGAACTCGATCCCCTTCGAGAGCACCACGCGCACGATCCAGATCGTGCTGGGGAGCTTCGTCGACCGGATGAGCTTCGCCTCGCGGCTGAACGCGCGCGTCGCCTCCGACACCGATCCGTTGAACCATGTCCACGGCATGAGCCCGGTCAGCAGGAAGACGATGTACGGCTCGTGCCCGACGCCGCGGTGGAAGACGACCGTGAAGACGAAGAAGTAGATCGCCGACATGATGAGCGGGTCGATGATCGACCACAGGTAGCCCAAGGCCGACGTCGAGTAGCGCACCTTGAGGTCGCGCGTCGTGAGCAGCCACAGGGAGCGTCGGTACCGGCCGACCGACGTCCACGTCGATCGCTCGGATACGGTCGCCGTCACGCGTGTCCTTCGTCAGGGGTCGCACCGCGGCCCCGCGGGCTAGACGAAGAGGTTCGCCCTCTCCAGGTCCTCCGCGAAGTCCACCTCTATGGCGTAGAGGTCCGAGATGTCGACCGGTTCGATGCGCAGCTTGTCCTGCTCAATCGCCAACTCTATGCCACGCTCGAAGTAGTCCTGATCGGCGACGCGGGCGAGCTGCCGGGTGAGGGCGGGCTTGTCGGCCGCCGAGATGTAGTTGATGCCGATCGCCTCGCCGAGTCCGCCCTCGACCGTCTTGGAGAGCGCCGCCACGTATCCCTCGGCCCCGACCGTGTACTTGACCTCCTCGTCCGAGACCTGCGCCGTGTTGACGCAGACGAAGGAGCGGTCCGCGGCCATGAGCGGGCGAACGCGCGCGAGCACGCCCGGATCGAAGACGATGTCGCCGTTCATCCACAGCACGCCGCCCGAGCCGGACTCGCGCAGGGCACGGAGCAGGCTCTTCGAGGTGTTCGTCTGGTCGTACCGCTCGTTGTAGACGAAGGAGAGGTCGGGGAACGCCTCGACGATCGACTCGAGCTTGTATCCGACGACCGCCGTGATGCGCGCCTCGCTGCCGAACTCCGCGCGGATGTTGTCGACCTGCTGCCCGAGGATCGTGCGCCCGTCGGCGAGCCGCGTGAGCGGTTTCGGGATGGAGCGACCCAGCCGGCTGCCCATCCCGGCCGCCAGGATCACCACCTGGGTGCTCACGATCGCTCCCTGTTCCCTGTCTCGCCCGTGCCGTTCGCCCGGGTGAGGGTGACGGAGGGGCCGAGCTCGCGTCGCGATTGCGCTCGAACGCGGCTCGGTGTTCGGTCTGCGCACGACGACGTGCCCTTCCAGGTTACCCCGGAGGGGCGTGTCCGCGCAGGTGCGCACAGGCCCCTGTCACCTTTTCGTGATGAGAACCCCGTGGAAAGTGAAACCCCCGTTCCACCCGCCTTGATACGGTGAACGGATGGACTCCGACCCCGGCGCGCCCACCCCAGGCCCGGAGTCGAGCGACACCGCGTCGTCGGCTCCGCCGGCCCCGAACGGAGCGTCCGCCCGGACGCGGACGCCCGCCCCGAGCCGTGCACGCCCCGGCTCCCGCTCGCCGCGCTCGTCCGGATCCGGCTCGCCGCGGAGCCCCCGCGCGACCCGGGGCGAGGGCGTCGCCGCACCCGACTCCGAGGGCGCGGCGACCGGGAGCCGCACGCCCGAGACTCCGGACGCGGGTGCGGACGCGCCGTCGGCGGGGGCGCCGAGCGCTCCGGCCGAGATCGGCGAGCGCGGCGCGGGTGCGGAGGCCGACGCACGCGGTGCGGGTGCGGAGGCCGACGCACGTGAGGCCGGCGTCGCCGTCCCGTCCGAGTCGACGGCGCGTGCCACGGCATCGCGGACGACCGCACGTGGATCGAGCGCGTCGCGATCCGGCGGTCGTGCGTCGGTGCCACGCGGCTCGGCGACGCGAGCCGGCGCGTCGCGATCGGCTCCGGCGGCCGCGGAGGCAGCGGGCATGCCCGCGCGCGAGGAGGGCAAGGAGGGGGAGCCCGGCGCCGCCCGGCCTGCGGCCAATGCTGCGAGCCGCGCGCCGAGGGCCACGAGAAGTCCCGCGGCCAAGCCCGCCGCCGCGAAGGGCGCCGCAAGCCGGAGCGCCGTCGCGAAGGGCGCCACGGGAAAGGGGACCGCGGCGAAGGGGACCGCGGCGAAAGGCACTGCGGCGAAGGGGACTGCGGCCCGGGGGTCCGCTGCCAAGGGGTCTGCAGAGAAGGGCACTTCCACGGAGGGCGCCACGGCGAAGGGCACCGTGGGCAGGAGCGCTCCCGCGACGGATGCTCCCGCGACGGAGGCCCCCACGACCGAGGCTGCCGCGACCCGGGCCCCCGCGACGCGGAGCGGGACCGGCGCGAAGACCCCGCGGAGCACGCCGGCGGCGACCGCTCCCGAGACGACGACCGCGGAGGCCACGGCACCGGCGCCGAGCTCGGGCGGGCAGGCGCCCGAGCGGACGGAGACGGACGCCGTGGCGACGAGGACGGCGCGGGGGGCGTCGGCCGCCTCCGCCTCGCCGCGCCCAGCGCCTGCCGCACCGACGCGCGCGCGGGCGACGGCGACACGCACCTCGGCCCCGCGCGGGCGGGGCACCGAGCCCACGACCGCCGGGGAGACCGCCGAGCCGGCGGCCGCGCGCGAGACGACCGAGGCGGGGACGTCCGCCACACCGCCCGCCGTCGACGAGTCCTCGATCGCGGTCTCGGCGGGAGCCTCCGTCGAGACGCCCGCGCCCGACGCCGTCTCCGCGCCCAGCGCAGCGCCCGCCTCCGCGCCGACCGTGCTGCAGGTGACCGGCCTGCTCAAGCGCTTCGGCTCGACGGTCGCCGTCGCCGGCATCGACCTCTCGGTCGCCGCCGGCTCCTTCTACGGCATCGTCGGCCCGAACGGCGCGGGCAAGACGACGACCCTCTCGATGGTCACCGGTCTGCTACGCCCGGACGCGGGAACGGTCGTCGTGCACGGAGCCGACGTGTGGCGCGACCCCGCGGCCGCCAAGCGCATCATGGGCGTGCTCCCCGACCGGCTCCGCCTGTTCGACCGGCTCACGGGCGCTCAGCTCCTCTATTACTCCGGCGTGCTCCGCGGGCTCGACGACCGCACCGTGCGGCAGCGCAGCGCCGACCTGGCCTCCGCGTTCGGGCTCGAGGACGCTCTCGGCCGCCTCGTCGCCGACTACTCGGCGGGCATGACGAAGAAGATCGCGCTCGCCGCCGCGATGATCCACTCGCCGCGGCTGCTCGTGCTCGACGAGCCGTT
Organism: Actinomycetales bacterium; assembly: GCA_015655445.1. Lineage (GTDB taxonomy): Bacteria > Actinomycetota > Actinomycetes > Actinomycetales > Microbacteriaceae > Diaminobutyricimonas. Next base: position 33,224 of record JAATFA010000077.1, on the reverse strand, counting down.
CGAGTCGGTCGACCCGGTGTCGGCCGCGAACGTGACCGAGATCCTGCAGCGGTACGTCGCCGCGGGGGGCACGGTCGTGCTCTCGAGTCACAGCATGGACCTCATCCAGCGCATCTGCGATCACGTCGCGATCATCGTGAGCGGCTCGGTGCTCGCATCCGGCACGATGGACGAGGTGCGCGGCGAGGCGACCCTCGAGGAGCGGTTCGTCGATCTCGTCGGGGGCCGCAGGGCGGCCGAGGGCATGGAGTGGTTGCACACCTTCGCGGACTGAGAGTCGCCGACCGCGTGTCGGCCGCGTCCGTGGCATAGCGCAGGGCAGATGACGGACGCGCCGGCTCCCGCCTCCGCGGGCGGTCGCCGCGGGCGGTCGCCGCGGGCGGTCGCCGCGGGCGGATCGGGCCGCAGCACGTTCCCCGACTACCTCGTCGGGCGTGGGGAGATCGCCTCCCCGATGGTCGCGGGCGAGATCCCGTCCGGGCACGCGTGCGCCAGGTCGTTCTGCCTCTCGAACTCGCCGGGATCCTTCGCGATCACGACGGGTGCGGGGCGCGGGGCGGCGAAGTCCGCGACGACCTGTCGACCGTGCAGTTGGGCTCAGGTCATGGGCTCGAGCGACGGACTCGGGGGAGGTGTGGTCCCGCCACCTGAGCGACGTGGCCGACGGCGACCACCGACGTGAAGACCAGGATCCGGCCGACTCGACGCCCTGCGCGTGTGGCGGGCGCCTCCAAGAGAAGAGAGATGATTCGAGTGCATCTCGACACGGCGTGAGCGTGGCAGCATGCCGGCGCCCCTGGAAAGGGGGCATGGCAGCCCGTGCGCGTGAGTGGCTCGGCGCGGACCACCGGGCGAGCGAGCGCATACCGGTAGGCTCGGGCCAACGCGTCCGAAGGAGTCGGCGTCCGAAAGAGTCGGCGAGAGTCCCGGCCGGGAGGCTGGTTCGAAAGTGGTTCTGTATCTTCTCCGGCTGAAGCTGCGTCTGCTCGCCAACGGCTTCCGCCGAAGCCCCTGGCAGGTCGTCGGCATGATCGTCGGGCTCCTCTACGGCGTCGGGGTCGCCGTCCTCGGAGCGGTCGGCCTCCTTGCCCTGCGCATCGCGCCCGTGGACGTCGCGGCGCCGGTCGTCTCCGTGGGAGGCTCGATCGTCGTCCTCGGGTTCCTCGTCGTGCCGCTCGTCTTCGGCGTCGATGACACGATGGACCCCCGGAAGTTCGCGCTGCTCGGCATGCCCACGACGCGGCTCGCCGTCGGCCTCGCCGTTGCGGCGCTCGTCGCGGTGCCCGCGCTCGCCCTCGCGATCCTCGCGCTCGCCCAGATCGTCACGTGGACGCGAGACCCCTTGTCCTTCGTCCTCGCGGTCGTGGGCGCACCGCTCGTCCTGCTCACGTGCGTGCTCGGGTCGCGCGTCACGACGGGCCTCGCCGCCCTCCTGCTCGCGACACGCCGGGCGCGGGAGTCGAGCGCGCTCGTCGGCGTGCTAGTGCTCGTGCTCATCTCCCCGGCCGCCGTCATCCTCGCCGACCTCGACTGGTCGCACGACGGACTCGCGGTGCTGCAGCGGATCGCCGACGTCGCCGCGTGGACCCCGCTCGGTGCGGTCTGGAGCGCGCCCGCCGCGGCCGCCGCCGGCGACGTCGGCGGAGCCCTCCTGCGGCTCCTCGTCGCGCTCGCCTTCCTCGCCGTGCTCGCGCTCGCCTGGCGGTGGCTCGTCGGCGTCATCCTCGTCACCCCGCACCGCGAGTCGCGAGCCAAGCGGTACAGCGGCCTCGGCTGGTTCGGCGTGCTCCCCGCGACACCGGCCGGGGTGATCGCCGCGCGCAGCCTCACCTACTGGGCGCGAGACGCGCGCTACCGCATCTCGCTCGTCGTCATCCCGATCGTGCCGCTCATCATGCTCGTGCCGCTCATCGTCGTCGGCGTGGGGTCGAGCGTCGCCTGGCTTCTGCCCGTGCCGGTCATGGCGCTCTTCCTCGCCTGGTCCGCGCACAACGACGTCGCGTTCGACAACACGGCCATCTGGCTGCACGTGGCGTCGAACACGAGAGGCTGGGCGGATCGCCTCGGGCGCGTCGTGCCCGCCCTGCTCTATGGCACCCCGCTCATCGTCGTCGGCTCCGCCGTGTGCGCGTGGGGGTACGGGCGCGGCGGCGTGTTCGCGTGCCTGCTCGGCGTCTCCGCGTGCGTGCTCTACGCGGGGCTCGGCCTGTCGAGCGTCATGTCTGCCGCCTTCCCCTACCCGGCCGTGCGTCCCGGAGACAACCCGTTCCAGCAGCCGCAGGCTGCGGGCTCCGCGTCCGCGCTCATCCAGTCGCTCTCGTTCGTCGCGATCCTGCTCGTCTCGCTGCCGACGATCGTGCTCGCGGGCCTCGGCCTGTTCGTCGGCGCGCCGTGGAACTGGCTCGCGCTGCTCGCGGGGGTCGTGGAGGGCGTCGGCCTGCTGTGGGTCGGAGTCTCCGGCGGCGGCCGCGTCTTCGACCGGCGCGCTCCGGAGCTGCTCGCCTTCAGCCTGCGGAACTGATCGCCGTCACCGACCGCGTGCTCTCGGGCGCTCGGGCGCATCCGTGCCGCGGCGCCTCCGGCGAACCTACAATCGGGTCATGAGCACGATGGAACCGGACCGCGGCGGCGGCACGTCGACCCTCGACCGCGAGCTCGAGGAGCTCGTCACGCGCGAGCAGCTCGAGGACGGGGACCACGAGCGCTTCTCGCATTACGTGCCGAAGGACAAGATCGTCGAGTCGGCGGTGACCGGCAAGCCCGTCCGCGCGCTGTGCGGCAAGCTGTGGACACCGAGCCGGGACCCGGAGAAGTTCCCGGTGTGCCCCACCTGCAAGGAGATCTACGAGCGCCTGAAGGAGTAGCCCCCCTTTCGCCGAAGTGTGAGGTTGTGCGGGTTTCGGAGGCCCGAAACCCGCACAACCTCACACTTCGTGCGTCGGGGCCGAATGCGTCGGACGGTGCCGTGCGGCGCGTCTTCTCGTGCACAGGGGCGGCGCATGCCCGCTCGTGCACAGGTCGCGAGGGACGCGCGCAGGGAGGGCGCCCGCTCGAGGAGCATCGAGCATGCGCCCGTTGCCGCCGCCGCTCCCGTCCGGCCCGTTCTCCGTCCCTCGCGCGCGGGCGCTCGGCGTCACGCCCGCGATGCTCCGACGGGCATCGCTCGACCGCACCTTCCGCGGGATGCGCTCCCCGCATCCTCCCGCGGACGTCCTGGAGCGCTGCCGTGCCTACGCGGTGCTGCTCCCTCCCGGCCACGCGTTCAGCCACGTGACCGCCGCCGTGCTGCACGGCGTCCCCCTGCCGCGCCGGCTCGCCGAGCGGCGTGCGCTGGACGTCGTCGTTCCGGCGCCCTCTCGCGCGCCGCAACGGGACGGCGTCGTCGGGCACAAGGTGGAGCCGGAGCGGACGCGGATCGTATGCGCGCACGGGCTCCCGGTCACGTCCGCCGCGTCGACCTGGGCTCTCCTCGCGACCGTGCTCGAGGTGCCCGACCTCGTTGCGGCCGCGGATCACCTCCTCACCGTCGGGCTCGCCTCCCGCGAGGAGCTGCGTCGCGAGCTGCGTCCGGGAGCCCGTCACGTGCGTCGCGCGCGGATCGCGCTCGAGCTCGCTCGATCGGGTCCGCGTTCGCGACCGGAGACGCACCTGCGGCTCGCGATCCTGGAGCGGGGGCTGCCGGAACCGCGGATCGAGCCCGCGGTGCACGTGTCCGGGGACCTCGTGCTGCACCCGGACCTCGCCTGGCCGCGCTACCGCGTCGCCGTCGAGTACGAGGGGGAGTATCACGGCGCGCGCGAGCAGCTCGAGCGGGACGTGCAACGGGCCGAGTGGATGGACGCGGCAGGGTGGACGCTCATCCGCGTCGACCACGCCGCGCTCACGCTGCGCGGCCCGGCGGTGCTCGCCCGCATCGAGCGTGCGCTCCGGCGCCGGGGCTGGCACCGCGACGGGCGCCCCTGACTCGCGCGCGCCCTGACTCGCGTGCGCCCGCGCCCCGCCCGCGCGCACTCACCCCGGCACGCCCGGGTGCCGTTCACCGGAGAACGCGAGGTGTGAGTTTGTGCGGGTTTCGCGCGGGCGGAACCCGCACAAACTCACACCTCGGCGAAGAGAAGAGGGGGAGAGGGACGGCGGGCGACGACGGCGAGGGGAGGGTCAGGAGTAGACGGTCGGGATCGCGGGCTCGCCGCGGCTCAAGCGCAGCGCGTCGACGGGGAGCTCGGCGACCGCGGCCGCTCGATGCTCGCGCGCCCGCGCGACCCCCTCCCGGCCGAGCCAGCGCGCGTCCGGCTCGCCCTCGCGCGCGAGGTCGACGAGCAGGGCGCGGCCCTCCGGCGGCGTATGCGGCCCCACGTGGATCGTCTCGGCGACCGCGACACCGTCCTCGACCGTGCGCACGGGGTGCTTGCGGCCACCGATCGACGCCTTGTTCGCCGACGCCTTCGCGACGGGGATCCACTCCTCCCCATCCCGCCGAGCGACGAGCTTGTACACCATGCCCATCGCGGGATAGCCAGACCCCGTGACGACGGACGTCCCGACGCCGTACGAGTCGACCGGCGCGGCCGCGAGGGCCGCGATCGCGTGCTCGTCGAGGTCGTTGGTGACGGTGATGCGGGTCCGCGTCGCGCCGAGCTGGTCGAGCTGCGCGCGCACGCGCGCGACGAGCGGGGGCAGATCGCCCGAGTCGATGCGCACCGCGCCGAGCTCCGGCCCGGCGAGCCGCACCGCCGTCTCCACGGCCGCGTCGATGTCGTACGTGTCGACGAGCAGGGTCGTGCCGGGGCCGAGCACCTCGAGCTGCGCCCGGAACGCCTGCTCCTCGGTGTCGTGCAGCAGCGTGAACGCGTGCGCGGCCGTGCCCATCGTCGGGATGCCCCACGTGCGTCCCGCCTCGAGGTTGCTCGTCGCGTCGAACCCGGCGATGTAGGCGGCGCGTGCGGCGGCGACGGCGGAGCGCTCGGCCGTCCGGCGCGAGCCCATCTCTGCGAGGGGACGCCCGTTCGCCGCGGACACCATGCGTGCGGCGGCGCTCGCGACCGCCGAGTCGTAGTTGAGCACGCTCAGCACGAGCGTCTCGAGCACGACGGCCTCGGCGAAGCCGCCCTCGACGACGAGCACGGGCGAGCCCGGGAAGAACGTCTCCCCCTCGGCGTACCCGCGGATCGTGCCGCGGAACCGGTAGGACGCGAGCCACTCGAGCGTCTCGTCGTCCACGACGCGCTCGTCGCGGAGCCAGCGGAGCTCGGCGTCACCGAAGCGGAAGTCGCGGATGAGGTCGAGCAGACGTCCGGTCCCGGCGACGATCCCGTACCGGCGCCCGAGGGGGAGGCTTCGCGCGAACACCTCGAAGACGCACGGCACCTCGTGCCGACCCGATCGAAGGGCCGCGTCGACCATCGTGAGCTCGTAGCGGTCGGTCAGCAGCGCCGTGCTCATGGGATCGAGCCTATTCGCAGGCCGCCCCTCCCCCCTGCCCCTTCCGTCCCGCCGGCCCCCATCGCGCCGAAGTGTGAGTTTGTGCGGGTTTCGGCGACCCGAAACCCGCACAAACTCACACTTCGGGCGTCGGGGAGCGGGCGAGGGGGCGGGCGGGGCCGCGCGGCGCGGGAGCGCGGGCGCCGCGGCGGCTACGCTGGGCATCGTGAGCGACGCGCCCATCGGAGTCTTCGACAGCGGCGTCGGCGGCCTCACCGTCGCGCGGGCGATCATCGACCAGCTGCCGCGGGAGTCGATCCTCTACGTCGGCGACACCATCCGCTCCCCGTACGGTCCGAAGCCCATCGCGGACGTGCGCCGCTATGCCCTCGCGGTGCTCGACGACCTCGTGGACCGCGGCGTGAAGGCGCTCGTCATCGCGTGCAACACCGCGTCGGCGGCGATGCTGCGGGATGCGCGCGAGCGGTACACGGAGGGCTACGGCATCCCCGTCGTCGAGGTCATCCAGCCCGCGGTGCGGGCCGCCGTCCGCTCGACGCGCACGGGACGGATCGGTGTCATCGGCACCGAGGGCACGGTGCGCTCCCGCGCCTACGAGGACGCCTTCGCGGCCGCCTTCGAGCTCGAGATCCTCTCGGCGGCATGCCCGCGCTTCGTCGAGTTCGTCGAGGCGGGCGTCACGAGCGGGCCGGAGCTCTTCGCCGTCGCGGAGGAGTACCTCGCGCCCCTCAAACAGGCCCGCGTCGACACGCTCGTGCTCGGCTGCACGCACTACCCGCTGCTCACGGGCGCGATCCAGTACGTCATGGGACCGGAGGTCGCGCTCGTCTCGAGCGCGGAGGAGACGGCGAAGGACGTCTACCGCACCCTCGTCCAGCACGGCATCGAGCGCACCGACCCGTCGCCGGCGCGCTACACGTTCGAGGCGACCGGGCCCGACGAGAGGGCCTTCCTCGCCCTCGCGGGCCGCTTCCTCGGACCCGAGGTCACGCGCGTGGAGACGTTCGAGACGGGAGCCATCGCGCTTCCGGGCAGGAGGGAGAGGGCATGACGCGAGCGGACGGTCGCGAGCCGGGCGAGCTGCGCCCCGTCGTCATCGAGCGGGGCTGGAGCGAGCAGGCGGAGGGGTCGGCGCTCATCTCGTTCGGCCGCACGCGCGTGCTGTGCACGGCCTCGTTCACGCCCGGCGTGCCGCGCTGGCTCTCCGGGCAGGGCAAGGGCTGGGTGACGGCGGAGTACGCGATGCTGCCGCGCTCGACGAACGAGCGCATGGACCGGGAGTCGGTCAAGGGCCGGGTGGGCGGCCGCACCCACGAGATCTCGCGCCTCGTCGGGCGCTCGCTGCGCGGCGTCATCGACACGAGGGCGCTCGGCGAGAACACGATCGTCGTCGACTGCGACGTGCTCCAGGCGGACGGCGGCACGCGCACGGCGGCGATCACGGGCGCGTATGTCGCGCTCGCGGACGCGATCGCGTGGGCGCGCGAGCGCAAGCTCGTGCCGCAGAAGGCGCAGCCGCTCGTCGACTCCGTCGCGGCGGTGAGCGTCGGCATCGTCGACGGCGCGCCCCTGCTCGACCTCGCCTACGTCGAGGACGTGCATGCCGAGACGGACATGAACGTCGTCGTCACCGGTCGCGGGCTCTTCGTGGAGGTGCAGGGCACGGCCGAGGGGGCGCCGTTCGACCGGCGCGAGCTCGACGCGCTGCTCGACCTCGCGGTCACGGGGACGGCGCGGCTCGCCGAGCTCCAGCGGGCGGCCCTCGCCGAGCCCCGCCCGGCTCCCTGACCGCCGACGCACGGTGAGCTCGGCGCGCCGAGCTCGCGCATCCGGACCGAGGGCGCACCGCTGCTGGAGACCGGAACCGGAAGGAGGAGGAGCATGGAGGCCCTGCCCCCGCGCCTCGTGCTCGCGACGCACAACGCCCACAAGGTCGAGGAGCTGCGCCGCATCCTCGGCCCGGCGCTCGAGGGCGCCGAGCTCGTCGGCTACGACGGCCCGGAGCCCGTGGAGGACGGCGCGACGTTCGAGGAGAACGCGCTCATCAAGGCGCGCACGGCGTTCGCCTTCTCCGGCCTGCCCTCGCTCGCCGACGACTCGGGCATCTGCGTCGACGCTCTCGGCGGCGCGCCCGGCATCCTCTCGGCACGCTTCGCGGGCACGCGCGCGGACGCGGACAACCGCGCGCTGCTGCTCGAGCGTATGCGCGGCGTCTCGGACCGCTCGGCGCAGTTCGTGTGCGCGGCCGCCTACGTGGACGGGAGCACGGAGATCGTCGAGCGCGGCGTGTGGCCGGGCCGCGTGCTCGAGGGGGAGCGCGGGTCGCATGGGTTCGGCTACGACCCGCTCTTCGTGCCCGAGGGCGTCGAGCGCACCGCCGCGGAGCTGTCCGCCGAGGAGAAGGACGCCGCGAGCCACCGCGCTCGCGCGTTCACGGCACTCGTGCGCGCGATCCGCGGCGGCGACCCGCGAGGCTGAGAACGGCACTCATTCCCGACTAGTGCGCAACGGCCCTTCGGGCGCTCCAGGGTGCTTAGGCTGGCTGGCGATGAGTCACGACCACACCCCGGCCGCCGGCCGCATCCGGCTCGCCATCGCCCTCGCGCTGGCGGCGGCCGTGCTGCTTGCCGAGCTCGTGGGCGCGGGCCTCTCGGGCTCGCTCGCGCTGCTCGCCGACGCCGGCCACGTCGGCAGCGACATCGTCGCGCTCGGGGTCGCGCTCGTCGCGACGGTCATCGCTGCGCGGCCGGCGACCGATCGCCACTCATACGGCTTCCGCCGGATGGAGGTGCTCGCGGCGCTCGTGAACGGCGTGCTGCTCGTCGTCGTGGCCGCCTCCGTCGCGATCGAGGGCGCGCGTCGCCTCCTCGAGCCGCGGCCGGCGGACGTCGACGCCGGGCCGGTGCTCGTCGTCGCGGCGATCGGCCTCGTCGCGAGCATTGTCGCGCTCGGCGTGCTCCGCGGTGGCGATCGCACCGCGCTGCACGTGCGCAGCGCCTACCTCGAGGTGCTCGGCGACGCCGCGGGGGCGATCGCGGCGCTCGTCGGCGGGACCGTTGTGCTCGCGACCGGATGGTCGGGCGCGGATGCGCTCGCCTCCCTCGTCATCGCGGCCCTCATCGTGCCGCGCGCCGTCGTGCTGCTGAGAGATGTTGTGCGCGTGCTCACCGAGTCGACGCCGCGGGAGGTGGACGTCGAGCAGATCCGCGCGCACGTGCTCGGCGTGAGCGGCGTCGTCGCGGTACACGACGTGCATGTGTGGGCGATCACGCACGGTGCCCCCGTCTTCAGCGCCCACGTCGTCGTCGCGCCCGAGGTGTTCGCGCGCGGGGAGGCGGGGGCGCTGCTCGACCGACTCACGTCGTGCCTGAGCGAGCACTTCGACGTCGAGCACTCGACCTTCCAGCTCGAGCCCGTCGAGCACGCGCGGCACGAGGAGCACGCCCACCGCTGAAACCGCGGGACCACAACTCCGGCCCGCTGGGAGACGCGACTCCGCCCGGGTCCCGATCGCGACCCGCCCGGACCGTGATCCGCGCCGACTCCGACTCCGGCCCCACCCGATCCGCGCCTCCGACCGAGGCAGGCTCGACCACGCCGGGAGCGCGGCGGCACGGGCGCGGCGTGGCCGCTGGTAGTTTCGAAGCCACCCGGTGCGGCCCCGCCGCCTCGCCGTCGCCGGGGAGAAGGGCGGATCGGATGGCGCTCGTGGCCGGGCGGCGCGCGCGGCGGGGGATACTGCCGCTGCTCGGGCCCGCGATGGTCGCGGGCGTCGCCTACCTCGACCCCGGCAACGTCGCGAGCAACATGAGCGCCGGCTCGCGCTACGGGTTCCTGCTCGTGTGGGTCGTGCTCGCGGGCAACGCGACGGCGTGGCTCATCCAGTACCTCTCGGCCAAGCTCGGGATCACGACCGGACGCAGCCTGCCTGAGATCCTCGGCGTGCGCATCCGCTCCCGGGCGGGACGCGTGGCGTTCTGGGCGCAGGCAGAGCTCGTCGCGATGGCGACGGATGTCGCGGAGGTCATCGGGGGAGCGGTCGCCCTGCAGCTGCTCTTCGGGCTGCCGCTGCTCGTGGGCGGCCTCCTCACGGGGGTCATCTCGATCCTCCTGCTCGGCGTGCACTCGAGGCGTGGCTCGACGACGTTCGAGCGCGTGCTCACGGGCCTCGTCGTGCTCATCGCGATCGGCTTCTGCGCGGGCCTCGTGGTCGCGCCGCCGCCGCTCGGCGCGGTCGTCTCCGGGATCGTGCCGCGCCTGACCGACACCGGGTCGGTGCTGCTCGCCGCCTCGATCCTCGGCGCGACGGTCATGCCGCACGCGATCTACGCGCACTCGGCGCTCACGCGCGACCGCTTCGGGCTCGCCGAGGAGGGGCCATGGCTCAGGAGGCTGCTGCGGGCCACGCGCGTGGACGTCACGATCGCGCTCGCGGTCGCGGGCACGGTCAACGTCGCGATCCTCGTGCTCGCGGGAACCCGGCTGCGCGGCGTGGGCGGCACGGAGACCCTCGAGGGCGCGCACGCGGCGCTCGCCGCGACGCTCGGACCGCTCATCGCGGCCCTCTTCGCCGTCGGCCTGCTCGCGTCCGGGCTCGCGTCGACGTCCGTGGGCGCCTACGCGGGCGCGGAGATCATGCAGGGCCTGCTGCGTCGCCGGGTGCCGCTGCTCGTGCGCCGGCTCGTGACGCTCGTGCCGGCGCTCGTCGTGCTCGCCGTCGGGATCGAGCCGACGGCCGCGCTCGTCGTGAGCCAGGTCGTGCTCTCCTTCGGCATCCCGTTCGCGCTCGTGCCGCTCGTGCGCTTCACGGCGGACCGCGCGCTGCTCGGCGAGTCCGCGAACCGCTGGTGGACGACGGTGCTCGCGGCGATCGCCGCGCTGCTGCTCATCGCCCTCAACGGCGCGCTGCTCGTGCTGCTCACGATCGGGGCGTGACCCTAGCGCGGGCGGCCGTCAGTCGGTCGTCGTGCCCGCGTCCGACGCGCCCTGCTCGGCGCGCGTCCGCCGCGCCTTGATCGTGCCGTGCACGTAGTGGATGATCGGCGGGATGATCGCGATGAGCACGGCCCCGAGCAGGATGACGTCGATGTACGCGCTCACGAAGTCGCCGATGGGCTTGACGTATCCGAGCACGTAGCCGACGAGGGTGACCCCCGAGCCCCACACGAGCGCGCCGACGAGGTTGTAGGCGGAGTAGCGGCGGTGGTTCATGCGCGCGACGCCGGCGGCGACGGGGGCGAAGGTGCGCACGATCGGCACGAAGCGCGCGACGACGACGGCGATCCCGCCGAAGCGCTCGAAGAAGGCGTTCGTGCGCTCGACGTTCTTGATGCTGAAGAGGCCCGACTCCCGCCGCTCGAAGATGCGCGGGCCCGCGAGCTTGCCGATGAGGTAGCCAGCCTCGCCGCCGAGGAACGCGGCGAAGCCGACCGCGAGGCACACCCACCAGACGTCGATCTCGATGCCGCCGCGCGCGCCGTGCATGCCCGCGAACGTGAGCAGGCCGGAGATGATGAGGAGCGTGTCGCCCGGGAAGAGGAAGCCGATGAGCAGGCCCGTCTCGGCGAAGATGATGAGGCAGATCGCGAGGAGCGCGTACGGCCCGGCGGAGTGGATGATCGTCGCGGGATCGAGCCAGGGGATCAGCGCGGAGGAAAGCACGGGGAACGGATCTCCTGACGTCAAGCGGGCGGCTGCGCGTCGCCTCAGCGGGCGTGAGGAACAGATTAGCCGTTCGTGAGGACGACCCCCGGGGAATCCGCTCGGAGACCGCCTGCAGCGCGGCCGCGGCCGAGACGCGTAGCGCGCGGGAGCGGGAGCGGACGTGGAGGGCCGTGTCGGGGGACCTTGGTCCTACGCGCGCACGGCTGGCGCGCGCGATACTCGCCCGATGGCGAACCCGAGCATGCCCCTCACTGCGCGCCTCGCCGGCGGTCCGCTCGACGGCGTCTCCCATCCCGTCGAGGATGCCTTCCCCGAGGCCCTGAGCCTGCCGCATCCCGACACAGGCGAGCCGCTCACGTATGCGGCCACGCGCTGCGGCGGAGTCTCGGAGGGTGCGCGCTTCTGGGTCTACGCGTTCACCGGCTGAGCGGTGCGGAAGGTGGGACTCGAACCCACACGCCCGAAGGCACAGGAACCTAAATCCTGCGTGTCTACCGGTTTCACCACTCCCGCGCGGATGCCCGCCAGCTTAGCGGCGCGCGGGGCCGTAGGCCCCCGCGCTGCGCGCGGCGCGGCCCGCCGAGCGGTCCTCGGGACGGTTTGGGCCGGGGGTGGCCGGTGTGGCATACTCGTACGGTTGTCGTGACGGCCCCATCGTATAGCGGCCTAGTACGCCGCCCTCTCACGGCGGTAACGCGGGTTCGAATCCCGCTGGGGTCACCACCAGGAGAACCCCCGGTCATCCGGGGGTTCTCGCGTTTCTGCCGTAGGGGTCCGAGAGGGCTCCAGGCGGCCTGGGACAGCAGATCGGCGACATCTGATTGCATCGCGGTCACCGGCGGCACGTCCCCACCGATGTCCGCGGCCACGAAGCGCACGGGTGCTGCTATTCCCTCCTGGCGTCGAGGTAGGCGAGGATCGCGAGGACCCGGCGGTGGTCTCCGGCGGAGTCCGGGATCGCAAGCTTGCCGAGGACGCTGCGCACATGACTCTCGACGGTGCGCTCGGAGAGGAAGAGCCGCGTGCCGATGGCCGCGTTCGAGCGGCCTTCGGCCATGAGCTGGAGGACGTCGAGTTCTCGAGGGGTGAGCGCGTCGAGGATTGTGGCGGCACGGGCGGCGCCCACGAGCCGGGCGACGACTTCGGGGTCGAGAGCGGTGCCGCCTCGGGCGACGCGCTCCAGGGAGACGAGGAAGTCGTCGACGTCGAGCACCCGATCCTTGAGCAGGTAGCCGAAGCCGCCACCGGTCACGAGCTCGACGGACCGGCGAGCCTCGATGTGCTGGGAGAGGAGCAGCACGGGCGTCGGTGGATCCCAGGCGCGGATCTCGAGCGCGGCGTCGAGGCCTTCGTCGGCGGAGGGCATCCGGATGTCGAGCACGACGACGTCCGGCTGGTGCGCCCTGGACTGCGCGACGGCGGTCGCCGCGCTGCCCGCGCGACCGACGACCTCGTGTCCGACGGTGGCGAGAAGCGCGGCGAGGCCCTCGCGGAACAGTGCGGAGTCTTCGCCGATGACGATGCGCAGCGGGGTCACGACGGGCACGGCAGCAGGGCTTCCACGATCGTGCCGCCAGCCGGTGGCGAGGTCACGGTCAGTCGTCCGCCGATCCCCGCGACGCGGTCCTGAAGCCCAGCGAGCCCGGTGGCCGGGCGGATGTCGGCGCCGCCGCGCCCATCATCGCCGATCTGGACGGTGAGCTCGTGCGGTTCCTGTCGGACGTCGACGCGGATGCGCGTGGCGTCGGCGTGTTTGAGCGCATTGGCGATCGCCTCGCTGGCCACGTAATAGGCGGTCGTGGCGATGCCGTCGGGGAGCGCGCCGGCCTGGATGTGCAGCTCGATGATCTCCGGGCTCAGTCGCCTCAGATCTGTCAGGGCGGCGGCCAGCCCATCGTCGAGGGTGCTGGGTCGGATGCCGTGGGCGAGCTGCCGCAGCTCGGCGACGGCGGTGCCGAGCTCGGCGACCGCGGTGTCGAGGGAGGCAGTGACGGTGGGCAGGTCCCCGGCGGTGCGCTGCATCACCCGGAGCTGCATGCCGAGGGCGACGAGACGCTGCTGGGCACCGTCATGGATGTCCCGCTCCAATCGCCGGCGCTCCTCGAGGCCGGCGCGGACGATGCGTTCCCGGGAGGCGGCGAGCTCGGCGGCGGCGTGCGCGAGCTCCGCACGCATCCGCACCGCCTCCAGAAGCGGCGCGACGGCGCGGCACACGTCGTCCGGGAAGCGGCGGGACCCTTCGGATGCGGCGATCACCCCGATCTGTTCCCCGCGCAGCCGGACCGGCGTTCCCGACCCGGGCAGCGCGGCAGGTTCGCCGCCAATGCCGACCAGGGCGTGATCTGAGAGCCGGCGCACGGCAACGGTGAGCCGGTCGTCGTGCAGAGCCTCGCGGAGGGCGGCCTCGACATGCTCCGGCTCCGCTGTCCCCTGGTTCACCTGCGCGGCCAGCGCGCTGAGCGCCGCGCGCGCTCGCGCGCGCGCCGGATAGATACGCCGCTCCAGCCAACGCCGCACGAGTCGGTACAGCGGCGCGGCAGCCAGCGCGAGCACGACTGCTGCGACGAGTGCGATCGGCGGCGACCATGGCAGCAGCGCGAGGCCGGCGATCACCGCGGCGACGCTGAGCAGCGCGAGCGCGAGGACGCAGAGGACGCTGACCGTCACCGTGGCCAGCGCGACTCGATCGATGTCGAACCACTCCGGTCGCAGTGCGGCAATCGCGACCGCCACAGGGATGGTCAGGTGCGTGACGAACACTCCGATGACGACGAGATCCGCCGTGCCCAGCAGCAGGTAGCTCACCCAGCACAGCAGCAGGGTCAGCGGGAGCGAGGCGCTGGCCACGAAGATCCACCGCAGTTGCAGCCGTTCTCGCTCGTCGGCGCGTCGGTAGCGCAGGATCGGCGTGAGCACCGCCGCAACCAGGAATGCGAGGAAGCATGGCAGGAGTGCGAAGCCGGGTACGTCCAGGATCCCGGCCGCGTCCGGCCATGCGGATTCCGCCGCGTTGATCACGACGAACGCGACCGCGACCGTGATCCCGCCCCACCAGAATCCCCAACCGGTGCGCGACCGGGGCAGGTCGACCGGAGCGCCGAGCAGCAGCAGGCCGAGCGGCAGGTAGAGCAGCATCCACAGCCCGCCGAGCGGACCGTCCGGCGAGTTCGGAACATAGCCGAGCACGGCGCCCGCGCCGACCGCGGCGAGTCCTGCGCCGGCCGGGACGCCCGGAGCCCGCCAGGCGACGAGGAGCCCGAGCAGGAGGGGAACGCCGCCGAGCACGGTCGCGGAGCCGACACCGAGCGGTGTCGGAGCGGCTGCGAACAGGTACGCCAGGCCGGCGACAGCGAGCGTCAGCCAGGGCAGCGTGATGAGGAGCGCCCGTCGCATGTGCTCACCATATTCGTCGTCGTCGCCGACGTGCGTCCGTGCCAGCACTGACGCACGTCCCGCGCCACCCCGGATGACGCGGGGCCGAGCCGTGGTGAACATCGTCAGAGATGCTGCTCGGCATCGCGAACCGGAAGGGAACGCATTCATGTCCGTCACCACGCCCGTCTCCACGACGACCGAGGCGCCGATCGCCGCCGATCCCACGGCCGGCTTCCGCCGATGGGCCACCTCCATCGCACTGCCGGCGTCGATCGCGGCGCAACTGGCGTGCAATGTCCTCTACTCGATCGCCACCACCGGCTCGACCTATGCCGATGACGGCGGCGCGGGCACACTGGCCCTGGCCGGCCAGCAGACGGGACTCTGGCTGGCGGCGAACTGGTTCGCGATCCTCGGCTCGCTACTCATCATCCCCGGTGCGGTCGCCGCGCTCCGCGTGCTCCGCCCGGCCCGGCCTCGTCTCGCGCTCATCGCGGTCACGTTGTGGGCGGCCGGGTATGTCTGCTACCTCGGCATCAACGCGGCGAGCTTCTACTCGGTCGGCCTCGCGCAGGCCGGCGCGACCGGCGACGAGGTGCTGGCCGCCTGGGCGACCGGCGACGCGCTCCGCCTCCCGCTGAACGTGGTCTTCCTCATCGGCAACATGCCCGGCACGATCCTGCTCGGCATCACCGCCCTGCTCACGAAGGGATGCCGAAGTTCGTAGGCATCGCCATCCTCGCCTGGTTCGTCCTCCACATCGTCGGCCTCGTCGTCGGCAGCGAATGGCTGGAGGCCGCCGGGGGCGCCCTCGAGGTCGCGGGCCTCTCGGTGATCGCCTCGCGGGCGCTGCGGATGCCGCTTGCGCAATGGCGCGCACAGGGATGACCGGCGGCCGCCGCGCAGTTGGCGTGCGGCGCTCCTGCCGCCTCGTCGAGGGGGCGTCGATTTCTCGCCAATTCTGCCCTGAAGCGCTCTCGCACCGCACCGATGACCAACAGGAACGAGCGCTTCGATGCGCCTCGAACGGAAGGAACACTGTCCGTGTCTCCGTTCGTCCCGGCTCGCCGAGGCCCCGGTCGTCCCCGCGGTCTGCATGCGAGCACCGCCGCGGCGACGCTGTGGCTCTCGCTGACTCCTGGCGGGCTGAGCGCCTACCTGGGTCACCTCGCAGCGCTGGAGCAGATCACGAGGTCGCCGTCCTAGACGCCGAGGGCGTGCTGGCGCATTTCGCTCCTCGCGTTCGTGCGGTCGCCGCATCGAGCCTTGGGAAGCCGCTCGAGGCTCGTCGCCTACCGGAATCAGACACCGCTGGTGTCGCCACCAGGAGAGCCTCCCGGTCATCCGGGGATTTTCGCGCATCTGCCGCGCGCGTCGAGCGTCACTGCGGTCGCGGCACGCCCGAGCGTCCGCTGCACGGCCAGCCCCGGTCTTCGCGCGTCGGCGATCGAGATGCCGCGCGCGGCAGCTCATGCCGTCGGGCTGCTGCCGCCCTTGCGGCGGCGCATGCGCTCGATCTCGGCGTCGACGTTCGCGTCGGTGACGGGTCCCGCTCCCGGGAAGAACGCGCGCGCGCCCGTCGCGACGACGGCGAAGGCGGTCGCGAGGAAGACCCAGGCGGGCCAGAAGTACCCGCGCCCGCCGACGAGCCAGATCACGACCATGAAGAGGGAGATGAGCACCCAGCTCCCGAGCGCCGCATAGAAGGTACGCCGTGCCTCGAGGCGCCGCCGCGCCTCGCTCCGCAGGTCGTCGTCGGTCATGGTCCCCACTCCCTGGATACGCCTACGCTGCGCGTTCACCGCGCCCCCCGCCCCGATGCTATCGAGCGCGGGCGACTCCCGATAGACTCGGCGAAGCGAAAGGGAGTATCCCGCTCTCGTCGCGATCGTCATCACGGGTCCCGTCGCAGGGTCCCCGGTCGCGGCGCCACCACGGTGGGGGAGAGACTTTCGGGCCGTCTGCGACCCGAAGAGGATCCCATGCACACCGTCCTGCCGCTCTGGTTCGAGCTCACCTCGTCCGCGGTCCTGCTGCTCATCATCGCGGCGGACCTCGTGCTCTCGTATCTGCGCCCGCACATCCCCTCGATCCGCGAGTCGTCGTTGTGGATCGCCCTGTACGTCGCGCTCGCGCTCGTCTTCGCGGGCCTCATGCTCGTCATCGGCGACGCCGAGCAGGCGGGCCAGTTCGTCGCGGGCTGGCTCACCGAGTACAGCCTCTCGATCGACAACCTCTTCGTCTTCGTCATCATCATGGCGAGGTTCAGCGTGCCCCGGAAGTACCAGCAAGAGGTGCTCATGGTGGGCATCGTGCTCGCTCTCGTGTTCCGCGGCGTCTTCATCCTCATCGGCGCGCAGCTCATCGCGAGCTTCAGCTGGATCTTCTACATCTTCGGCCTCTTCCTGCTGTACACGGCCGCGAACCAGGCCTTCACGAGCCACGACGAGGAGGCGGAGACGGAGAACCGACTCATCCGCATGCTGCGCCGCCGCATCCCGATCACGGACCGTTTCGACGGGGTCAAACTCCGCACGACGGTCGCGGGGCGGCGGGTCTTCACGCCCGCGCTCATCGTGTTCATCGCGATCGGCACGACGGACGTCGTCTTCGCGCTCGACTCGATCCCCGCGATCTTCGGCATCACGCAGAGCCCGTTCATCGTCTTCGCCGCGAACGTGTTCGCGCTCATGGGGCTGCGGCAGCTCTACTTCCTGCTCGGCGAGCTCATCGAGCGCCTCGTCTACCTCAAGTACGGCATCGCGGTCGTCCTCGCGTTCATCGGCGTCAAGCTCTTCCTGCACGCGCTGCACGAGAACGAGCTGCCGTTCGTCAACGGCGGCCACGGCGTGCACTGGGCGCCGGAGATCGACACGTGGACCTCGCTCACCGTCATCCTCGTGGCGATGGCGGGCGCCGTCGTCGCGAGCCTCGTGCGGCTGCGGCTCGACGCGCGCCGGGGCGCGGGCGCGCGACCGGCGGGGGAGGACCGCGACGGGAAGCGGTTGCTACCGTAGACGCACGACGCGCGCTCGGCGTCCGCGCGTCGAATCCGGCAGGGGAGGACGCGATGACCGCAGCTCGCATCGTCGACGTCGCACTGCCCGCGGCGTCGGTGCGGTTCACGGTCGCGGCGGCGAGCGACACGGGCGCCGTGCGCCGCGTGAACGAGGACAGCCTCTTCGCCGAGCCCCCCGTCTTCGTCGTCGCGGATGGCATGGGCGGTCACTCGTTCGGCGACGAGGCGAGCGCGGCCGCGACGAGCGCGTTCGCGGGCGCGTTCGCCCCCGCGGCGCCGGCGACCGTGGACGCGGTGCTCGACGCCGTGCAGGCGGCGAACCGCGCCGTCATCGCGATCGGCGCGCGCCACGAGCGCAGCTTCTCGGGCACGACGATCACGGGCGTCGCGCTCGTCGAGTCGGGTCCGGACTCGGCGTTCGCATGGCTCGCCTTCAACGTCGGCGACTCGCGCATCTACCGCTTCCGCGCGGGCGCCATCGCGCAGCTGAGCGTCGACCACTCGGTCGTGCAGGAGCTCCTCGACGGGGGCCTCATCGCGCCGCACGAGGTCGCATCGCACCCCGACCGCAACGTCGTCACGCGTGCGCTCGGCGCGCACGAGGACGTCGAGGCGGACGTGTGGCTCTTCCCGCTCGAGACGCACCAGACGTTCCTGCTGTGCTCGGACGGCCTGAGCAAGGAGCTCGACGATCGCGAGATCGGGCGCATCCTCGCCGAGGCCGACCCTGCCGCGGAGGAGTCCGTCGCTGAGCGGCTCGTGCGGGCGGCCGTCGCGGCGGGCGGGCGCGACAACGTGACCGCTATCGTCGTGGAGGCCGAGCTCGTCGGCGCCCGCAGCGGGTCGGGCGACGACACGGTCGACCGCGAGCCCTGGAACGAAGACACCAAGCCGAGAGCGTGACCATGACCCTCCGATTCACCGCCGACGCGACCTGGCACGCGCTCGTCGGCGCCCACGGCCTGCTCGTCGTCGAGCCCTCCGCAGGCGCCGAGCTCGCGGTGCTCACGCCCGCGCTCGACGGGGACGACGCGCTCACGACGGTGCTCGACGGGCTGCTCGCTCGGGGCGTCGCGGCGGCGCCCGCGTTCGCGCTCGTCACGTGGACGGGCAGCTCCGACGAGCCGGGGGAGCTGCGCATCGTCGTGCGCGGCGAGGTGAGCGCGATCGCGACGAGCGCGGACGGCGAGGTGCGCGTGAGCGGATCGGGCGTGCGCACGTGGAACGAGCGGAGCGCGACGGCCGTCACAGGCTTCCGTCTGCGCACGCCCGCAGGCGAGTGGTCCGCGGGCTCGTGCCGATCTTCAGCGGATGGGGAACTCGCGGCGGACGGCGACCTCCCGGTCGCGGGGGATCTCGCGGCGAGCGGCGTCGCCGGGCTCGAGCCGCGCGAGCAGGTCGCGCCGATCGTCGCGGTCCCCGATCCGGAGGCGACGATCGTGCCCGGCGTCGTGGACGCGCTCGCGGACGACGAGGTCGAGCCGCCCGTGCCGGGGCCCGCCCTCGGCGCGGTGGGTG
Source organism: Actinomycetales bacterium (assembly GCA_015655445.1). Classification (GTDB taxonomy): domain Bacteria; phylum Actinomycetota; class Actinomycetes; order Actinomycetales; family Microbacteriaceae; genus Diaminobutyricimonas. Next base: position 14,206 of record JAATFA010000077.1, on the reverse strand, counting down.
CTCCGGGGTCCGACGGCGAGTACGACCAGCTCTTCGGCGACACGCTCTACCGCACGGTCTCGGGCGCCGCGGTGCGCGACGAGGAGGAGGACGACGAGGACGCCTCCCCGTTCGCGGCCCCGCCGCTCGTCCCCGCCCTGGGCGGCGCGAGCGCGTCCGCGGCGCCCGAGGCGACCCGCGAGGACGAGGGGGACCACGACGGGATGACCGTCATGACGGAGGACGTGCGTGCGCTGCGCGCGGGCGCGCGGGCCGCGGGCGGCGACGTCGCGCCGACCCCGGCCCCGGCGCCCGCGTCCGCGCCCGAGACGGCGTTCGCGCTCGAGCTCGGCACGGGGGCGATCGAGCCCCTCACGCGTCCCGTCGTGGTCGGCCGGGCGCCGAGCGCGAGCGCGGTGTCCGGCGGCGAGGTGCCGAAGCTGCTCACGATCGGCGGCGACGACCAGGACATCTCGCGCACGCACGCGCGGGTTGCCGTCGAGGGCGGCACGGTCGTCGTGACCGACCTCCACTCGCGCAACGGCACGCTCGTGACGATCCCGGGCAAGCCGCCGCAGCGCCTGCGTGCGGGCGAGCCGACCTCTGTGCTCACGGGCAGCGTCATCGACTTCGGCGGCGGCGTGACGCTCACCGTGCGGGAGGTGTGATGCGGCGCGCGCCCTCCGTGCCGCCCGAGCTGCCCGGGTACCGCTACGTGCGGCTGCTCGGCTCGGGCGGGTTCTCCGATGTCTTCCTCTACGACCAGCAGCTCCCCAAGCGCCGCGTGGCCGTCAAGGTGCTGCTCACCGAGGAGCTCACTCCCGCGAGCCGTGCCGCGTTCGTCGCCGAGGCGAACGTCATGGCGCAGCTGTCGGCGCATCCGTACATCGTCTCGATCTTCCATGCGGGCGTCTCGGAGGACGGGCGCCCTTACCTCGTCATGGAGTACGCGCCGGGCGCGAGCCTCGCCGAGCGCTACAAGCGCGAGCCGTTCAGCGTCGAGGACGCGCTGCGCACGGGAGTGCGGCTCTCGAGCGCGATCGCGACGGCGCACGCGGCGGGCATCCTGCACCGCGACATCAAGCCCGCGAACGTGCTCACGAACGACTTCGGCTGGCCCGCGCTCACCGACTTCGGGATCGCGTCCGCCGTCGACGAGGAGACGCTGCCCATCCACACGGGCACGCTCGCGGACGCGCTCAACGACACCGCGAGCGCGTCGAGCGGCCGCTCGGTGGGGATGTCGGTGCCGTGGTCGCCGCCCGAGATGTTCGAGGACGATCCACGGCCCGACGTGCGCAGCGACGTCTTCTCGCTCGCCGCGACGATCTACACGATCCTCGCCGGCCACACCCCGTTCGAGGTGCTCGGCCGCTCGAACGGAACGCTCGACCTCATCAACCGCATCGAGCGCGGCGCGATCACGCCCATGGCGCGCGAGGACGTGCCGGCCGCGCTCGTCGCCGTGCTCGCGAAGGGGATGGCGACGGATCCGGCGCGCCGCTTCCAGAGCGCGGTCGAGTTCGCGCGTGCCCTGCAGCGCATCGAGATGGAGCTCGGCTACGTGCCGACGGCGATCGACGTGCCGAACCTCGTCGTCGAGCACGCGCGATCGGAGCGGCAGGCGGAGGACGCGGACGCGACGCGCGCCCGCGGCGTCGCGACGGTCGAGGCGCAGCCCGCGCCGGACGTGCCCCCGACGCGGGCGCGCGGCGTGACGCCCGTGCTGCCCCGCTCGCCCGTCGGTCCCGCTCTCGCGCGACCGGAGCCCGCGGGGCCGGTGCCCGCCGCGAGCGTCCCGGAGGCCACGGTCATCCGAGCGCGCAGCGCTACCCAGGGCGAGGCGGAGGCCCCCGCGGCCGCGCCGGAGCCCGGGCGCGTCGAGGCGACCGTGCTGCGCTCGCGGCCGGCCACCGTCGACCCCGAGCCGGCCCCCGAGCCAGCGGGCGCGGCGCCGGGGCGCCGCACCCCGCGCGCCGCGATCGCCGCCGCCGCCGCGGGGGCGGCCCTGCTCGTCGCGGCGATCGTCGTCGTCCTCACGCTCGTGCACGGCGGCGCCTCGCCGGGGCCGAGCGCGACGCCGCACGTCGGCGCGGGCGGCGACGGAGGCATCGACCTCTCGACCGTCCCGACGCCCGTCGCGGGGCAGATCACCGATGACGGCACGTCGGTGACGTTCACGTGGAGCAACCCGAAGCCGGAGGACGGCGACTCGTACCTGTGGGCGCGCTCCGAGACGCCGGACTCGCGCACGACGACGACGGCGGCCACGGCGACCGTGACGGGCGTCGTGCCGGGCTCGCGCACGTGCATCGACGTCGTCGTGCTGCGCGACGGTCAGACCTCGTCCGAGCCGCTGCGGATGTGCGACCGATGAAGCCGCTCACCGTGCGCTTCTGCGGGGAGACCTACACGGTCGAGGAGCCGCACGACTTCTTCGTCGGACGTGAGGGCGACCTCGAGATCGACGACAACCCGTACCTGCACCGCCACTTCCTGCGCATCTACCCCGACAACGGCATGTGGTGGATCGCGAACGTCGGCAACCTCCTGTCGGCGACCGTGACCGACTCGTCCGGCTCGATGCAGGCGTGGCTGTCCTCGGGCGCGCGCCTGCCGATCGTCTTCCCGAGCCTCACGGTGCTGTTCAGCGCGGGCTCGACGACCTACGACTTCGCGATCGAGGCGGCGGACGACTACTTCACGGCCTCGCCGCACGCGGGCGCGGGGGTGAGCTCGACGACGATCATGCCCGTGACCCTCACGCTCAGCCAGAAGCAGCTCATCCTCTCGCTCGCCGAGAACGTCCTCACGCAGTCCGTGCCGGGTCGGGGGGAGGTGCCGAGCTCGGCGGATGCGGCGGCGCGACTGGGCTGGAGCATGACGACCTTCAACCGCAAGCTCGACAACGTGTGCGAGAAGCTCGACAAGATCGGCGTGACCGGCCTGCGCGGCGGGCGCGGGAGGCTCGCCAACAACCGCCGGGCGCGACTCGTCGAGTACGCCGTTGCGACCCATCTCGTGAGCGTGGAGGACCTCCCGCTGCTAGACCGCCGGCGCGGCGAGGAGCCCGACGACTGATCCGTCCGCGACCCCCTGCGGGGGCATGTTAGCGTGGGACGCCGAAGAGGCCGCGGGGGGCGCGGCCCCCGGCGGGAATCGGAGCGAGCGGCGTTGAGACGGATCGCGGCCTGGGTGAGGAGCCGCAGGACCCTCGTCTCCGCGATCGCCGTCGCCGTGCTCGTGAGCATCCCCGTCTCCATCGCGATCGTGCACCGAGGCTTCCCCGTGACCGACGTCGACCTCACGGCGCAGAACGTGTGGGTCACCAACGGCAAGCAGCTGCTCGGCGGCCGGCTGAACCACCAGATCGACGAGCTCGACGCGAAGGTCAACGGCGCCTCGAGCCATCTCGACGTGCTGCAGGACGCGGGGCAGACCCTGCTCGCGGACACGTCGCAGGGCACCGTGCAGGTCATCGACCCGGCCTTCGTCTCCCTCACCCAGAAGATCACGGTGCCCGTCGGCGCCGAGCTCGGCTACGGGGCGAACAGCCTCGCGATCCTCGCCCCCGACGGGCGCCTGTGGGTCGTGGACACGTCCGAGCACCTCGTCTTCGACGCGTCCAAGACGACGCCGGTCGCCAAGCTCGGCCCCGGATCGCACGTCGTCGTGAGCAAGTCGGGGAAGGTCTTCGCGGCGTCACGTTCGAAGCACGCGCTCTACACGGTCGACCATCCGGGCGCGGCGTCGAGCTCGAAGGGCTTCCCCGTGCCCAAGTCCTTCCAGCTCTCCGCGGTCGGGGACCACCCCGTGCTGCTCGACCCCGCCGCGCGCACGCTCGTGCGCGAGGACGGCTCGGCGACGCGGCTCGACGCGAAGCCGCTGCGGCTCCAGCAGCCGGGGCCCGACGACGACGACGCGCTCGTCGCGACCGGCAGCGGCCTGCTCGAGGTCCCCCTCGGCGGCGGCGACCCGATCGCGATCGGAGCGGACATCTCGCGCCCCGTGACGACCGCCTCGGCCACCTCGGCGCCCGTCTACCTCAACGGGTGCGCGTACGGCGCGTGGGCGGGCGCCCAGCGCTACCTCTACGCGTGCGACGGCAAACGCCCGATCACGCAGGACATCGAGCAGGCGACTGTCCAGTCCCGCCTCGAGTTCCGCGTGAACCACGGCGTCATCGCGCTCAACGACCTGCAGAACGGCAACGCGTGGGTCGTCTCCTCGAACATGCGCCTCGTCTCGAACTGGACGCAGGTGAACCCCGAGGACATCACGAAGGACGGGGACACGGGCAAGGAGCGCCCCGTCAAGCAGTCGTTCGAGGACGCGGTCGCCAATCGCACGAAGACCAACCACCCGCCGATCGCCACGAACGACGGCTTCGGCGTGCGCCCGGATCGCACGACCGTGCTCCCCGTGCTGGACAACGACACCGACGAGGACGGCGACGTGCTCGCGATCACGAAGGTCGACGACATCCCCGAGGGACTCGGGCGCATCGACGTCATCGAGGGCGGCCGGGCGCTCCAGTACACGCCCCCGACCCAGGACGTGACGACCGTCTCGTTCCGCTACACGATCACGGACGGCCGGGACGCCTACGCGTCCGCGCAGGTCGACGTCACGCTGCGGCCGCTCTCCCAGAACGCCGCCCCCGTCGCCAAGCGCACGAGCTCGACCGAGGTCGAGGTCGGCCAGTCGATCCAGTACGACGTCCTCAACGACTGGATCGACCCGGACGGCGACGACATCTACCTCGTGGGCGCCTCGCCGACGACGCCCGACCAGGTGCAGTTCACGCCCGACGGTCGCATCACGTTCACGAGCAAGACCGGCCAGACGGGGTCGAAGCAGGTCGCCTTCACCGTCTCCGACGGGCACGCGACCGCCACGGGGAGCCTCGAGGTCGACGTCAAGCCCGCCGACAGCCTCGATCCCGTCGCCGTGCCCGACTTCGCGACCGCGACCTCGGCGTCGCCCGTCGTCATCCACCCGCTCGAGAACGACCAGTCGCCCTCCGGGGCGCCGCTCTCGCTCGTGGACGCGAAGGTCGAGACGGGCGGGGCGGCGAGCGTGAGCGCCGACCCGGACAAGGCCGCGATCACCTTCCAGGCCAACAGCGCCGGACCGTACTACCTCGTCTACACGCTTGGCGCAGGCTCCCACACGACGCAGGGCATCGTGCTCGTCGACGTCTCCGAGCCCTCGAGCTCGGATGCGCCGCCCATCGCGGTCAAGGACGTCGCCTACGTGCGCCCGGGGGAGCCGACCTCGGTCGACGTGCTCGCGAACGACGTGTCGCCGTCGGGACGCGTGCTCGCCCTCCAGTCCGTCGAGGGCGGCCCCGACACGAGCGCGCTCAACGTGGAGGTGCTCGCGAACTCGGTCGTGCGCGTGACCGCTCCTGGCGTGCTGGGCTCGCAGGTGCAGCTCACCTACGTCGTCTCCGACGGCGTGCACACGGCGACCGCGGGCATCACGGTCGTGCCGATCCCGCCGCTCGTCAACCACCAGCCGCCCGTCGCGGTCGACGACGCGGTGACGGTGCGGGCGGGCGACATCGCGACCGTCCACGTGCTCGACAACGACTACTCGCCCGACAACGAGCCGATCACGCTCGACGCTGAGCTCGCCGACTCGAGCCAGGCCGGCGAGGGCGCGACGGTTTTCGTGAGCGGCTCGTTCGTGCGCTACCAGGCCCCGCGGACGCCCGGCACCTACTCGGTCGCCTACGGCATCACCGACAAGTTCGGTCAGCGCGCCAACGCGACCGTCACCTTCTCCGTCACGGCGCCCGGCAAGGATCGCGCGCCCGAGCCGCAAGAGCTGACGGCGCGCGCGTTCGCGGGCGCGAGCGTGGAGATCGTCGTGCCGCTCGACGCCGTCGACCCTGACGGCGACTCCGTCTACCTCGACGGCATCCAGTCCGCCCCGACGCTCGGACGCGTGACCGCGACGACACCCACGTCGCTCACGTACGAGGCGTACCCCACGTCGGCGGGGACGGACAGCTTCACCTACCAGGTCGAGGACACGGCGGGCAAGACGGCGACGGGCACGGTGCGCGTGGGCGTCATCCCGCGCCCCACGACCGTGCGCCCGCCCATCGCCGTCGATGACAGGGTGCAGGTCAAGCCCGGCAAGACGGCCGCCGTGCCCGTGCTGCTCAACGACTCCGACCCGAACGGCTACACGATCAGCCTCAAGCCGAAGCTGCCGGAGGTGCAGGCGCCGCTCAAGGCCGTCGTGAGCGGCAGCACGGTGCTCGTCACGGCGCCCGAGAACGAGGGCGCCTACGTCGTGCGCTACCAGATCACGAACGGGCAGGGCGGCAGCGCGACGGCGTTCATCCAGGTGCTCGTGACGAACGACGCCAAGCCCGAGCGCCCGACCGCGGTCGACCACGTGGTCGACGTGCAGCAGCTCACGGACAAGCCCACGGTCGACGTGCACGTGCTCGACGGGGCGCTCAACCCCTCCGGGCGCACGTCGGACCTCACGATCGCGCTCACGGGCCCCTACGCGCACGCGGGGACCGTCAAGCCCGACGGCACTGTGACGGTCACGCCGGGCGACGAGCGCATGGCGATCACCTACTCCCTCACCGACGAGTCGACGGGGCTCTCGGGCGACGCCTTCATCGTCGTGCCGCCGAAGCCCGGCTCGCAGACCGCGCCCCCGCGCATCAAGCCGGGACTCGGCGAGCAGATCGTGCAGATGAACGGATCGAAGCAGTTCGCGCTCTCCGACGTCATCGACGTGCCGTCCGGGCGTCCGGCCCGGCTTGTGGACGCGGGGAGCACGCACGCGACCAACGCCGTCGGCGCGGCGTACGTGAATCCGCAGGCGCTCCAGTTCTCGGCCGCGAAGGACTACCGGGGCCCCGCAGCGATCACGTTCGCGGTCGACGACGGGCGCGATCCCGGCATGACGGAGGACCGTGTCACGGTCCTCACGCTTCCCATCACCGTCGGCTCGCCCGACCAGTCGGACGTGCCGCCGACGTTCACGCCGCCGAGCCTGCAGATCGAGGCGGGCGAGGCGGCCCAGACGATCGATCTGCGCGACTCGACCTATCACCCGAACCCCGCGATCCTCGCGCAGGTCTCCTACGGCGGGATGACGAGCTCCAATCCCTCGGTGCAGGCGTCGCTGAGCGGATCATCGCTCTCCGTCTCGGCGCCCTTCGGCGTGCAGCCGGGCACGACCGCGAGGATCTCGTTCACGCTCAGCTACAAGGACTTCCACATCCCCGGCTCGGTCGACGTGCGCGTCGTCTCCTCGTCGCGCCCGCTCGCGACGCAGAAGAACCCGCCGCAGACGATCGACTTCAAGCGCGGGAGCGCGGGCGGCACCCTCTCGAGCGCGGTCTCGTCGGACTACTGGATCAACCCCTTCCCCGACCACCCGCTCACGATCGTCGACGCGAAGGTCGCCAACGCTCCCAAGGGCGTGAGCGTGTCGTACACCGCGAGCTCGATCACGGTGCAGGCGAGCACGGCCGCCGACACGGGCACCGTGAGCGTCGTCTACACCGTCGAGGACGCGACGAAGGATCCGCAGCGCCGCGTCACGGGGCAGCTCTCGGCGACCATCCACGACGTGCCGGACGCCCCTCCCGCCCCCGCGAGCGTCGCGGCGACGGACGCGCAGGCGACGATGAGGATCGCGGCGCCCGCGAGCGACCACGGCAAGCCCGTGCGCAGCTACGAGATCCGCTCCGTCCCCGCGACGACGACCGGCACGCAGACCGCTCCTGGCGTCTACACGGCGAGAGGCCTCACGAACGGCACGACGTACACCTTCCAGGTGCGCGCGATCAACGCCGACGGACCGAGCGAGTGGTCCGCCGCGAGCGCGGACGTGACGCCGTACGGCACCCCCAGCCCGCCGACGAACCCGAAGCTCACCAACAAGGGCGGGGACGCTCCGACGACCCTCAAGATGACGTGGGACGCGCCGACCAACCGCGGCGGAGGCACGATGCAGTACAGCTACAACTTCAACGGCGAGGGCTGGAGCGCGTGGCAGGCGGGCACGTCCGCGTCGAAGAGCGACGTCGGCAAGGGCACGTACTCCTTCCAGGTGAAGGCTCGCGTGCAGCAGAAGCCCACGCTCGAGAGCACCGCCGCCTCCTCCGGCCAGGTGACCGTCAAGGACCCGCCGCCGCCTCCTGCGAGCGTCGCCCTCTCCCGCGGCCCCTATGTCACCTCGTCGACGTGTGTGAGCGGCTGTTACGGCTACGACATCGACATGTCGAACTTCGACGCCAACAAGACCTACACGGCGACGCTGCACTGCAGCTTCGGCGACCTGAGCGCGCACCCGAGCATCACGACCAACGGCAACGGGAACGCCCACTACAGCACGGGCACGACCTCGTACTGCGGCGGCGACGCGTGGGTCACGATCAACCCGGGCGGGGTCACCAGCCCGAAGGAGAACTTCCGACCATGAGGGGACACCCATGCCCGTGACGCAAGAGCAGGCCGACTGGTTCGCCGGCGCGTTCGCCCAGCTCGTCGACAACGTCGACAAGGCGATCCTCGGCAAGAGGGACACCATCCGGCTCGTCCTCGCGGCGATGCTCTCGGACGGCCACGTGCTGCTCGAGGACGTGCCCGGCACGGGCAAGACGGTGCTCGCCAAGGCCCTCGCGGCGACGATCGACGGCACGCACTCGCGCATCCAGTTCACGCCCGACCTGTTGCCCTCGGACGTCACGGGCGTCACGATCTACGACCAGAGCAACGGCCGGTTCGAGTTCCACCCGGGCCCGATCTTCGCCTCCGTCGTGCTCGCCGACGAGATCAACCGCGCAAGCCCGAAGACCCAGAGCGCCCTTCTCGAGGTCATGGAGGAGGGGATCGTCACGGTCGACGGCGTGCCGCACCCGGTCGGCGCGCCGTTCCTCGTGATCGCGACGCAGAACCCCGTCGAGCAGGCGGGCACGTACACGCTCCCGGAGGCGCAGCTCGACCGCTTCCTCATCAAGACCTCCCTCGGCTATCCCGACCACGAGACGACCGTCGAGCTGCTCATGGACTCCGCCAACCGTGCACGCGCCTCCACGATCTCGCCCATCATCGCGGCCGACTCGATCGTCGCGATGACGCGCCTCGCGAGCGAGGTGCACGTGGACGCCGCCGTCATGGCCTACGTGAGCGAGATCCTGAGCGCGACGCGCGCGGATCCCGACGCCGCGCTCGGGGTGAGCATCCGCGGCGGCCTCGCGCTCGCGCGCGCCGTCAAGACGTGGGCGATCGCCTCCGGCCGCACGTACGTCACGCCCGACGACGTGCGCGAGCTCGCCGGGCCCGTGCTCGCGCACCGCATCATCGTCGACCCGGAGTCCGAGTTCGCGGGCGTGCGCGGCGCCGACATCGTCGAGCGCTCGGTGCTGTCCGTGCAGCCGCCCGCCTATCGCGCCGCCTGAGCTGCACCGCCCGATGACCGCCTCCGCTCCCGCCCGCCCGCCCGCCCAGGGCGTCATCGCCGTGCGCCAGCTCGGCCGCGCGGCCCTCGCGGCCGCGTCCGCGGCCGGGCAGCGGGCCGCGGGGGCGCTCCGCCGGATCGCGCGCGCGACGAGCCCCGTCACAAGCGCCGTGACCGCCCTCGGCTGGCTCGTGCTCGCCGCTGCCGCCGCGTCGTTCCTCGTGAGCGCCCTGCTCGGATGGGTCGAGTTCACCTTCCTCGGCGCGACGCTGCTCGGGGGGCTGCTCGTCGCGGCGTGCTTCGCATTCGGACGCGCGACCTACTCGGTGACGATCGAGCTCAACCCGCGACGGGTCGTCGCGGGGGAGCGCGCCCTCGGTCGCATGCTCGTCGTCAACGCGGGGCGCAAGACGCTCAGTCCCACGCGCATGGAGCTGCCGGTCGGCGCGGGCCTCGCCGAGTTCACGGTCCCGCGCCTCGCGCCCGGGGCGGAGAGCGAGGAGCTCTTCGCGATGCCCACCCACCGCCGCGCCCTCATCCTCGCGGGACCCGCCGTGTCGGTGCGCGGTGACCAGCTCGGGCTCGTGCGGCGCACCGTGAGCTGGACCGATCGCGTCGAGCTCTTCGTGCACCCCCAGACGACGCGCCTGCTCGCGACCGCGCCCGGCCTCGTGCGCGACCTCGAGGGCCAGTCGAGCTCGATCATCACCGACAGCGACCTCGCCTTCCACGCGCTGCGCCAGTACGAGGCGGGAGACGACATCCGCAACGTGCACTGGCGCACGTCCGCGCGCACGGGCCAGCTCATGGTGCGCCAGTACACCGAGACGCGCCGCTCCCAGCTCCTGCTCGCACACAGCGCGGACACGTCCGGGTACGCGAGCGACGACGAGTTCGAGCTCGCGATCTCGATCATGGCCTCGATCGGATGCCAGGTGATCCGCGAGAAGACGGCCCTGCACGTCGTGTGGGAGGGGGCGATGCTGCGCAGCAGGTCGGTGACGGCCCTGCTCGACGACTCGTGCCGCATCGAGCCCGTGTCGAGCGCCTACCCCTCGCTGCGCGACTTCGTGCGCATGTCCTCGCGCGCCCTCCCCGTGCCCTCGCTCGTCATCCTCGTCGTCGGCTCGCTCGTGCCGACGCGGGAGATCCGCGCCGTGTCGACGCTCTACGGCGCCGACACCGTCATGATCGCCGTGCGCGCGGAGGCGGGAGCGGCTCCCGGCGTCGTGAAGGTCGGGCGCACCGTGCTCGCGACCGTCGGCCGCCTGGGTGACCTGCCGGCCCTGCTCGATCGGACGGGACGATGACGGCCGCGGCCGCGGGACGGCGCGCGCCCGCCCTCTCCCTGCGCGCGCTCGACCGCGGAACGTGGACCGACGTGGGCGTCGTCGTCGCGCTCTCCCTCCTCGCCGTGCTCGGCTTCGAGCCGGCCTTCGGCGCGCACGGCTACCTCGTCGCGGGCGTCGGTGGGCTCGTGCTCGGCACGGCCGTCGCCCTCGCGGGACGCCTCGCGCGTCTGGGCATCGTGTCGACCATCGCGATCGCGCTCGGCGTCTACCTGCTGCTCGGCTCCCCGCTCACGATGCCGCAGCAGGCCATCGGGGGAGTGCTCCCGAACCTCACGACGCTCTCGGGGCTCGTGCAGGGCGCGGTCTTCGCGTGGGGCGACATCGTGACGCTCCAGGCCCCCGTCGAGGCGCCGCCCTACATTGCGGTGCTGCCGTACTTCGCCGCGTGGGCGGCGACCTTCACGAGCGTCTCGCTCGCATGCCGGTGGCTGCCACGCCGCCCGCGTACGGCGCTGCGCGCGAGCGTCCTCGTCGTGCCCGCCGTCCTGCTCTTCCTCGCGGGAATCCTCGTCGGCACGGACCGGCCGTACTACGCGGGGGTGCGCGGCGTCGCATTCGCGGTCGTCGCTCTCGTGTGGCTCGGCTGGCGCCGCCGCGGGCGCGACGTCGTCGCGATCACGACCGACGGATCCGCGCGGCGGCGCAAGCTCGTCGGCGTCGCCGTCATCGTCGCGGGGGCGATCATCCTCGGCGTCGGCGGCGGCATCGTCCTCGCGCCGTCGGCGGCGAGCCGCTTCGTGCTCCGGCAGGAGATCACGCCCCCCTTCGACCCGCTCCAGTATCCGAGCCCGCTCGCGGGCTTCCGCACCTACACGAAGAAGCTCGAGAAGACCGACCTGTTCACGGTGCAGGGTCTGCAGGACGGACAGAAGGTCCGTCTCGCGACGATGGACAGCTACGACGGCGAGGTCTGGCGCGTCGCGAGCCCCACGACGCAGACGAGCGACTCGGGGGCGTTCGAGCTGCTCGGGCGCGACATTCCCAGGCCGCCGCTCGCGCGCGCCGGCGGCGAGTCCACGCTGCGGTTCTCGATCGAGGGGTACAAGGACGTCTGGCTCCCCGACGCGGAGTATCCGCGCACGCTCGACTTCACCTCCTTCACGGGCGTCGACCCGACGACGACGGTGCGCATCAACACCGTCACGGGCACGGCGGCCGTCACGAGCGGCGTCGCGCGCGGCCTGCGGTACACGCTCGGCGTGACGACGCCCACCGTGCCGAGCGACAAGCGGCTCGCCCGCGTGCCGGCGGCGCACGTGAGCCTGCCCCCCGTGCAGGACGTGCCGGACGTCGTCGCGGCCAAGGCGAAGGAGTACGCGGGAACCGCCAAGACGACGATCCAGCAGCTGCGCAACATCGAGCGCTCCCTCAAGACCGTCGGCTACCTGAGCCACGGCCGCGCCTCGGATCCCGTCCCCTCGCGCGCGGGGGAGGGCGCGGACCGCATGACCGAGCTCTTCACGCGCGAGCCGATGGTCGGCGACGAGGAGCAGTACGCGTCCGCGTTCGCGCTCATGGCGCGCAGCCTCGGGTACCCCGCGCGCGTCGTGATGGGCTTCGCGCCCAAGGTGCCCAAGGGCGGCGGCACGGTCACGGTCAAGGGCGGCGACGTGACCGCGTGGGTCGAGGTCGCCTTCGAGGGAGTCGGCTGGATCCCCTTCTACCCCACCCCGACGAAGACGGACGCGCCGCAGGAGCAGACGACGCGTCCCAAGCTCGAGCCGCAGCCGCAAGTGCGCCAGCCGCCGACGACGAACGAGAAGCAGGACGACGTCCTCACGCCCGTCAAGATCAGCGACAAGAACCCCGACGACAAGAAGGGCGGCTTCGCGATCCCCACGTGGGCGTACGTCGTCGCGGGCGTCGTCGGCATCCCGCTGCTCGCCTACCTCGTGCCGCTCCTCGTGATCGCGGCGCTCAAGCGCCGTCGCCGCCGGACCCGGCTCACGACGGGGCCGCCCGACCGCCGCGTGGCGGGCTCGTGGGAGGAGCTCGCCGACCGGTACGGCGAGCTCGGCATCGACCTTCCCGCGCGCTCGACGCGCCTGCAGACGGCCGGAGCGATCGAGCGGCAGGCGCGGGAGCAGGGGCTCGCGGTGCCCGAGGCGGGTCTCGCGCCGATCGCCGCGAGCGTCGACGCCGCGGTCTTCTCCGCGGCGGACGTGGACGACGCGGCCGTCGAGGCGGCGTGGCGCGAGGCCGACGCGACGGTCGCGGCCTCGTACGAGTCGGCGGGCTGGCTGCGCCGACGTCTCGCCGCGTTCCGGGTGCGGCGGGGCCCCCGCGCCGTCCGCGCCGTCCGCAGGCCGGCGATGCGCGTGCGGTCGAACCCGAGGACGGCTCCGTCGGCGACGCAGTGAAACCTATGATGGGTCGCGTGGAGAAGCCAGGCTTCATCGAGCCCCCGCCCGGGCTCATCCCGGCTCCGCCGCGGGAGACGTCGGAGACCGTGCGCCTCGGCGAGCGCCGTCCCGTCCCCATGCCGGCCTTCGTGCCCGCCGTGCCGGGAGCGCCCGCGCCCCCCACGGCCGCATCCGCGCGGGAGCCCGCGCCGCCCGCCGCGACCCCCGCGTGGACGCTCACGCTCGCCGACGGCGCGGTCGTCCGGGTCGAGGGTGCGCTCCTGCTCGGACGCAACCCGTCACCCGTTGCCGGCTGGGAGCACGCGGGCCTCGTCGAGATCCACGATCCGGGCAAGACGGTCTCCAAGACCCACGCCGCCGTCGTCGTCGCCGAGGGCGCCCTCGTCGTCACCGACCTCCACTCGACGAACGGGGTCGCGGTCGTCGCGCCGGACGGCACGGTGCGCGCCCTCGCGGCGGGGGAGCGGGCGAGCGTCGCCGACGGGGCGAGCATCGAGCTCGGGAGCTATCCTGTGCGCGCCGCCCGCTCGTGAGCGGTGCGCGCGGGCCGCGTCCGGGACCGCGACGACGGCACGGGTGCTACCCTCGAAGGATGCAGCTCCCCCGGCTCCTTCTTCTTCGTCGCCGCGACGAGGCCTAGCCCCCGGCCGTCCTCGTCGCGGAGTCCTCCGTCGGCCGGTCGTTCGCGAGAAGAAGAAGGACCGCATCCATGATGAGCACCGAGAGCCCCTCGAGCGCCGCGCGACGTCCGCGCACCCTCGCCGAGAAGGTCTGGGACGATCACGTCGTCGTCAAGGGCGAGGACGGCGCGCCCGACCTGCTCTACATCGACCTGCACCTCGTCCATGAGGTGACGAGCCCCCAGGCCTTCGACGGCCTGCGCATGGCCGGACGCACCGTGCGCCGCCCCGACCTCACGATCGCGACCGAGGACCACAACACGCCCACGCTCGCGATCGACCGCCCGATCGCCGACCCCACGAGCCGCACCCAGATCGAGACGCTCCGGCGCAACGCCGAGGAGTTCGGCATTCGCCTGCACCCGCTCGGGGACGTCGAGCAGGGCATCGT
>JAATFA010000121.1 GCA_015655445.1 Actinomycetales bacterium | reverse complement strand
GCTCCTCTCCAACCTCTTCCGCGACGAGGTGGGGCTGCGCACTGCGCGGCTCGCGGCCGAGCGCATCACGGCGAAGAACACCGAACTGCGCACCGTGCGGGGCATTGAGGCCGTCCACCTCGCCGTGGGCATCGCGAGCTGGCGCATCGGCGGCGCGGACTTAGCCGCTCCCATCCTGCTGCGCCCCCTCGCCATCCGCCGTCATCACGCCGACTTCGAGCTCAAGCTCCAGGGGGTCTTCGCCGTCAACCCCGAGTTCGTACGTATCGCGCGGGAGCACTTCGGCATCGAGATCGATGCGGAGGGGCTCGCCGCGCTCGCCTACGACGGCGGGATCTTCAAGCCACAGCCCGTCGTCGACAGCATCCGCGCAGCGACGCGCTCCATCGACACGTTCGCGGTGCATCCGGGGCTGGTCGTCTCCACCTTCGCCGACGTCGGCGCGGCCATGGTGCGCGACCTCGGCTCGCTCGATCACACCCTGCTCAACGCTCTCGCGGGCCATGTCGCCGACCGTGCGCAGATCGCGAAGCATCCGCCGGAGCCCGCGTTCACGAGCCCCGATGAGCGCTCGCCCGCCTCGGACACACTCCTGCTCGACGCTGACGCCGAGCAGGAGACGGTCCTCGCGCGGATCGCGGCAGGCCAGTCCATCGCCGTTTCCACGCTGCCGGGCACGGGGGGGACGCAGACCGTCATCAACGCCCTCGGCGAACTGCTCCGCGCGGGGAAGCGGGTGCTCGTCGTCTCCGCGCGCCGCTCCACCCTCGAGGGCGTGCGCCACCGGCTCTCCGGCATCGGACTCGACGGGCTCGCCGTCTCTCCCGCGAGCATCCGCAAAGACTTCGTCCGCGCGATCGTTCGCAACGAGAAGGCGACGGCACCTAAGGTCAGCGATGTCGACGACGCCCTCGTCCGCCTCCGCACCGTGCTGCGCGACTACCGGCAGGCGCTTACGGCCCCCATCCCCGGCCTGCGCGCCTCGGTGCTCGACGCGACGCGCGAGCTCACCCGGCTCGCCTCCCTGCCCATCCCTCCCTCCACGACCGCACGGCTCGGCATCCCCGCGCTCGAACGTCTCGCGGGCGACCGCTCCCATGCTGCCGAGGCGCTCGCGCAGGCGGCTCGGTTGGGGGAGTTCCGCTTCGGGCCGAACGACTCCCCGTGGTACGGCGTGAGCTTCGAGACGACGGATGCGGCGCGGTCTGCGCACGAGCTCGCGGAACGGTTGCACACCGAGAGCGTCCCCGCGCTCCTCACCCGCAGCTACGAGCTGATCGCGCAGACACATATGCGCCCGTTCACGACGATCGACGAACTCGGCGACTATCTGCAGCTCCTCGAAGGCGTGCGCGATTCCCTCGACCGGTTCAGCCCGACGGTGTTCGAGCGTCCGCTCGGGGATCTCATCCAGGCGCACGGATCGCGTCGCGATTCGCCGGGGATGTCCGGAGCGAACCGTCGCCGACTGCGCAAGCTCGCCAAGGAGTATGTGCGCGCCGGGGTGCACATCCCGGACATGCACGCGGCGCTCCTGGACATCCAGCAGCAGCGCACCCAGTGGCAGCGGCTCGTTTCCGCCGGCGTGGCACCGGAGATCCCGCTGGGACTCGCGGAGGTCACGGCGCAGTGGCAGCGCGTGCACACCGAGCTCGCCGAGCTGGACGCCGCCCTGGGGCGGAAAGAACCGCTGTCCACCCTCCCGCTCGACCGTCTCGTCCGGACCCTGGCCGGTCTCGCGGCGAAGTCCGACGTCTTCGAGAACCTCATGGAGCGCGCGACGCTGCGCGATACGCTCGCCGAGCTCGGTCTCGAACCCCTGCTCGCCGAGCTGTCCGTGCGGCATGTCGCCGAGGACCGCGTGGGTGCAGAGCTCGAGTTCGCCTGGTGGCAGTCGCTCCTCGAACGCGCATTGCAGGACAACCGGGCGCTGCTCGGCGCGAACACCGCCGTCGTCGATCGTCTGGAGCGCGACTTCCGGCTCGTGGACGAGGCGCATGCGGCGATGGCGGGTCCGCTTCTCGCCTGGGAGCTGGCGAATCAGTGGCGCATCGGCATCGTCGACGAGCCCACTGAGTCGAAGAATCTCCGTCGCGCGCTCACGCAGGGCAACCCCACCACCGCGGAGATCGTCTCCTCCGCGCCCGTGCTCACGAACGTGCTCGCCCCCGCATGGATCTCCTCGCCGTACGAGGTGCCGGAGATCCCCGACTCCGTCGAGTTCGATACCCTTCTCCTCGTCGATGCGGCGGCCATCAACCTCACCGAGGCGGAACCGGCGATCCGTCGTGCCCGTCAG
>JAATFA010000168.1 GCA_015655445.1 Actinomycetales bacterium | reverse complement strand
CGGTCACGGCACCGCGATGCTCGAGGCGCTGCTGGACCGGTATCCGCGCGGGCTGCGTGTCTGGGCGCACGGGGATCACCCCGCCGCCCGCGCCTTGGCCGCGAGCCACGGCCTCACTGCGGTGCGCACGCTGCTGCACCTCCGCGCCGAGGTGCCGGCGACCCCGGGGGACACGCCGGCCTTCGAGCACTTTCGCAAGGGCCGGGACGACGCCGAGTGGCTCGCCCTCAACTCCCGCACCTTCGCGTTCCACCCGGAGCAGGGCGGCGTCACCCAGGGCGACCTCGACGAGCTGGCGGCGGAGCCGTGGTTCCGCGAGGACGACTTCCTCGTCGCCCGGGAGGACGGGGCGATGGTCGGCTACTGCTGGCTGAAGGTCGAGGGCGGCCTCGGGGAGTTCTACGTGGTGGGGGTGGACCCCGCGCGGCAGGGCGGCGGTCTCGGGCGGCGGCTGATGGCGGCGGGCTTCGCGCGGCTCGCGGAACGCGGCATCCGCACCGCCCACCTCTACGTCGAGGCGGACAACGGCCCGGCCGTCTCCCTCTACCGCTCGCTGGGATTCGCCGACCACGAGGCGGACGTGCAATACGGGTCGTTGCCGAATTAACCGAGCGTTCACGTCCACCCGGATACTCGCGAGAGTGGAGTGGAATGATGAAGGCATGGATGGCGACGGCTACATCGGGGACGCGGGGCTGGCCACGGACAGTCTCGACGACGACTACGACACCCCCTGGACGGACGACGGCAGCCTGCCGACCGATCGCTTTCTCGACCGCGAGCTGAGCTGGCTGGCATTCAACACCCGGGTGCTCGAGCTCGCCGAGGACCCGGAGCTGCCGCTGCTGGAGCGCGTCAACTTCCTCGCCATCTTCGCCAGCAACCTCGACGAGTTCTTCATGGTGCGCATCGCCGGCCTCAAGCGCCGCATCATCACCGGGCTCGCCGTGCCCACCAACATCGGCACCGCCCCGCAGGACGTGCTCGCGAACATCAGCGCGAAGGCGCACGAGCTGCAGGAGCGCCACGCGACGGCCTTCCGCCACTCGGTCAAGCCCGCGCTCGACGCCGCGGGCATCCACGTGGAGACGTGGTCGGACCTCAGCCCCGCGGACCGCGAGCGCGTCGACGACCTCTTCTCCCGCCAGATCTTCCCCGTGCTCATGCCGCTCGCGGTGGACCCGGCGCATCCGTTCCCCTATATATCGGGGCTCTCGCTCAACCTCTCGGTGCGTGTGCGGAACCCGAAGACGGGGCGCGTCGAGTTCGCACGCCTCAAGGTGCCGCAGGTCATCCCGCGCTTCGTGCAGCTTCCGGACGACGGCACGGGGCGCATGCGCTACATCCCGCTCGAGGACCTCATCTCCAACCACCTGCACGAACTCTTCCCGGGCATGGAGATCCTGCAGCACCACGAGTTCCGCGTGACGCGCAACGAGGACGTCGAGATCGAGGAGGACGAGACCGAGAACCTCATCCAGGCGCTCGAGAAGGAGCTCCTGCGTCGGCGCTTCGGCCCGCCCATCCGCCTCGAGATCACCGACGACATGGACGAGGTCACGCTCGGCCTGCTCATGTCCGAGCTCGGGATCACCGAACAGGAGGTGTACCGCCTGCCCGCGCCGCTCGACCTCGGCGGCCTGTTCGAGATCGCGAAGATCGACCGCCCGAGCCTCAAGTACCCCAAGCAGGTGCCGACGACGGCGCTCGCGCTGCAGCCGAGCGAGCCGACGGCGACGCCCGACGTGTTCGCGGCGATCGCGAAGCAGGACATCCTCGTGCACCATCCGTACGAGTCGTTCGCGACGAGCGTGCAGGCCTTCCTCGAGCAGGCCGCGGCCGACCCCCACGTGCTCGCGATCAAGCAGACCCTCTACCGCACGAGCGGCGACAGCCCCATCGTCGAGGCGCTCATCGACGCCGCGGAGGCGGGCAAGCAGGTGCTCGCGCTCGTCGAGATCAAGGCGCGTTTCGATGAGCAGGCCAACATCACGTGGGCCCGCAAGCTCGAGAAGGCGGGCGTGCACGTCGTGTACGGTCTCGTCGGGCTGAAGACGCACTGCAAGCTCGCGCTCGTCGTGCGGCAGGAGAACGGCGAGCTCAAGAACTACAGCCACATCGGCACGGGCAACTACAACCCGAAGACGAGCCGGATCTACGAGGACCTCGGCCTCTTCACGGCGAGCGACGAGGTGGGCAAGGACCTCACGCGCCTGTTCAACGAGCTCTCCTGATACGCGATCGAGAAGAAGTTCCGGCGGCTCCTCGTCGCCCCGCTCCACTTGCGCAAGGGCCTGCTCAAGCGCATCCACGTGGAGACGGAGAACGCGCGGGCCGGCAAGTCCGCGGGTATCCGCATCAAGGTCACCTTGATGGTCGACGAGGCGATCATCGACGCGCTGTACCGCGCGAGCACGGCGGGCGTGCCCGTGGATGTGTGGGTGCGCGGCATCTGCTCGCTCCGGCCGGGCGTCCCGGGCCTGAGCGAGAACATCCGGGTGCGGTCGATCCTCGGACGCTACCTCGAGCACTCGCGCATCTTCTGGTTCCACAACGACGGGGAGCCGCAGGTCTTCATCGGCAGCGCGGACATGATGCACCGCAACCTCGACCGGCGCGTCGAGGCCCTCGTGCGCCTCGTCGCGCCCGACCAGCTCACCGAGATCGACGAGCTGTTCGCCGAGGCGATGTCGGAGGGCACGTCGTCGTGGTGGCTCGCCTCCGACGGCGCCTGGGAGCGGCACGCGAAGGACGCGGACGGTCGGCCCCTGAGCGACATGCAGGAGAGCCTCATGCGCAGGATCGCCGCGCGCAAGCGGCCCGGGGCGTTGCGGTGACGGACGCGTCCGTCGCGGTCCTCGCGGCGGGTGCGCTGTGCTGGCGCGCGACCGACGGCGACCTCGAGGTGCTCGTCGTGCGGCGCGACCGGCACGCCGACGTCTCCCTGCCGAAGGGCAAGCTCGATCCCGGCGAGACGCTTCCGCAGACTGCCGTGCGGGAGGTCGCGGAGGAGACCGGATACGCGATCTGCCTAGGCGCGCCGCTCGGCACGGTCGAGTACCGGCTGCCGACCGGCCGGGAGAAGGTCGTCTACTACTGGGCCGCGGAGGTCGAGCCGGACGCCCACACGCGCTTCCGGCCGAGCACCGAGGTCGCCGCGCTCGAGTGGATCCCGCTCGAGAGCGCGCGCACCCGCCTGACCTACGAGCACGACGTCGACGTCGTCGACCGGTTCGCACGGCTCACCCAGGACGGGCACGCGCGCACGTTCGCGCTCATCGCGCTGCGGCACGGCAAGGCCGTGCCGCGTGAGGAGTGGGACGGCGAGGACGCCGAGCGCCCCCTGCTGCCGCGCGGCCGCCGGCAGGCGGAGAGCATCGCGCCCGCGATCGCCGCCTTCCGGCCGGCGAAGCTCGTCTCGAGCGACGCCGTGCGCTGCGTATCCACCGTCGAGCCGACGGCGCGCCGCACGGGCCTGCGCATCGCGCGCTCGTCCGCCATCAGCCAGGACGCGTTCGAGCGCGGCGAGGGGTCGATCGAGCCCATCGTGCGCAAGCGCCTCGCGAGCGGCAAGACGAGCGTGCTGTGCAGCCACGGGCCCGTGCTGCCCGAGCTCGTCGGGGAGATCGCACGGCTCACGAACACGCCCGTCGACTCCCGGATGCGCCGGGCGGGGCTGCTCTCGACGGGCGAGTTCTCGGTGCTCCACGTGCCGCTCGCGGATCCGGGCGCGGGGATCGTCGCGGTCGAGGTGCACGGCCCCGCGACGTGATCGCTGCCGCGGCGCCTCCAGGACGTTCACCCGCTGTTCACCTCCTGTTCATCCTTAATGGCCGGGGTCGTTAAGAACGCTTCGTATGGTCGCGGAGGGTCGAACAGACCCTCCCCTGCAAGAGACCTGAAGGGAACACAGTGAAGTTCAAGACTGCGGCAGCGGCGAGCGCCCTAGCGCTCGCGTCCGCGCTCGCGCTCGCCTCCTGCTCGAGCGACTCCGGCTCGGACGGCGGACCGTCCGAGAGCCCGTCGCCCTCGACCTCCGTCGACTACAGCTCGCTCTCCGGCACGATCACCGCCGGCGGCTCGAGCGCGCAGGGCAACGCCGAGCAGGCGTGGACGGCGGCCTTCACCGCTCAGGCGAAGGGCGTGACCATCAACTACGACAAGTCCCAGGGCTCGGGCGGTGGGGTGACCAACTTCCTCTCCGGCTCCTACGACTTCGCGGGGTCGGACTCCCCGCTCAACCCCGACCAGACGAGCGCGGCCGCCTCGGGCGTGTGCGGCGCGGACGGCGCGATCGACCTGCCCATCTACCTCGACGGCGTCGCGATCATCTACAACATCCCGGGTGTGACGAACCTGCAGCTCTCGGGTGCGACGATCGCGAAGATCTTCAACCTGCAGATCACGGACTGGAGCGACCCGGCGATCACGGCCGACAACGGTGGCAAGCAGGTCGCCTCGGGCCCGATCCAGACCGTCGCGCGCTCGGACGGCTCCGGCACGACGCAGAACTTCACCAACTACCTCGCGGCGACGCAGTCGGCCAACTGGCCGTACCCGGCGGGCAACAGCTGGCCCGTGCAGGGCAACGTGTCCAAGCAGCAGGGCGGATCCGGTGTCGTGAACGCGGTCAAGGCCGGCACGGGCACGATCGGGTACGCGGACCACAGCGCGATCGGCGACCTCACCGCGGCGGCTGTGGGCGTCGGATCCGGCTCCGACTTCGTGAAGTTCAGCGCGAAGGGCGTCACGAACGCTTTCGCGACGGGCGGCACGCTCACGAGCAACGGCGTGCAGG
>JAATFA010000042.1 GCA_015655445.1 Actinomycetales bacterium | reverse complement strand
CGAGGCGCTCGGGGTGCACGAGCCGCGCGCCGATCTGCTCGACCGAGAGCGAGGACGTGTTCGTCGCGAGGATCGCGTCCTCCGCGAGGTGCGGCTCGACCTCCGCAAACACGTCCTGCTTGACCGAGAGCTCCTCGAACACCGCCTCGATGACCCAGTCGCAGTCCGCGAAGTCCGCCTTGTCTGTCGTGCCGGTCACGAGAGCGCGCAGGCGGTTCGACTCGTCCCGGGAGATGCGCCCCTTCTGCTCGAGCTTCGTGATCTCGCCGTGGATGTAGTCGAGCCCCTTGTCGACGCGGGCCTGGTCGATGTCGGTGATGACGACGGGCACCTGCAGCCGTCGGACGAAGAGGAAGGCGAACTGGCTCGCCATGAGCCCCGCGCCGAGGATGCCGACCTTCGTCACGGGGCGGGCGAGGGATCGGTCGGGCGCGCCGACCGGTCGCTTCGCGCGCTTCTGCACGAGGTTGAAGGCGTAGATGCTCGCGCGGAACTGGTCGCCGGAGAGCAGGTCGGCGAGCGCGTCGTCCTCCGCGGCGAAGCCCGTCGCGCGATCCGAGCTCTTCGCCGCGCGCAGCAGCTCGAGCGCGCGGTACGGCGCGAGCGGCACCGTGCCGATGCGGGACTCGAGCGTCTTGCGCGCGATCCCGATCGCCGCGTCCCACTTGACCGCACGCTCGAGCCGCCCCGGCACGTGCGGCCGCTTGACGGAGACCTCGCCCGTGAGCACGCGGTCGGCCCACGCGATCGAGTCCTCGAGGAAGGAGACGGAGGGGATGAGCTCGTCCGCGATGCCGAGCTCGAACGCCTCCCGTGCGGAGAGGGTGCGGTTCTGCTTGAGGGGGTTCTCGATGACGACCTTGAGCGCGTTCTCGATGCCGATGAGGTTCGGGAGCAGCCATGCCCCGCCCCAGCCGGGCACGATCCCGAGGAAGACCTCCGGCAGCGCGAGGGCCGGGCAGGACGCGTCGATCGTGCGGTAGTCCGCGTGCAGGGCGATGTCCACGCCGCCGCCGAGCGCGAGGCCGTTCACGAAGACGAACGAGGGCACGCCGAGCTGCGAGAGCCGCCCGAGGGTCGCGTGACCGAGCTGGGCGAGCTGCTTCGCCGTCTCGCGGTCCGGGATCTCCTGCGCCTTGCTCAGGTCGGCGCCGGCGGCGAGCACGTACGGCTTGCCGGTGACCGCGACCGCGTGGATCTCTCCCGCAGCGGCGCGATCCCGGAGCCCGTCGAGCGTCGCCGCGAGCTCGAAGAGGGACGCGGGCCCGAGCGTGTTCGGTCGCGTGTGGTCCCGACCGTTGTCGAGCGTCACGAGCGCGAGCGTGCGTCCGTCGCGCAGGGGGACGTCGCGCACGAACGCGTGTGTGACGACCTCGTCGCCGGCGAGCTCGGTGAGCCGCACGAAACGCTCCTGCAGGGTCTGCTGCGTGCCGGTCATCGCGTGCCTCCCGTGTAGTGGGGGTTCTCCCAGACGACGGATCCGCCCTGGCCGAGCCCGATGCACATCGCCGTGAGCCCGTAGCGCACCTCGGGGTGCTCCTCGAACTGGCGGGCGAGCTGGATCATGAGCCGCACGCCCGACGAGGCGAGCGGATGACCGAACGCGATCGCTCCGCCCCACGGGTTGACGCGCGGGTCGTCGTCGTCGATGCCGAAGTGCTCGAGGAAGGAGAGCACCTGGACCGCGAAGGCCTCGTTGAGCTCGAACAGGCCGATGTCCTCGATCGTGAGCCCCGTCTTGCGCAGCACCTTCTCGGTCGACGGCACGGGGCCGAGTCCCATGACCTCCGGCTCGACGCCCGCGAAGGCGAAGCCGACGAGACGCATCCGGATCGGCAGCCCGAGCTCGCGCGCGGCGTCCGCGCTCGCGATGATGGAGGCCGTCGCGCCGTCGTTGAGCCCCGCCGCGTTGCCCGCCGTGATCCTCCCATGCGGACGGAAGGGCGTGCGGAGCGTCGCGAGCGCCTCCATGGTCGTGTCCGGGCGCATGACCTCGTCGCGCGTCGCCAGGCCCCATCCGGTGTCGCTGCGCGTCGCGACGGGCACGAGGTCCTTCTGGATCCTGCCGGCCTCGTATGCGGCCGCCGCCTTCTGCTGGCTGCGCATCGCGAAGCGGTCGGACCGCTCGCGCGTGAGCGAGGGGAACCGGTCGTGGATGCGCTCGGCGGTCTTGCCCATCACGAGCGCCTCCTCGCCCACGAGGCGCTCGGCGACGAAGCGCGGGTTCGGGTCCGCGCCGAAGCCCATCGGATGGTGGCCCATGTGCTCGACGCCCCCGGCGATCGCCACGTCGTAGGCGCCGAACGCGATCGCGCCCGCGACGGTCGTGACGCTTGTCATCGCCCCCGCGCACATGCGATCGATCGCATAGCCGGGCACGCTCCGCGGCAGGCCGGCGAGGAGGGCGGCGGTGCGGCCGAGCGTGAGGCCCTGGTCACCCTGCTGCGTCGTCGCCGCGATCGCCACATCGTCCACGCGATCGCCCGGCAGTGCGGGATTGCGCTCGAGCACGCCCCGCATCGCCTTGACCACGAGGTCGTCCGCGCGCGTCTGCCAGTACATCCCCTTCTCGCCCGCGCGACCGAACGGGGTGCGCATCCCGTCGACGAACACGACTTCGCTTCTCTCGGCCACGGCGCCTCCTCGGGTTACCGCGTCCGATCGTAGACAGGGGGAGCAGGGCCCCCGAATCCTTTGTCCGTTCCTACGAACCGATCTCGGGCGGCTCGACCGGCGTTTGGGCTGCTTCCACAAATGCCTGCCGGATCGCCTGTGCGGTTGCCGCAATCTGCCACGGGCGCGCGCCGAGCTCCGCGAGCGCCGACTCGATCGAGCCCTCCCCGTCGGGGGGCGGCGCCCACGCGAGCCGGCGCACGTGCTCGGGCGTGAGGAGGTTCTCGAGGGGCAGCGAGCGCTCCGCCGCGATCGCCTCGAGCGCGCGCCGTGCGGTGCGCAGCCGCCGGTCCGCCTCCGGGTTGCGCTCCGCCCAGGCGCGCGGCGGCGGCAGGGCGTCGCGGGAGACGCGCTGCGCGGGCAGCTCTTGCGTGCTGCGGCCCCGTTCGATCGCCTCCCACCACCGCGCGAGCTGCGTGCGACTCGCACGCCCCGTGAACTCGCGCGTCTCCGCGAGCCGCGCCTTGCTCGTGGGGGGTGTGCGCGCGACGGCGACGATCGAGGCATCCGGCAGCAGGCGCGAGGGCGCGGTGTCGGTCTCCCGGGCGAGCTCGTCGCGTGCCAGCCACAGCTCGCGCGCGATCGCGAGGTTCCGCGGCGAGCGGACGGTGTGGAGGCCCGAGAGCCGCCGCCACGGATCCTCCCGCGCCGGCTTGGCCTCGCGCGCGAGCACCGCGGCGAACTCCTGCTCCGCGAGCTCCGTCTTGCCCTGCTCCGCGAGCAGGCCCGCGATCGCGTCGCGCAGCTCCGGCAGCAGCTCGACATCGAGCGCCGCGTACACGAGCCAGGACTGCGGCAACGGACGCGTCGACCAGTCCGCCGCCGAGTGCTCCTTCGCGAGGTGCACGCCGAGCAGCTCCTCGACGACCGTCCCGAGGCCGACGCGGGGGAGCCCCGCGAGCCGGGCGCCGAGCTCGGTGTCGAAGAGCCGGCGCGGCTCGAGGCCCACCTCCCGCAGACACGGCAGGTCCTGGCTCGCAGCGTGCAGCACCCACTCCTCGTCCGCGATCACGGCGTTGAGCTCGTCGAATCGCCCGATGGCGGGCGGATCGAAGAGGAAGACCCCCGCACCCCTGCGGAACATCTGGATGAGATACGCCCGCGCCGAGTATCGGAAGCCGGAGGCGCGCTCCGCGTCGACCGCGACCGGGCCCGTGCCGCCACGGATCGCCTCGATCGCGCGCTCGTAACCGGCGCGCGTGTCGATGACCGCGAGCTCCGCGTGGGCGGCCTCGCCTGCCTCGACCGCTGAGCCCCCCGGGCTACTCACGTCCCATCCGCCGAGCCGACAACACCGCGACACCCTCTCCCGAGACCGGCGGAAGACCCGCCATCATGCACACGAGCTCCCCCCAGCCTTCCACATGAGGGCGCAGCGACGCGTCGACGGGACTCCACGAGGCGCGCAGCTCGAGCTGGGCGCCGTCGCCCTGGTGCGCGAGCTCGCCGTAGCCGGTCGAGAGGATCGTCGTCGCCGTGCCGGAGGCCGCGCGATAGCGCGCTCCGCGCGCCTCGAGCGCGTCCGTGAGCCACGACCAGGCGACGTCGGCGAGGAAGGGATCGGAGCCGATCTCGGTCTCGAGGGGCGCCTGCGCGAAGCACACGACGCGGAACGGACCGCCCCACGCGTCGGGGGCGACCGGGTCGTAGAGGAGCACGAAGCGTCCCGTGCCGAGCTCCGAGTCCTCGCCGTGCCGGCGGGGGGACACGTCCGCCGCGAGCGCGAGGGCATAGGGGGCGAGACCCGACGGCGCGGGGATCTCCGTCACCGCGAGCTCGCCGCGCAGCCGTGCCGAGCGCACGGCCGCGACGGCGGCGGCGAAGGCGGGAGGTTCAGCGAAGCTTTCGGCCACGCTGGAAGACTAGGCTTCGACCTGCCTCCGCACCCGGAGGCTCGCCGTCCCGACACCCGGAGGAGCACGTCCATGGCCGCTGCGCGCGCCCCGTGGTCCGCGCGACGCGCGCTCGCGGCATCCGCCCTCGGCCTCGTGGGCGCGACCGCGATCGTCGGCCTCACCGCTGTCGCGACGGCCGCCCTCGTCGCGCGCACCGTCATCACGCCGCCGCGGCGGCGGATCGAGGACACCCGCGTC
The DNA here is from genome assembly GCA_015655445.1 of Actinomycetales bacterium. Lineage (GTDB taxonomy): Bacteria > Actinomycetota > Actinomycetes > Actinomycetales > Microbacteriaceae > Diaminobutyricimonas. The sequence goes on along the minus strand of JAATFA010000042.1, from coordinate 16,168 downwards.
ATCCGCTGCGACGGGGAGACGATCACGCTCTCGCGCTCCGCCGACGCGACGGTGCCGGGGCGCTACAGCTTCTGGTTCGACGGCGGCAGAGGCCACGCGCGACTGGGTGACATCGTCGACCACGACGAGTCGAGCGTCACCCGCCGCGTGCTCGCCGTGGACTTCGGCGACCTCACGACCGCGCGCCGCGGCCGCTTCGCGGGATGGTTCTACCTCGGCCCGCGCGAGCTCGGCGTGCCCTACCGGAACGTGGAGATCGCGTCGCCCGTCGGACCCGCGCCCGCGTGGCTCATCCCCGCGGCCGAGCCGACCACGACATGGGCGATCCAGGTGCACGGGCGGGCCGTGCGCCGCTCGGAGGGGCTGCGCGCCGTGCCCGTCTTCCGCGAGGCGGGATACACGTCGCTGCTCGTCTCCTACCGCAACGACGGCGACGCCCCCGAGAGTGACGACGGCCGCTACGCCCTCGGCGACACCGAGTGGGAGGACGTCGAGTCGGCGATGCGCTACGCGGTCGACCACGGCGCACGCTCGGTCGTGCTCATGGGCTGGTCGATGGGAGGCGCGACCGTGCTGCAGGCCGCCACGCGGTCCTCGCTCGCGTCCGTCGTGACCGGGATCGTGCTCGAGTCTCCCGTCGTCGACTGGGTCGCGGCGCTCGACTACCAGGGCGAGGAGTACAGGCTCCCCGAGCCGCTGCGACGCGGCGTGCTCGCGATGCTCGGGGGCGGCTGGGCGCGTCCGCTCACGGGCCAGTCGCATCCGATCGACCTCGCGCGACTCGACTTCGTGCGGCGCGCGAGCGAGCTGCGCGTGCCCATCCTGCTGCTGCACTCCGACGACGACGGGCTCGTGCCCGCGAGCTCCTCGCGCGCGCTCGCCCTCGCCCGCCCGGACATCGTGCGGTACGAGCCGTTCTCCGTCGCACGGCACACGAAGCTCTGGAACTACGACCCCGATCGCTGGAACGCGGTCATCCGGTCGTGGCTCGAGGAGCTGCCCGCGGCGGGGGAGTGAGCGCGCCGCGCACGGCGGCCTCCCCGAGCCGGCACGCGCCGGCCGCGCCACGGCGTCCCCCCGGGTGGTCGGCGCCCGGCGTGAGTCACTGCGGGACGAGGATCACGCGGCCCCGCGCTCGCGGACCTGCCGCTTCACGCGCGCGAGCATGCCGGTCATGCCGCGGATGCGCAGGGGGCTCACCGCACGCGTGAGCCCGATCGTCTGCGGGTAGTCGGCGGGCACCGCGAGCACCTCGTCGACCGCGAGCCCCGAGAGGCCCTGGACGAGGATCGACGCGAAGCCGCGCGTCGTGGGCGCCTCCCGCGGAGCGGTCGCGTGCATGCGCACGCGTCCTGCCTCGACCTCGACGAAGATGTAGACGGGCGACTGGCACTCCGCGACGCGCTCGAGCAGGTCGGGGTGGTCGCGGAACCGCTCCGGCAGCTCGGGCAGCTCGTTCGCGAACTCGAGCAGCAGCTCGAGCCGCTCGTGCTCCGAGAGCGCAAGGAACTCGTCGCGGATCGCGGCGAGCGGATCCGGGACCGCGGACGCCTCCGTCACCCGCCGCTCCGATCAGCTCGCCGGCGCATCGCCCGGATCGGCCCCCTGGGCGATGGGGACGCGCACGGCGCTGCCCCACTCGGTCCACGATCCGTCGTAGTTGCGCACATCCGGAAAGCCGAGCAGGTGCGTGAGGACGAACCACGTGTGGCTCGATCGCTCGCCGATGCGGCAGTAGGCGATGACGCCCTGGCCCTCGCTCAGGCCCGCCTCCGAGCGGTAGATCGCCTCGAGATCCTCCACGGGCTTGAACGTCCCGTCCTCGGCGGCGGCCCTGCCCCACGGCACGTTGCGGGCGGTCGGGATGTGACCGGCGCGCAGCGCCCCCTCCTCGGGATAGGCGGGTGCCGTCGTCCGCACGCCCGTGTACTCCTCGGGCGAGCGCACGTCGATGAGCGGCGTGCGACCGAGCGCGCCGAGCACGTCGTCCCGGAACGCCCGCACGCGCGAGTCATCGCGCTCGACGACGGGGTAGTCGACGGGCGCGGGGGAGCTCGGCTCGGTCGTGATCGGCCGCCCCTCGGCGATCCACTTGTCGCGTCCGCCGTCGAGCAGGCGCACGTCCTCGTGCCCGAAGAGCGTGAACACCCACAGCGCGTAGGCGGCCCACCAGTTGCTCTTGTCGCCGTAGAGGACGACCGTCGTCTCGCGCGTGATGCCCTTCGAGCCGAGCAGGCGCGCGAAGGCCTCGCCGTCGACGTAGTCGCGCGTCACAGGGTCGTTGAGGTCGGTGTGCCAGTCGATCTTGACGGCGCCCGGGATGTGCCCGGTCTCGTAGAGCAGCACGTCCTCGTCGGACTCGACGATCGCGAGCCCGGGCGTCCCGAGGTGGGCCTCGAGCCACTCGCCGCTCACGAGCCGCTCCGGGTGCGCGTATCCGGCGAAGCGGGGGGACGGGTCGAACTCGACGGTCACGATGCCTCCAAGGAGCTCACGGTGGACGAGCGGCCCTCCGGCCGGCGGTAGGCTGGACGTCGGCCGCCCGCATCCGACGATACGCACGTCGCACCGTCCGCGGCGGGTCGCCGTAAGACTGTGACACACTTCCGCGACCGCGTATTCCCGAAGGCTGGTGCATGACAGCGGAGCGCACGCTCGACGTGGCCCACCTCGTGGATCGCACGCCGACCATCTCCGGTCCGGAGATCGTCGCGCACCTCGTTCCACCGCGGCAGTTCCAGTCCGCCTCGCTCGAGTCGTACCGACCGGATCCCGACTACCCGTCGCAAGCGGCCGCCGTCGAGGCCGTGCGCTCGTTCGCGGCCGGCGGTCGCGCCGCGCGCGGAGGATGGCTCGGACGGCGACGTGCCGAGCCGGCCCGACCGGGCATCTACCTCGACGGGGGCTTCGGGGTCGGCAAGACGCACCTGCTCGCCGCCCTGTGGCACCTCATGCCCGAGCGCAAGTACTTCGGCACGTTCATCGAGTACACCGCCCTCGTGGGAGCGCTCGGATATCGCGAGGCGGTCGCGCTCCTGCGCGGCTCCTCCCTCGTGGCGATCGACGAGTTCGAGCTCGACGACCCCGGCGACACGATGGTCATGACACGCCTGCTCGGCGAGCTCGTCACCTCCGGCACGCGCATCGCGGCGACCTCGAACACGCCCCCGAACGCTCTCGGCGAGGGCAGGTTCGCGGCCCAGGACTTCCTGCGCGAGATCCACGGCCTCGCCGACCGCTTCACGACCGTGCGCATCGACGGGCTCGACTACCGCCGCCGCGAGATCACCGGCCACGCCGTGACGGTGCCCGACGAGGAGCTCGAGGACGCGGTCGCGCGCGCCGGCGGACCCGCGACGATCGACGACTTCGACGCGGTCCTGCGCCACCTCGGGACCGTCCACCCGTCGCGCTACGTCGGCCTCGTCGAGGGGCTGCGCACGGTCGCCCTGCGAGGCGTGCACGAGCTCGCCGGCCAGACGGAGGCGCTGCGTCTCGTCGCCTTCGTCGACCGGCTCTACGACGCGCAAGTGCGCGTGATCGCGAGCGGGCTCCCGCTCGACGAGGTCTTCGGCGAGGACATGCTCGCCGGCGGCTACCGCAAGAAGTACTTGCGCGCGATGTCCCGGCTCATCGCTCTCACCTCCGGCGAGGGACTCTGAGCCCGCGCTCTCAGCCGGTCCCGCCTCGCGCACGAGAGTAATGCCGCGAGCGGAGGACCGTCGCGATGACGCCGCCCACGCCGGCGAGCGCGGATCCGAGCAGCACCGCGAGCGTCCCCTCGGCCGCAAGGAGGGGATCGTCCGTGAACGCGAGCTGGTTCATCAGGAGCGAGACCGTGAAGCCGACGCCACCGAGCGCGGCGACGACGAGCAGGTCGCCCACGGGGACCGAAGGTCGGCCGCGACGTGCGAGGGCGAGCGCGACCGATCCGCCCACGGCGATCCCGACGAGCTTGCCGACCGGGAGGGCGACGACGATCGCCCAGAAGAGCGGGCGGAGGCCGCCTATCGGCACCGGCGGGAGCGCGACGAGTGCCGCCGTGAAGGCGAAGACCGGCAGCACGACGGCATTCGACCAGGGTTCGAGCGCCGCGCGCACGCGGCGTGGACGAGATACCACGCGAGCAGCCCGAGCGGCACGGCGAGCGCGATCGCGACGGGCGTCCGCCGCACGCGCGCGGTCACAAGCCCGAACAGGAGCACGGCAGGCAGGGCGAGCGCGAGAGGCACGGGCTCGATCTCGTGCGTGAAGAACACCGCGATGAGCACGATCGCGATGAGATCGTCGATCACGGCGAGGGCGAGCAGGAGGGCGCGCACGCGCGTCGGCAGGCGGCCCCCCGCGATCGCGAGGATCCCGAGCGCGAACGCGATGTCCGTCGCCGTGGGGATCGGCCATCCGGCGCGCCCCGCGGGGTCGTGCACGAGCAGCAGCACGACGAGCGCGGGCGCGATGACGCCCCCGACCGCGGCGAGCGCGGGGACGAGCGCCGAGCGCACGCTCGCAAGGGCGCCCGCCGTGAGCTCGTGCCGCAGCTCGATCGCGGCGAGGAGGAAGAACACGGCGAGCAGGCCGTCGGTGACCCACCCGCCGACGGTCAGGTCGAGCCCGGTGCCGGGGACGACGAGCGCGGCGTCCCGCACGCCGAGCACGGCGCCCGAGAGGGGAGTGTTCGCGACGGCGAGCCCGAGCACGGCGCACGCGATGAGCAGGGCCGCGGTCGCTCGCTCCGAGCGTAGAAGCGGCATGGGACTCCCGGGCGCGAGGACGAGCGAGCCACCGATGAGGCTCCCCGGCGCTGGAGGTCCAGACTATCCCGCGGATGCGCGGGAGGCGCTCCTCGTACTCCTGGCTCCCGCGCAGCACGGTGAAACACGATGTTTACTTTGCCCGCTCGGCCGTAACATTCCCGAAACACTGCGACACCGCTGTCGAAACGTGCTCCCTCCAATATGAACCCATGCCCGCGGGCCGGCATCGCGGAAGCCGGGGGGGGATCGGCTTCCCGCTCGCTGCTCGGTGCAGGGCTCCTTTGCAGAGAGAGAAGAGGGAACGACCAATGCTCCATCTGGCGGATGGCCCTACTGTCGACGATGCCATCACCAATATCAACTCGCTGTGGCTGATGGTGGCCGCCGCGCTCGTCCTCCTCATGACGCCCGGTGTCGCGTTCTTCTACGGCGGCATGGTCCGCGCGAAGAGCGTCATCAGCATGATGATGATGAGCTTCGGCGCGATCGCCCTCGTCGGAGTCCTCTGGGTCCTCTACGGCTACGGCATGGCCTTCGGAACTCCGCTCATCCCGCACTGGCTCGGCACCCCCGACTGGGGCCTGTCGAGCCTTCTCGGGAAGGACGGCGCGACGCCCGACCTCAACGGCCTCGCGTTCGCCGGCTTCCAGGCGACGTTCGCGATCATCACCGTCGCCCTCATCTCGGGCGCGATCGCGGACCGCGCGAAGTTCGGCGCGTGGATGGTCTTCGCGGGCGTGTGGGTGACGGTCGTCTACTTTCCCGTCGCCTACTGGGTGTTCAACCTCACCGACGGCTGGGCTCCCTCGATCCTGCACGTCAACGACTTCGCGGGCGGCACGGCGGTCCACATCAACGCGGGAGCCGCGGCGCTCGCACTCGCGCTCGTGCTCGGCAAGCGCGTCGGGTTCGCGAAGGGCATGTCGAAGCCGCACAACGTGCCCCTCACCCTCCTGGGCGCCTCTCTCCTATGGTTCGGATGGTTCGGCTTCAACGCCGGATCCGAGGGCGGCGTCGACGGGGTCGCGGCGATCGCGTGGATCAACACCCTCGGCGCGCCCGCGGCGGCGACGCTCGGCTGGCTCATCGTCGAGAAGATCAAGGACGGCAAGGCGACCTCCATCGGAGCGGCGTCCGGCGCCGTCGCCGGCCTCGTCGCGATCACGCCCGCGTGCAACGCTCTGACCCCCTTCTGGGCGCTCGTGCTCGGCATCATCACGGGCGCGGTCTGCGCGCTCGCGATCGACCTCAAGTTCCGGCTCGGCTTCGACGACTCGCTCGACGTCGTCGGCATCCACCTCGTCGGGGGCCTCATCGGAACGCTGTACATCGGCGTCTTCGGTCTCACGCACGTGGACGGCGACGCGAGCAAGCCGTACTCGAGCCTCGTCTACGGCGGCAGCCTGCAGCAGCTGGGCGTGCAGGCGGTCGGTGCCTTCAGCGTCATGATCTACTCGTTCGTGCTCGCCTTCGTCATCGGCTGGATCATCGAGAAGACGATGGGGTTCCGGGTCAAGAACGAGGACGAGCTCGCCGGCGTCGACACCGTCGTGCACGGCGAGGAGGGCTACGCGCTCACGGACGCCTGAGTCCGGACTCCCGCGTCGAGGGGCGTCACGTCGTCGGACGTGACGCCCCTCGCGTGCGTGGGGTCGCCCGACGGCCGCGACGTGAGAGCCGTCGGATAGGTTCGAGAGGGGACGGGAGGCACGCGAGTGGACGCCGCATGGACGACGGGCACGGCCCTCGTCCTGCTCGCGCTCGACGCCGTCGCGGTCATGCTCATCGCGCGGCGCCGTCGCGGCCTCCTCCTCCGGGCCGCCCCGGCAGCCGTCGTGTGGCTCGCGCTCATCCTCGTCGGCGCGCTCGCGGGGGTCGTCGTCGCGGTCTCCGCCGCTCTCGTCTACGCGGGCCTCGGGATCGCCCTCGCCCTCGCGGCCGCGCTCGCCGTGCCGCCGCGCGCTCGGGGGGCGCGCGCCGCGATCGTCGCGGGCCTGTGGACGCTCCTCGTGCCCGTGCCTCTCGCGGCGCTGAGCTTCGATCCCGCGATCGTCTACGACGCCGCGGGCCTCGTGCCGCTCGACTACGGCGCGGCGCTCGCGATCGCCGTGCCGTGGCTCGGCCCGCTCGCCGCGCGCGTCGCCTCCGGCACGCGGCTCTCCGGCGACCGGCACGGCCCCCCCGCTCTCCGTCTCGCGCTCGCGACCGCGTTCGTGTGGCTCGTCGCGCTCGCGTGGCTCGCCGGTATCGAGCTGCACCTCGACTCCGACACGAGCCGCGTGCTCACGACCGCGGTGCTCGCGCCCATCGCGTCCGCCGCCGGCTGGCTCGTCGTCGAGCGGCTCCGACTCGCTCGCACGACCCCCGGCGCCGCCGCCTCGGGGGTCGTCGCGGGCGTCGCCGCGGCCCTCCCCGCGGGAGCGAGCCTCGACCCGCTGTGGTCGATCATCCTCGGCGCGGTCGCCGGGTGCTCCTCCGCGCTCATCGGCTACTCCGCACGCGCGGCCGCGTGGCACTGGGGCTCCCTGCGGCACGTGCTCGCGCTCACGTCCATCCCCGCCGCGATCGGCGTCGTCTTCCTGGGCCTGTTCGCGAGCGAGTACGGACTCGTCTACACGGGATCGGTCGACCTCGTCGAGAGCCAGTTCGTCGCGGTCGCGGCCTCGGCGCTGTGGTCGGGCGCCGGCACGGCGGTCGCGTTCCTGCCCCTCATCGGGACGCGGGCGTAGGCGAGGCCGGAGCAGTCAGGGACGGCGATCTCTGCTGAGAGCAGAATCGACCGGCCGTCCGCGAGCCGGCGCCTTACGATGAGGCATGGCCGAGATCTCCGCTGCCGAGCGCCCGAACCATGCCGACGAGCCCGCCGCCGCCGTTCCTGCGCAGGAGAGGCCGCGCGAGCCCCTGTGGCGGCAGATGCTCGGCGACTCGCTGCGCGAGCGTCGGAACGATCGCGGGGAGACGCTCGACGAGGTCGCGACCCGCGCGGGAGTCTCGCCCCAGTACCTCTCGGAGATCGAACGGGGTCTCAAGGAGCCCTCGAGCGAGATCATCGCGGCCGTCGGCGGCGCGCTGGGGACGACGCTGCTGGACCTCACCCTGGATGTCGCACAGTCCCTCGCGGCCGTGAGCCGTCCCGCCGCCCAGCTCTCCGTGTCGCAAGTGAGCGTCGCCCTCGCGGCATAGCCGCCGCACGCTCAGGCAGGGGATGACGAGCCCGCCGCGACGCGCTCACCGCTCGACGATCACCTGATCCAGCAAGCCGTAGTCGCGCGCCGTGCTCGCCGTGAACACGCGATCATGATCGGTGTCTGCGCGCAAGGTCTCCACGCTCTGCCCGGTGTGGCGGGCGAGCACCTCCTCGATGTCCGAGCGCAGGCGGATCACCTCGTCGGCTTGCAGGATGAGGTCGGGGATCGTCCCTCGCCCCTGGGCGACGGGCTGGTGGAGCACGACGCGGGCATGCGGCAGGGCGGCGCGCTTCCCGGGCGCGCCGGCGGCGAGGAGCACCGCGCCCACGGCCACGGCCTGTCCCACGCACGTGGTCGCCACCTGGGGTCGGATTAACCGCATCGTGTCGTAGACCGCGAGCATGGCGCTCGGGTCGCCGCCCTCGCAGTTGATGTAGAGCTGGATGTCCCGTTCCGCGCTGTCGGCCTCGAGGTAGAGCAGCTGGGCGATGAGCGCGTTCGCGACCCCGGCGTCGATCCCGGTCCCGAGGTACACCACGCGCTCGGTGAGCAGGTGCGAGTAGACGTCCATGATGCGCTCACCGCGCGGGTGCTGCGCGATGACGTTGGGGATCGTGTAGCTGCTCATCGGGCGCCGGCCTCCCCGGTCTGCGCGAACCCGGCGACGATGCCCCGCTCTCGCGGGCGGTAGTCGTCGAAGGAGCGCACGATCGTGTCGATGAAGCCGTACTCGAGCGCCTGCTCCGCCGAGTACCAGTGGTCGTGCAGCGAGTCCTCGAAGACCCGCTCGACAGGCTGCCCGGTGTCCTCGGCGATGAGGCCGAGCACGGTGTCGCGGGTGTGGCGAAGGTCGTCGGCCTGCAGCTCGACGTCCACGGCGACGCCGCCGATCCCCGCCGACCCCTGGTGCATGAGCACGCGCGCGTGGGGGAGCGCCTTGCGCTTTCCCCGGGTGCCCGCCGACAGCAGGAACTGCCCCGCGCTGTACGCGATGCCGAACACGAGCGTGGACACGTCGTTCGGGATCGTGCGCATGACGTCGCGGATCGCGAGCATCGCCGGCACCGACCCTCCCGGCGAGTGGATCCACAGCGCGATGTCCGCCGACTGGTCCTCCGCCGCGAGGGCGATCAGCTGTGTCGCGAGCAAGGTGCCGTTGTCGTCGTCCAGCGGCCCGTCGAGCACAAGCACACGACGCTCGTAGAACTCACGCCGGACGCCCTCGGAGAACGACGGCGGCTTCGGAGGATCACCACTCATGCCTCGATCGTCCCGCGCGGCGAGCCGCTCCGCGTCGATATCCACTCTCAGCAGATCAGCCACGAGCAGATCGGCCGGAACGGATCGGCCGCGAGCCGCGCGCACCGACGACCGCGTGGCCTCGCGCGAGCGGGGGCGCTTCGCGGCGACTCACCTCGGGCTCGGCGGCCGGGCTCAGGGGCGCCCCGTGCGCGCGCGGATGCGGCGTCGCAGCGCGCTCCACGAGGGCGGGCCGTCGTCGCCGTAGGAGGACACGAGCGCGAGCATCCGGCTCCGTGTCCGGTCGCCCGTCTCCAGCACGCCCGGGGAAGACACGGGGATGCGCGTGAGGATCTCCATCGCGAGGTCCTCGATGCGCCCGTCGTCGGGCTCCCAGTCGTAGGCCTCGTCGAGCCGCCGGTAGAGCCACACGACCTGCGGGTCAGCCAGGAGCCGGGCCTTGACGGCGATGAGCTGCTCGGCCTCCTCGGGGTACAGCGTGCGGAGCATGATCCATCCGTCGCGCTCGTACCGCACCGTGCGCTCACCGACGCCGGCCCGCCGCAGGACGTCCAGGAGGTTCGTGAGGGCGTGCGGCAGGGCGGGCACGCTCGCGGTACGCAGGCCGCGCAGGGAGGCCCGGACCGCCGTGAGCCGCTCGATCTGCCCCGCGACACGACGATCGATCTAGTCGATCGCGGCGTGGAGCTCGTCCGGGTGGGCCTCCAGGAGCGAGGGGATGCGGGCCAGCGGGACTCCCGCGTCGGCGAGCAGCTTGATCCGCGCCGCCGTGATGAGCGCCTGGGCGTCGTAACGGCGGTAGCCGGAGGGGTCGCGCGGCGGCTCGGGGAGCAGCCCGATGGCGTGGTAGTGGCGCACGGTCCTGACCGTGATCCCCACCGCGGTGGCGAGCTCGCCGATCGTCAGCATCACGTGCCCTCCTCCGAAGCCTGCCCGTCGCCCGCGGCTCGCCCGTCGCCTGAGGCTCGCCCGTGACCCAGCATCGGACGCGCCGCCGCGATCAGCAACAGGGCCAGCACGCCCCATCCGACGAGGACGGCCACGGCCCCACCGCCGATCCCGGTCGCCGCCACGAGCGGTGCGAACACGGCCAAGCCCGCCGGCGATGCTCCCAGGCCCAGGGAGTTGAAGACGCCGAGCACTCGACCGCGCTCCGACTCCTCCGTGTGGCGCGTGATCGCGACGATGACGAACGGGCCGAGGACCCCGGCGCCGAGGCCGATCGCGAACTGTCCGGTCAGGACGAGCGGGAACGCCGGCAGCATGGCGACGAGGGCGAAGCCCGCGGTCGTGATCGCGATCATGCCCGCGTAGGTCCAACCCGGCCTCCGGCGCGCGAGCAGCGAGTAGAGGATCGAGCCGACGAGGGATCCGGCCCCGGACAGCGCGACCGCGACGCCGAAGAACGCGGGCTCGCCGATCGCGCGGAAGTGGGCGGGCAGCACGACGCTGGACAGGGGCGCGGTGATCACGCCCGAGCCGACGCCGATCACGATCGAGGTCACCACGACCGGATCGCGCGTGATGCGACGCCACCACGCCACCCTCTCGACGGCCGGCGCGGCCCCCCGCGGCGCTGTGGAGAGGGGCAGGACGGCGGTGACCGCGGACGCGGCGACCCAGCAGGCCACGAGGATCGACAGGGTCAGCGGCGACGGCACGGTCGCCAGCAGGAGTCCCGCGACCGCCGGGCCGCCGAGGAACGCGATCGATGACACCCCCTGCCGCAGCCCCGCCACGCGCTCCAAAGACACACCGGCCGACCGGGCGACATCGGCCATGAGGGCGTCACGGGCGGTGACGGCCGGCGTGCCGAAGGCGGTGGCGAGCAGGCCGAACGCGATGAGAGTGCCGATGCCGAGTCCGCCCGTGCCATCGACGATCGCGAGCGCCGCGGCCGCTGCCGCGCTGCCGAGGCTCGCCACGACGCTGCTGCGCCGACGACCGAGCCGGTCGATCGCGTAGCCGCCGGCGATGCCGGTGACGACGGCGGGCACCATCACGGCCGCCAGCACGAGACTCGACGTCGACGCGCGGCCGGTGATCGTCAGCGCCAGCCACGGCAGCACGACGAGGAGCGCGGAGTCGGCGAAGAGGGAAAGACCCTCCGCCGTGAGGAAGGTTGGAACGGTCACTCGTGGCGATGTCACGCCATCAGCGTGCGACCCTGACGCAAGGTCAATGTCAAGGCCTCGGCCGGACAGACCCACCACCCCGCCACCGTGCCGAAGGCCGCTAGGTGTACTCGGTTACTTCGGTGGTGACGTTCGGGTGGTGGTGGGGGGCCTTGGCAAGTGGTGTGGGGTCGAGCGTGGTTGTAGTGCTCGAGTCTGGGTGCGGGCGCGTCGGTGCGGTCCTGGTTCGAGGTGAACGGGTGCCGGCAGGCCCGATTCTCCTGGAGGGTTGGGTTGAGGCGTTCGGCCTTCCTGTTCTGCCAGGGCGAGTGCGGTCGGGTGCGGATGTGCGTCGCGCCGAGGACGGCCAGGACGGTTCGGAAGTCGCGGGAGTGCGTGTAGTTCCAAGCGTTGTCGGTAAAGGCCTCGTGGGTCGTGATGTCGTGCTGGGCATGGCGCCAGCCGCCGCCATCCGGGATGCGGCCGGGCTCCCACATCACCAACGATCCGACCGAGTACAGCTAGGCGGTGAGCCGGGCGAGCAGGGCGCGCGTGGCGGGCCCGGGATCCGGCCGCCAGACGATGCCGAGCTGCGAACGCGCCCGAGGATCGTCGATGGCGATGCGGACGACGCCCGCAGCGGCGCCGACCGTCGACTCGCTCGCGATGCCGACGCCGAGGCCGCGGCGGGCAAGCGTCTCGAGGTGGGCGGGGGTGGCGACCTCCCAGCGCGGCCGGGAGGCGAGGTTCGCGCGGACGAGGGTCGCGTCGAGGGCGATCCTGGCGCCGGTGCCCGGCGGCAGGGCGATGAGGTCCGCCTCGGCGAGCTCCGCGGGCCGCAGCCGGCGTCGCGCGGCCCAGGGATGCGCGGTGGCGACGACGGCGACGAGCGCGTCGTCGAAGACGGTCGCGGTCTCGAGCCCGTCCGGCGGCTCCGGCGACCATGCGGCGATGGCGATGTCGAGCTCGCGGTGCCGCACCCCGTCGATCAGGGCGTCGGATGCCGCCTCTCGCAGTCGGAGGTCCACTCCGGGGTGGGAGCCATGGATTTCGGCGATGGCGTCGAAGAGCGTCGGCCACGTGAGCCCGGTGACCGTGCCGACGCTGAGCGAGCCCACGACGAGCCCCCGGAGCTCGCTGGCCCGGTCGCGGACCCCGTCGACGGCGGCGACCGCGGCACGGAGGGCCGGGATCAGCCGGGCGCCCTCAGCGGTGAGCTCGACCCGTCGTGCCGACCGGTCGAACAGGGCGACGCCGAGCTCTCGCTCGAGCTTCTGCACCTGCGCGCTGACGCCGGACTGGCTCACGCGCACGCGCGTCGCGGCGGCCGTGAAGGAGCCGGCGTCGAGCACGGCGAGCACGTATCGCAACTGATGAAGCTCCATTACTCGCAATGCTAGATGACATCCACATCATCTGTTGGACAGATGAGCGGCGCACCGCGAGAGTGGGAACGGACTCGGAAGGAGATCCCATGGCCCCCACCATCGACGGCGCGATCGGCGTGATGATGCGCCTCGACATCGACACGGTCGCCCCGACCTTCAGTCGTGCGCTGGAGTCGCTGGACGCGGCGACCGCCAGGCAGCTCGACGCGGCCGGCGTCGAGCCTCGGCTGCGGGAGCTGGTCCGCATCCGCGCCTCGCAGCTCAATGGCTGCGCGTACTGCGTCGGGCTTCACACAAAAGAAGCGATCGAGGCGGGCGAGCCGGTCGCGCGCCTCGCGGCCGTCGCGGTGTGGCGCGAGTCGCCCTTCTTCACCCGGCGCGAGCGAGCGGCGCTTGCCCTCGCTGACAGCATGACCCGGTGCGCCGAGACGCACGTGAGCGATGCGGACTGGGGCGAGGCGTCCGTCGCCTTCAGCCCGGAGGAGCTCGGGGCGCTCGTCGCGCTCATCACGACCGTCAACGCCTGGAACATGGTCGGCGTCACCACACGCGCGTGGACCCCGCTCCTCTGATGCGGGCCCGGCGCACGGGCACGATCGGGCGGCCGCGCCCCGCGGCGCCCCCGAGCCCGCGCCGCGAGGGTGCGTCCTGGGAGTAGCGTCGGTGACGGGTGCGCCCGACGACGCGAGAGGAGACCGGGTGACAGTGCGGCTTCCGGCAGGCGTGCCGAGCGTGACGGTCGTCATCCCGGCACGCGACGAGGAGGCCATCATCGTCGACTGCCTGACCGCCCTGACAGGGCAGACCGAGCCGGTCGAGGAGATCATCGTCGTCGACAACGGCTCGACGGATGCCACCGCGGAGATCGCCGCGTCCTACCCGGGCGTGACGGTGCTGCACGAGCCGATCCCCGGCATCGGCCGGGCGCGCGCGACGGGGTTCGACGCCGCGAACAGCGACATCATCGCGCGCATCGACGCGGACACGCTCGTGGAGCCCGGCTGGGCCGCCGCGATCCGGGCCGCGTTCCGCGCGGATCCCGGGCTCTGGGCCGCGTCCGGCAGCATCCGGCAGTCCCACGCCGGATCGTTCGTCAGCCGCCTCACGGCCGGCCTGTATCGCGTCTTCCGCATCTTCCACCCCGCCCTCTTCGGCGTGCGCGTGCTGCTCTACGGCCACAACATGGCCCTGCGTCGCGACGCCTGGGAGGCGATCCGCCCCATCGTGAGCATCGACGACTCCGTGAACGAGGACATCGACGTGGCCCTCGCGATCCGCGCCGTGGGCGGGCGGCTGCGGTTCGTGCCGCAGATCCGCGCCGAGGCGGACTTGCTGCGCACCCTGCAGCCGCGCAAGCTCGCCCGCTACCTGCGGCGCGACTCGGTCACGAGGCGGAAGTACGAGAGGTACGAGAAGCACGGGCTCGTCGCGAACGACGCAGCCGCAGGCGAAGCGTGAGCAGCGCGACCGCGCCGAGAGGGATCGGCAGCCAGTACTGAGCCATCCGCCACCCGGTGACGCCGAGCACCGCTTGCGCCGGGCTCGCGCCCAGGGCGACGAGGGTGGGCACGAGCACGCCCTCCACGACGCCGAGACCGGCGGGCGTGAACGGCAGCAGGGCGAGCACGCCGGCGAGACCATGGGCGAGCAGCAGTTGCACGATGCCGGGCTGGAAGCCCGCGGCGAGCAGGAAGAAGCCGAGCGCGGTCGCGTCAAGCATCCAGTTGGCGGCCGCCCAGCCGCCCGCGACGAGCAGGCGACGGGGAGCGCGGGCGAACGAGGCCATGTTCCGCACGGCCTCGTCAGCGAAGACGACGACGCGTCGGCGCGCGGCCGAGGGGAGCCAGCTCACGAGCGCGGCGAGGACGCGGATGACGGGACGCCGGAACACGAGCGCGAGGCCGAGCAGGACGAGGAGGAGCAGCATGCCCCCGACGATCACGGTGGCAAGCCCCTCCCACCCGCGGCCGGGCAGGGCGGGCAGGCACCCGATCGCCCCCACGGCGAAGATCGCCGCGAGCACGAGCCCAGACACCGGCAGCTCCATCGCGAGGCCCGCCGCCGCGCCCGCGTACGCCGCACGGTCGCCGCCGAGGAGCGACAGCCGCGCGGCCGCGCCGAGAGTGCCGCCGCTCGGCACCGCGTTGGTCGCGGCGACGCCGACCAGGTTGATGCGGATGACGCGCCACGGGCCCGGCCGCGTCGCGGCGGGCAGCACGACGTATGTCAGCAGGCCGTACGCCGCGATGGAGGCGAGCTCGACGACGAAGCCGATCGCGGCGAGCGGGAGGGCGTGCGCAGGCAGCCGGTGCGCATCGAGCCACGCCTCGTGGAACTGCGGGAGGACGACGCGCCAGAGCAGCACCGCCATGATCGCGGCGACGAGGAGGCGCCACACCCAGGGGAGCACCCGAGCGCGTCCCGAGGTCTCCGTGCGGGTCGGGAGGACTGCCTCGTGGGCTGGATCCGTGGTCGTGGCCTACTCCCGCCGCCGTGCATGCGCTCGTCGAGTCTAGGCGATGCCCGCATGGGGAACCGCCTCCCGGGTCAGCGGTCCTGGTAGCGCGTCAGCACCCGCTGGGTGGTGATCGCTCCCAGCGAGTTCGCGCCGGCGGGCGTCGCGCGGAAGGCGCGGTAGGCGTCATCGGCCTCGAGCGACTCCCAGTGCTCGAACACCGCGTAGTGGGCGGGGTTCTCGACGTCGACGGCGACGTCGCAGCCGAGGTTCCCGGCGAAGGCTCGCGTCGTCGCGAGGGTCTCCTCGATGATGCGCTCGGCATCGCCGAGGGCTTCGGGCTTGATCGTCAGTTCGAGCACGGAGGTGATGGTCATGCCGCCACGCTACCGCGGACGTCGACCCGGCTCGCCGCGTCGTCGACTCGTCCTCGGCGACGCCCTCGCCTCGCTGGGCCGGGATTTCGCGCTCACCGACGAGGACGCGGCCGCGATCGACACGGTGCGTGACCGGACCCCCGGCGGAGCCGCCGGCGCAGTCGTGATCGTCCTCGTCACCACCGTCGCGCCCGAGGCGTCGAGTTGATCGATCCTTGGCGGGTCGCTGACTCGCGGAGGCTGACGCGCCTGACCGACTGCCGGACCACGACACGGCCTTTCCGGACGTGTTGCCGCCGTGCCGGCCCGGAACAGCGACGTGATCGACATGGGTGGCCGAGACCAGTCTGCTGTGGGCGATACCGGACTCGAACCGATGACCTCTTCCGTGTGAAGGAAGCGCGCTACCAACTGCGCCAATCGCCCGTCGGTGCACCATCTTGCCACAGTCGCGGACTCCAAGCCGGAACCGTGTCACACTCGCGTTGCGGTTTGGAGGACCGGCCCGACATCGGTTAGAGTCGTCTCCGCACGCGGTAACGCGAGTGCGGATGTGGCGCAGTTGGTAGCGCATCACCTTGCCAAGGTGAGGGTCGCGAGTTCGAGTCTCGTCATCCGCTCGAGTGGAGTCT
>JAATFA010000088.1 GCA_015655445.1 Actinomycetales bacterium | reverse complement strand
GCTCCGAGGCCCTCGTCCGTCGCGCGACCTCCCGCGCGTCTCCGCGACCGTCTGCTCGCCCTCTGCGCCCGCCCGTCTCCGGCGCGGGGCCGCTCGCGGGCGCGCGAGCGCGGAGCCGCGGCGCCGCGCGTCAGGCGACGAGGGGCTCCTCGCTGCGCACGAGCGTGCGGACCGAGTCGTCGACGATGGACACGCGCACGCGCGCCCCGCTCGCGAGCCGGTCGCGCACCATGAGCTCGGCGATCCGATCCTCGACCTCGCGCTGGATGAGGCGTCGCAGCGGGCGAGCCCCGTACTCGGGCTCGTAGCCGTGCTCGGCGAGCCAGTCGACCGCCTCCTCGTCGACGTCGAGGCCGATGCCCTGCGACTCCAGCCGCGCGCGCGTGCCGGCGAGCAGGAGTCCGACGATCCGCCGCAGCTGCTCGCGATCGAGCTTGCGGAACAGGACGATCTCGTCGATGCGGTTGAGGAGCTCCGGCCGCATCGTCTCGCGCAGCCGCCCCATGACGCGTGCCCGCAGCTCGCGCTCGGAGCCGAAGCCGTCCGCGCTCGCGTCGTTCGCCACGAAGCCGAGCGCGCCGCCGCGGCTCGCGAGGAACTCGGAGCCGAGGTTCGAGGTCATGATCACGACGGTGTTGCGGAAGTCGACCGTGCGCCCCTGGCCGTCGGTGAGGCGTCCGTCCTCGAGCACCTGCAGGAGCAGGTTGAACACGTCCGGGTGTGCCTTCTCGATCTCGTCGAGCAGCACGATCGAGTACGGGTTGCGCCGCACGCGCTCGGTGAGCTGGCCGGCCTCGTCGTAGCCGACGTAGCCGGGAGGGGCGCCCACGAGGCGGCTCACGGTGTGCCGCTCGCCGAACTCGCTCATGTCATAGCGCAGCACCGCCTTCTCCTCGCCGAAGAGCGACGCGGCGAGCGCCTTCGCGAGCTCCGTCTTGCCTACACCCGTCGGGCCGAGGAAGAGGAAGCTGCCGATCGGCCGGCGCGGATCGGACATGCCCGTGCGGCTGCGGCGCACGGCCTTGGCGATCGCCGTGACCGCCTCGTCCTGGCCGACCACGCGCTCGTGGAGCTCGCTCTCGAGCCGGGCGAGGCGCGACCGGTCGTCCTGCGAGAGCCGTGCGGCGGGGATGCCCGTCGCACGGGCGACGATCTCGGCGATGTCGGACGCGCCAATGACCGCATCCGATGAGGCCGCGACGGTCGTCCCGGAGGCCTCGGCGGACGCGATCTGCTCGCGCACGCCCTCGATCTCGTCGCGCAGGCGCGACGCCTCCTCGTAGTGCTCCTCGGCGACCGCATGGCTCTTGGCGGCCTCGAGCTGCTCGAGGCGCGCACGCAGCGCCGCGACGTCCACGCGCCGGCCGAGCATGAGCCGACGGCGCGCCCCCGCCTGGTCGAGCAGGTCGATCGCCTTGTCCGGCAGGAAGCGGTCGGAGACATACCGCGCCGAGAGGTCGACCGCGGCGCGGATCGCGTCGTCGGTGTAGTGCACGCCGTGGTGCTCCTCATAGCGGCTCTTGAGGCCCGCGAGGATCTGCACGGCGTCCTCGACGCTCGGCTCGGCGACCATGACCGGCTGGAACCGGCGCTCGAGCGCCGCGTCCTTCTCGATCTTGCGGTACTCCGCGAGCGTCGTCGCGCCCACGAGGTGCAGCTCGCCGCGCGCGAGGCGCGGCTTGAGGATGTTGCCGGCGTCCATGCCGCCGTCGCCGCTGCTGCCCGCGCCGACGACCGTGTGGAGCTCGTCGACGAAGACGATGAGCTCGTCCTTGTGCTCGGCGATCTCGCCCATGGCCTTCGTGAGGCGCTCCTCGAAGTCGCCGCGGAAGCGCGTGCCCGAGAGCATGCCGGGCAGGTCGAGCATGACGACGCGCTTGTCGCGCAGGAGCTCGGGCACGTCGCCGTCCGCGATCCGCTGGGCGAGGCCCTCGACGATCGCGGTCTTGCCGACGCCTGGCTCCCCGATGAGCACGGGGTTGTTCTTCGTGCGGCGCAGCAGGATCTCGACCGTCTGCGCGATCTCGTCGGCTCGGCCGATGACGGGGTCGAGCGCGCCCTCGCGCGCCCGCGCCGTGAGGTCGGTGCCGAACCGGTCGAGCATGGGCGTGCCGGAGGCCGCGGGCGC
The DNA here is from genome assembly GCA_015655445.1 of Actinomycetales bacterium. Lineage (GTDB taxonomy): Bacteria > Actinomycetota > Actinomycetes > Actinomycetales > Microbacteriaceae > Diaminobutyricimonas. The sequence continues at coordinate 8,754 of JAATFA010000088.1, read as the reverse complement.
CCCTGCGGGAGCGGACGGCGCCTCCGAGCGCGTCGCTCGAGCGGCGGCCATCGCGGCGGCCTGGAGCGCCTGCGGGGTCACGCCCGCGCCCGCGAGGAGCTGGCCCGCGACGCTCTCCTGGTTGAGGGCGAACGCGAACAGCAGGTGCTCGGGGTCGACGTAGGTGGAGCCGGACGCGCGCGCGACCTGCACGGCGTCGAGCAGCGCGCGCTGAGCGGACGGCGTGAGTCCGGGGACCTCGGCGAGCGGCTCGGCCGACCTCTCCGGAAGGCGCTCGTCGATCGCGCGCACGATCGCCTCGCGATCCGCTCCGCTGCGCGCGATCATGTCGGCCGCGGGTCCCTCCTCGAGCAGCACGCGCAGCAGGTGCAGCGCGTCGACGCCGGGGTGGCCGACGGACACGGCGTGCTGCGCGGCGCGGTTCACGAGCGCGTGGCCGCGCCGGCTGAGCAGTCGGGAGATGTCCACGGGACGGCCGTAGACGGGCGGCTGGCCGTGCAGGATTCGGGAGAGGAACTCGTCGAACGAGCCCTCGGATGCAGCCGCGGGGCCGAGGAATTCAGCCAACCGGACCTCCTTGGGATGTGAGTGCTGTGGACTCAAGGTTAGAACTTGAGTGCTTACGACTCAAGTTAACGCACGGGCGCCGGGAACATTCCCCACGCCGCCGCGGCACCGCTCCGGGGGCGCTCGGGCGGCACGGCCTACACTGCAGCGATGACCAGCGCGCCCTCGCCCGACCGCCCTCTCGCCGCGCGCGTCGCGCTCGTCACGGGCGCGAGCGGCGGCATCGGATCCGCTCTCGTCTCCGCTCTCCTGCGCGCCGGCGCGACCGTCGTCGGCACGAGCCGCTCCCCGCACCCGGAACGGCTCGAGGCCCTTCCCGCTCAGCTGCGCGAGCGTCTCCGCGTGCGCGTGGCCGACATGGCGGAGGCGGACGGGCTCGCGAGGCTCGTGCGCGAGGTCGAGCGCGAGCACGGAGCGCTCGACGTCCTCGTGCCCGCGGCGGGCGCGGGCGACGTCCGCGCGCTCGACGAGCTCACCCTCGAGCAGTGGCGGCACAGCCTCGACGTGAACCTCACGGCTCCGTTCCTGCTCGCGCAAGCGGCGCTCCCCGGCATGCTGCGCAGGGGATTCGGGCGCATCCTCTTCCTCTCGAGCGTCGCCGCGTACACGGGCGGCTTCGTCGGCCCCCACTACGCGGCGGCGAAGGCGGGACTGCACGGCCTCGCCCACTCCCTCGCCGCGCGCGCGGCGGGCTCGGGGGTGACCGTCAACGCGCTCGCGCCCGCGCTCATCGCCGACACGGGGATGATCGCGGGCCTGCCGGAGTCGTCGCCACGCCCGCCGGTTGGCCGCCTCGGTCGACCCGCCGAGGTCGCCGACCTCGCCCTCGCGATGCTGTCGAACGCCTACCTCACCGGCCAGGTGGTCCTGCTCGACGGAGGGATGCGGCTGAGCTGACCTCCGCTCCGCGACACGGCGGAGCGCGAGCGGCGCGGCGACGGGCGTAGCATGCCGACATGGGTGCTCCTGCGCATCGGCTCGGCGACTACCTGCGTGCACGTCGGGCTCAGGTCCGACCCGAGGACGTGGGACTCGCCGGACTCGGCACGCGCCGCGTGAGCGGGCTGCGGCGCGAGGAGGTCGCCGCGCTCGCAGGCCTGAGCGCCGACTACTACCGCAGGCTCGAGCAGGGACGGGAGACGCATCCCTCGGCGAGCGTGCTGTCGGCGCTCGCGCGGGCGCTGCAGCTCGAGCCCGACGCCCGCCGGTACCTGTTCGCGATCGCGACGCCTCGCCCGATCGTCGAGGCGCCGCGCGCCGCGGAGGCCGTGGACCCGGGGCTGCTCGAGCTGCTCGGCGAGTGGCAGCAGCATCCGGCCGTGCTGCTCGACCGCTGCCACACGATCGTGGGGGCGAACGCGCTCGGCGCGGCCCTCTACTCGGGGCACCGCTACAGCGGCAACCTCACGCGCCTGGCCTTCCTCGATCCCGACGCCCGGTCGTTCTATCGCGACTGGGAGACGGTCGCGGCGACGACCGTCGCGGCGATGCGCGCGGCCGCCGTGCTCGATCCCGACGACCGCGGCCTCGCCGAGCTCGTGTGCGAGCTCGAGGAGCGCAGCGACGAGTTCCGCGTGCGCTGGTCGCGCGCGGAGGTGCGGGAGAAGACCTCCGGCGCGCTGCGCATCGCGCATCCCGAGGTGGGCGACCTCGACCTCACCTACCACTCGCTACGGCCCGGCGGAGCGGCGGGATTGCTGCTCAAGGTGTACCGCGCCGTGCCCGGCACGGCGACCGCCGACCGTCTCGCGATGCTCGGCAGCCTCGCCGCGGGGCACGCCGGCGGGCGTCTCGCGACGCAGACGGCGTCCGTGCTCGCGGACGACGCACCGCTCGATCGCGCCTGACCCTGCGGCGCGGCGTCCGGGAGCGCTCCGGTGCGGGAGCCGCGCCCGGACGGTTGCCGCTCGCGGCTCAGGACGCAACGGGCGGGGCATCCGGTCGTGCGTCGAGCGGCGGGTCGTCGAGCGGTGCCGTGCCGCGCGGGAACGCGAGCATGAGCAGGCCCGAGACAACCCAGACGGCGCCCACGAGGCCGATGAGCACGCTCGCGTCGAGGCCGGCGAGCACGCCCGCGATGCCCGCTCCCACCGCGGCGGCCGTCGCGCGCAGGCCCGCTCCCACCGTGAACACCTGGGAGCGCACGGACGGCGGGCTCTGCTGCTTGCGGAGCAGGAGCATCGCCGCCGCGCTCGAGGCGGTGAAGAGGCCGGACACGCCGATCGCGGCGACCGTCCACGCGAGGCCGAGGTCGAGCACGGCGAGCAGGGTCGCGATCCCCGTGGCGGCGAACCCGGCGCCCATGACGAGCGGGGCCGGGAACCGCGTCATGGGGCGCGCGGCCTCGACGAGCGCGCCCGCGAGGCCGCCGATCGCGAACGCGGTCACGATCGTCGCCGCGTCGTCCGGCGTCGAGGCGCGCTGCACGGAGAGCGCGACCGCGGCGATGGGCAGGCCGCCCGCGCCGAGCTGGCTGAGCGTGCCGGAGGCCGTGACGACGGCGAGCGGGCGGTGCCGCACAAGCTGACGGGTGCCGGCGAGGATTGTGCGCGCGACCGAGTGCTCGGCGGCCGGTCGCGGCCGCAGCCGCGTCGCGGCGAACGCCGCGGCGCCCGCGAGCGCGGCAGCCGCGAGGCACGCCATCGGCAGTCGGCTCGTGTGCGCGAGGCCGGCGAGCGCGACGAGCGCCGGGCCCCCGACCGAGCCCACGTTGTAGGAGAGCGCGTCGTATGCGTACGCCCGCCGCTCGTCGGGGATCTCCTCGGTCACGAAGCTCGAGAGGCCCCCCTGCGCGAACGGCGTCGCCGCGCCCGCGAGCACGAGCAGCACGAGCACGAGGGCGAGCGGCACGACGCCGAGCAGCGCCGTCGCGGCGAACGCGAGAGCGGTCACGACACCGCCCGCGATCATCCAGCGGCGTGGACGGCGCGTGCGATCGAGGATCGCGCCCACGAGCGGGGCCGCGAGCACGCTCGGAGCGAGCGAGGCCGCGACGAGGGCTCCGCCGAGCGCGACGTCGTGCGTCTGCTGAACCGCGAGGATGGGGATCGCGACGGTCGACCCCGAGCTCGCGAGGCGCAGCGGGATGGACGAGGCGAGGTATCCGAGGACCGCCATCTACGAGCGCGTGACGGTACGATGCGGCACGCGACCAGCCTACCCGGAGCGGCGTGGCCCGGACCGGCCCGAGCGGGCGGGCGGCGCGAGGCGTGCGGAGCGCGCCCGCCGAGGCGGCCGGAGCGGGCGCACCTGCTCGGCGTGGCCAGGTGGGCGGCTGCCGGGCGGAGCGGGCGAGCGCGTCCCGGGTATCCTCGGACCGTGCGCGGAGGAGCCCGGTGAGCGACGAGCGGAGGCGGTTCCCGGCCCGCCTGTACGCGCACGGCGAGGAGCCGGATCCGCGGTTCACCCTCGCCAACGAGCGCACCTTCCTCGCGTGGATCCGCACGTCCCTCGCGCTGCTGGCGGGCGCCGTGGCGCTCGAGTCGCTCGCCTCCGGCCTCCAGCCCGGACTGCGGCTCGCCGCGTCGATCCTGCTCGTCGTCGCCGGCATCCTCACGCCCGTGCAGGCGTGGCTCGGCTGGATGGCGACGGAGAGGGCGTTGCGTCTGAACCGACCCCTGCCCTCGCCCGTGCTCTCGGCGCCGATCGGCATCGTGATCGTCGTCGTGGGCGTGCTCGTGCTGCTCGCGATCGTCCTGCGCTGAGGCGGCATCCGGAAGGACGGGAGGTCGGATGGGCGAGGAGACCGGCGTGGACGGTGCGGGCGACGCGCGGGGCGAGCACGACCGCCCGTTCGACCCGGGGCTGCAGCCGGAGCGCACGGCGCTGTCCTGGCGGCGGACGGGGCTCGCGCTCGCGGTCGCCTCGGTCGCGGGCGTGCGCGTGATCCCCGAGCGTCTCGGCGCGTGGGCGCTCCTGCCGACGTGCGCCGGCCTCGTGCTCTCGATCGCCGTCATCGTCGTCGCGCACGTGCGCTACCGCACCGTTCACCGCATCCTCGTCGCGGCAGGTCGGGACGGACGCGTGCCGCTTGCCGGGGGCGGGCTCGTCGCGCTCGTGGCCGCGGCCGTGCTCATTCTCGGACTCGCCTCGGCGGCCTTCGTGCTGGTGCGATGAGCCGGTGGCAGCATGGACGGATGACGCGACAGCTGCACCTCACGGGGGACCCGGACGCCGATCGCCTGCTGTCGGAGGACCCCCTCGCGCTCCTCCTCGGCATGGTGCTCGACCAGCAGGTGCCGATGGAGACCGCGTTCTCCGGACCGCTCAAGATCAAGGATCGTCTCGGCGCATTCGACGCGGCGACGATCGCGGGGTGCGATCCGGAGCGGTTCGTCGAGGTGTGCAAGCAGCCTCCCGCGGTGCACCGCTTCCCCGGCTCGATGGCGGCGCGCATCCAGGCGGTGTGCGCGGCGATCGTCGCGGACTGGGACGGCGACGCCGCGGCGATCTGGACGAAGGGCGACCCGGACGGGCGGGAGGTCCTGCGTCGGCTCGGGACGCTGCCGGGGTTCGGTGAGCAGAAGGCGCGGATCTTCCTCGCGCTGCTCGGCAAGCAGTGCGGCTTCACGGGCACCGGCTGGCGCGAGGCGGCGGGCCGCTACGGCGAGGACGGCGCGTTCGCGTCGGTCGCCGACATCGTCGACGCGGAGTCCCTCGCGCGCGTGCGGGAGAGCAAGCGCGCCGCGAAGGCGGCGGCCAAGGCTGCGGGCGGACGCTGACCGGAGGCCGGCGGAGCGGGAGCGTCGCTGGCCTGCTCGACCGGGGCGAATCGGATGTGGAGCGCCGCGTCAGCGGACGACGATCGGCCGGCGCGCGTCCGCGGCGAACCAGGCGACGAGCGCGACGGTCGCCCACAGCGCGGTCACCGCGATGCCGAACCCTGCAGACACCTGGAGGACTCCCTGACCGTCGAACCGCGCGAACGCGGTGACGCCGTCGGGTGGCGCGAAGAAGCGCGCGCCCTCCCCGGGAAGGAGCCGCGCCGCGTCCCCCACGAGCACGAGCGGGCTCCCGGTCGCGCGAGCGAGGCCGAGCACGGTGTTCAGGAGCGCCCCACGCGGGGAGCATGCCCTGCCCCGTCGCGGTCGCGCCGAGCACGACGGCCCCGTGGGAGACGTGCGCCGTGGAGAGCGCCGCGAGGACCGAGCCCGGCAGGATCGCTTCCACGGTGTCGCGCGCCGCGCCCGGTGAGAGCAGCCCCGCGAGCAGCGGCAGCAGGTAGAGCACCGCGATCGGCACGAGCACGGCGACGAGGCGCTGCCGCGTGAGCGCGCCGAGCGAGAGCACGCCCGCGCCGAGCGCGAGACCGCCCGCGCCGGTGAGCCACGCGCCGACCAGAAGCCCGTCGGCCGGACGCCCGACGACCGCGACGACGAGCAGCGCGGAGCCGCCTGCCACGAGGCCCGCGAGCAGCGCGAGCACGAGCACGGCGCCACATGTCGCGAGGGCCGTCGCGGCGAACAGCCGGCCGCGCCGCGGGCTGATGGCAAGCCAGGCCCACATCGTGCCACGAGCGAGCTCGCCGGCGATCGCGTCCGTGCCCGCCGCGATCGCGAAGAGCTGCACGGCGACGGACGCGAACGCCATGGCGGAGTCCACGGTCGCGAGCGGATCGGGGCCGTCCCGTGCCGACAGAGCGGACGCGCCCGCGACGAGACCGCTTCCGGCGGCGGAGAGCAGGACGGCGAGGGAGCCCCATCCCGCGGCCGAGCCACCGAGCCTCGCGCGCAACACCGCCTTCGTCAGGCGCGGAAGCGTGAGCCGGGGCGCGCGGGGGCGTCGAGCCGCCCTCACGCCCGCGTCGGGGCTCGACGCGAGGGGCCGGAGCGGAACTCGAGCTCCTGCTCCGCGAGCTCCCGATAGCTGTCCTCGAGGGAGCGCGAGGTCTCGTTGAGACGTTCGAGGACGATTCCCGCCCTCACCGCCGCGGTGCCGATCTCCCGGGCGCTCAGCCCGGCCGCGGTGAAGGAGCGATCGCCGGCCATCTCGATCGTCGCGTCCGGCCGATCGAGCATCGCCGCGAGCTCGGCAGCCCGGTCGGCGACGACCTCCACGACCGCTGCCCCCCGCCGCACCTCCGCGAGTGGTGCATCCCGCAGCACTCGCCCCCGCCCGAGCACGATGACGTGGTCGGCGACCTGCTCCACCACGGACATGAGGTGCGAGGATAGAAAGACGGCCGCCCCCTCTCTCGCGTGACCGCGGCATAGCTCGCGAAACCAGCGGACGCCGTCGACGTCGAGTCCGTTGATCGGCTCATCGAGGATGAGCACGCGGGGCGAGCCGAGCAGCGCCGCCGCGATCCCGAGACGCTGCGTCATCCCGAGGGAGAACCTGCCGACCCGCTCGCCTGCGACCGAGTCCAGCCCCGCCGCGTCGATGACCTCGTGCACCGCTCTCGCGGTATGCCGTGGGTGGCCGCGACCATGAGCAGGTGGTCGAAGGCGGTGCGCCGTGGATGCGCGAAGCGCGTGCTGAGCAGCGCTCCTACGCGGCAGATCGGGTCGGGGTAGGCGCGGAGCGGACGCCCCTCGATGAGCGCTCGCCCTGCGTTCGGCCGGTCGAGCCCGAGGATGAGGCGCATCGCGGTCATCTTTCCCGCGCCGTGTGGGCCCAGGAAGGCCGTCACGCGGCCGGCCTCGACCCGGAATGACACGTCCTCGAGCGCGAGCCGGTCGCCGAAGCGCTTGCTCAGGTGCTCGACCTCGATCATTCCGGCACGTTACCGATCCCGTCCTCACACGGCGGAGAGGGATGTCGATGCGCGTCGGCCATGAGGGTCACGACACTGTCGCGGTGACGCTGTAGCTCGCCGGCCACGGGCAGTTCGCGATGGTGTACGTGAAGCTGCGGCCATAGCCGACGTTCACGCGACGAGTGTTGGTCCATGGGGCGAGCGGCCACACGGCGGCGCCGTGCACGGTGACGTGCGCCTGGGCGACACTGTGGCTGCCCGCGCAGGACCCAGCCCTCGGCCGCGAGCCACGCGCCCACCGGGAGTCCCTCGCCGGGACGGCAGCCGACGGCCATGACCGGCCGACGCGAGCGATCGTCGAGGCCACGCGGGTGCTAGCGTCGGGGCCATGGACCGCGCCCGTATCGAGACGCTCGCCGCGGTCCGGCGCGCTCGCGATCTCATCGACCGCGACTACGCGCGCCCGCTCGACGTGCCCGCGATGGCGCGCGCGGCGTGCATGTCGCCCGCCCACTTCTCGCGCACGTTCCGGGACGCGTACGGCGAGACACCGTACGCGTACCTCATGACGCGCCGCATCGAGCGCGCGATGGCGCTTCTGCGCTCGGGCACGAGCGTCACGGAGGCGTGCATGGAGGTGGGCTGCACGTCGCTCGGATCCTTCAGCACGCGCTTCGCCGCGGTCACGGGCGAGACGCCGAGCTCGTACCGCGCTCGTGAGCACGCGGCCGTGCAGGCCATGCCCGGGTGCATCGCGATGGCGCGCACACGCCCGGTGCACGCGCGGTCGAGCAGAACGAGCAGGATGCGAGAAGCGCCCGCGGCGGACGCGCCCGTAGCCTGAGGCCATGACCATCGCTCTGCGGTTCTGCCACATCACCGTCAACGATCCGGACGAGTCCCTCCCGTTCTACCGCGACGCCCTCGGGCTCGAGGTTCGCACGGACGTCGGCTCGGGCGGCTTCCGCTGGGTCACCCTCGGAAGCTCGGAGCAGCCCGACGTCGAGATCGTGCTCTCCGCGCCGCACGCGGGGCGCTCGCCCGCCGACGGCGACGCGCTGCAGGAGCTCCTCGTGAAGGGGTCGCTGCCGATCGTCGTCTTCCGCACCGACGATCTCGACGCCGCGTTCAAGCGCGCGCGGGTGAGCGGGGCGGAGGTGCTGCAGGAGCCGAAAGCGCAGCCGTGGGGGCCGCGCGACTGCGCCTTCCGCGATCCGTCGGGAAACACGGTGCGCATCGTCGAGTCCTGACGGCGGCGCCGCGCTCGGCCGGCTTCGGCGAGGATGGAGGCACCGTCATCATCGAAGGAGAGAGCATGACGATGCAGCGACGACTCGGCCGGTCCGGCATGATCGTGAGCGCCCTCGGGCTCGGCAGCGCCGGAGTCCCGCGGGGTGGTGGTCTTTCGGGCCCGCGGCGTCGTGTCCTTGACGGGGTGAGCCATCGTGCGATGGTCGGTGAGAACGACCAAGAACTCACACAGAAAGACG
>JAATFA010000136.1 GCA_015655445.1 Actinomycetales bacterium | reverse complement strand
GAGCTTGCGCTCGATGAAGTAGTCGTCGGCGAGCGCGGCCGCCTCGAGCTCCTTCGCGATGTCGAGCAGCGGGTCCTGCACGCCGAGCGCCGCGAGCACCTCGTCGGCGCTCTGCTTGACGAGCCGGGCGCGCGGGTCGAAGTTCTTGTAGACGCGGTGCCCGAAGCCCATGAGCCGCACGCCGTCCTCCTTGCGCTTGACGCGCTCGATGAACCGCTGCACGCTCTCCCCCGAGTCGCGGATCTCCGCGAGCATGCGCAGCACGGCCTCGTTCGCGCCGCCGTGGAGGGGCCCGTAGAGGGCGTTGATGCCCGCGGAGACCGACGCGAAGAGGTTCGCCTCCGTCGATCCGACGAGCCGCACGGTCGAGGTCGACGCGTTCTGCTCGTGGTCCTCGTGCAGGATGAGCAGACGGTCGAGGGCGCGCGAGAGCACGGGGTTGACCTCGTACGGCTCCGCCATCGTGCCGAAGTTGAGCTTGAGGAAGTTGTCGACGAAGCTCAGCGAGTTGTCCGGATAGAGGAACGCCTGCCCGAGACTCTTCTTGTGGGCGTACGCCGCGATGACCGGGAGCTTGGCGAGCAGGCGGACGGTCGAGATCTCGATCTGCTCCGGATCGTGCACGCTCAGCGAGTTCTCGTAGAAGGTCGAGAGCGCGGACACGGCGCTCGAGAGCACCGACATCGGGTGGGCGGTGTGCGGGAGGGCGTCGAAGAACCGCCGCAGGTCCTCGTGCAGGAGCGTGTGCCGCCGGATCCGCTCCTCGAACGCCGAGAGCTCGCTCGGCGTCGGCAGCTCCCCGTAGATGAGCAGCCACGCGACCTCGAGGTACGTCGAGTTCGCCGCGACCTGCTCGATCGGGTAGCCGCGGTAGCGCAGGATGCCCTTCTCGCCGTCGATGAACGTGATCGCGCTCGCGGTCGATGCCGTGTTGACGAAGCCGTAGTCGATCGTCGTGTAGCCGGTCTGCCTCATGAGCGTCGAGATGTCGATGCTCGATGCGCCGTCCACGCTCCGGCGGATGGGGAACTCCGCGGAGCCTCCCGGATAGCTGAGTGTGGCCTTCGCGTCGTCGCTCACGGATTTCTCCTGGGAAGGGTCTGCCGGTGGGGGCCGGGACGGCTCCGCGCTCTCCGGCGGCCGGTCGTCCCCCTACAGCCTATGGGCAAACACGGGCTACCGTCGTTTCCCCCAGAGTGGGCGGTCATGCGTTGGCGAGTTCCGCCAACCGCCCGGTCGCCGCGTCGATGCGCTCGTCCGTCGCGGTGAGCGCGAGGCGCACGTGGAGCGCCCCCGCGTCGCCGTAGAACGCGCCCGGGGCGGCGAGGATGCCGTGCTCGGCGAGGGCGGCGACCGTGCGCCAGCAGTCCTCGCCGCGGCTCGCCCACAGGTAGAGCCCCACGGCGCTCTCGTCGATGCGGAAGCCCGCGCCGGTGAGCGCCGCCGCGAGACGCTCACGCCGTGCGCGGTAGCGCTCGCGCTGCTCGGCCACGTGCGCGTCGTCGCCGAGGGCGGCGACCATCGCGGCCTGCACGGGCGCGGGCGGGATGAGCCCCGCGTGCTTGCGCACCTCGAGCAGTCGCGCGATGAGCTCGGAGCATCCCGCGACGAAGCCCGCGCGGTATCCGGCGAGGTTGGACTGCTTGCTGAGCGAGTAGACGCTCAAGGTGAGCCGGCGGCTGTCGCCGATGACGCGCGGGTCGAGGATCGAGGGCGTCGGCTCGTCGCCCGCCCAGTTGAGCTCGGCGTAGCACTCGTCGTTCGCGACGACCGCGCCGATCTCTCTCGCGCGCGCGACCGCACGCCGCAGGAGCTCCACGCCGTGCACGCGCCCGTCGGGGTTGCCCGGGCTGTTGAGCCACACGAGGCGCGTGCCCTCCGGCCACTCCTCCGGGTCGTCGGCCGCGACGACTCTCGCCCCGGCGAGCACCGCGCCGACCGCGTAGGTGGGATAGGCGACGGTGGGCTGCACGACGACGTCGCCCGCGCCGAGCCCGAGCATGAGCGGCAGCCACGCGATGAGCTCCTTCGAGCCGATCGAGGGCAGCACGTTCGCCGGCGTGAGGCGCACGACGCCTCGCCGGCGCTCGTACCAGGCGACGATCGCCTCGCGGAGGGCGGGCGTCCCCGCCGTCTGGGGGTAGCCGTGGGCATCGGTCGCGGCGACGAGGGCGTCGCGCACGATCGCCGGGGTGGGGTCGACGGGCGAGCCCACCGAGAGGTCGACGATGCCGTCCGGGTGGGCGCGCGCCGTCTGCGCGTACGGCGCGAGGAGGTCCCAGGGGAAGTCGGGCAGCTCGAGCGGCACGCCTCACGCCCCCTGGGGCGGGAGCGCGGCGACGATCGGGTGGTCGGAGTGGATGACGCCGACCTTCGCGGCGCCGCCCGGCGAGCCGAGCTCGGAGAAGAACTCGACGTTGGCCGTGTAGTAGTCGGCCCACTGCTCGGGGAGGTCGTCCTCGTAGAAGATCGCCTCGACGGGGCACACGGGCTCGCACGCGCCGCAGTCGACGCACTCGTCGGGCTGGATGTACAGCATCCGCTCGCCCTCGTAGATGCAGTCGACGGGGCACTCGTCGATGCACGCGCGGTCCTTCACATCGACGCAGGGAAGGGCGATGACGTAGGTCACCCGCCCATCCTACGGCGTGCGGCGCGGCACGCTCCGCGGCCACCCGAGCACGAGCGCGGCGAGCACGACGGGCCCGAAGACCCACGTGTAGCCGGCGGCGTTGGCCGGCACGTGCACGGAGCCGCCGCCCCCGGGGAGGGCGAACAGGCCGGCCGCGAGCAGCACTCCCGCCGCGGCCGCGGCCGCCACGAGACGCCCGTCGAAGACGACGCGCAGTCCCGCGAGCAGCGCCGCGACCGCGAAGAGCGCCGCGACGAGGCCCACGGGGGCCGCATACTGCTGCGTCATCGTGCCGATCGCGCCGACGCCCGCTCCGACGACGAACGCCGCGAGCATCGAGAGCACGAGAGCGCCCGTCGTGAGCGCGCGATCCGCGACCGGGTCCGCGAGCACCCGACGATAGCGCTCGACGGTCGTGATCGGCTCGCTGCGTCCGTCGGGGTAGCGGATGTCGGTCTCGCCGACGAGGAGCTGGGTGCGGTGCGCCCGCAGCGCCCGGCGCTTGCGCTCGAGCACGGGAGCGACGTCGACCTCGATCGAGGCGGGCTCCTCGGGCGAGGCGATCGCGCAGAACGGCACGTCGAGCACGCTCGCGGCGCGGCGCGCCGCCTCCGCGGCCCGCACGTGGTCCGGGTGGCCGTAGCCGCCGTCCGCGCCGTAGGAGACGACGACGTCGGGGCGCACGTCGAGGATGACGCTCGCGAGGTCCGCCGCGACCTCGCCGAGCTCGGCGGCGCACAGCGAGTCCGGCGCGGGGTCGGGCAACGGCTCGGCCCGGCCGGAGGCGCCCCAGCGCATGCCGCTGTCGGCATAGCGCCGCGGCGGGAGCCCCTCGCGCCGCGCCCCCTGCGCTCCGAGCCAGCGGTGGTCGGTCACCCCGAGCGCGGCGAGCGCCTCCGCGAGCTCGCGCTCGCGCTCGCGCACGAGACCCGGCGTGCCCTCGAGGTGGCGCAGGTGCTCGGGGATGACCTCCCCACGCTCGCCGCGCGTGCACGTGACGAGCGTGACGAGCGCCCCGCGGTCGACGAGCGTCGCGAGCGTCCCGCCCGTCGTGATGCTCTCGTCGTCGGGGTGGGCGTGCACGACGAGCACGCGCTCCGCACCGGCCGCGCTCTCGCGCGCATCGGCCATGCGCATGTCCCTTCCCGGCGAGCTGTCCAATCCGCGGGGGTTAGGCTAGGCTAACCTCGCTCCTCCCGACGAAGGAATCCCACGTGCTCGCAAACTACCTCATCGGCCTCCGCGAAGGCGTCGAGGCGGGACTCGTCGTCGGGATCCTCGTCGCATACCTGCGCAAGGTCGGCCGCACCGACGTGCTCCCCCGCCTGTGGGTGGGCGTCGCGATCGCGGTGGCCGTCTCGCTCGGCGTCGGCGCGATCCTCACGTGGGGGCCCTACGGCCTCACCTTCCAGGCGCAGGAGGCGATCGGCGGCGGCTTCTCGATCATCGCCGTCGGCCTCGTCACGTGGATGATCTTCTGGATGGCGCGGCACGCGCGCAACCTCAAGCACGAGCTGCAGGACCGCCTCGACGCCGCGCTCGCGGGAGCGGGCATCGGCGTCGTCGTCCTCGGCACCGTGAGCGTGGGCCGCGAGGGCATCGAGACGGCGCTCTTCATCTGGGCCTCGGTCAACTCGAGCGGCCAGGCGCTGCTCGGCACGATCGGCGCGGCCCTCGGCGTGCTCACGGCGATCGTCGTCTCCTACCTCATCTACCGCGGGTTCGTCCACATCAACCTCGCGCGCTTCTTCACGTGGACGGGCGTCTTCCTCGTGATCGTCGCCGCGGGCGTGCTCTCGTACGGCATCGGCGACCTGCAGGAGGCGGGGATCCTGCCCGGGCTCGGCCGCCCCGTGTACGACCTCAGCAACGTCATCCCGCCGAGCAGCTGGTACGGCACGCTCCTCCAGGCGCTGTTCAACTACGACGCCGAGCCGACGATGCTCCAGCTCGTCGCATGGATCGCCTACCTCGTGGTCGCGATGGCCCTCCTCGTGCGCCAGGTCGTCACGCGCCGCCGGCCCGACCGCGCGGGCTCCCCCCACGTCCCCTCCGCACACGCCGAGCCCTCGGCCTGACCCGCACACTCGGTCCCGCACCGGGAGAACCAGGAGAACCATGTCCTCACGCCTCGTGCCCGTCTCGGTCGTGCTCGGCGCGGCCGTGCTCGCCCTCACCGGCTGCGTCGCGAACCACCCGAGCGGCGGGTCGTCGTCCGCGCTCAAGGTCGAGATCGCCGACGACTCGTGCGCCGTGTCCTCCCACACCGCGAAGGCCGGCACCGTGAGCTTCGCGCTCTCGAACACGGGCAGCGACGTCAACGAGTTCGAGATCTACGCCGACGACAAGCTGCGCATCGTCGGCGAGAAGGAGAACGTGACGCCGGGGCAGTCGGTGAGCTACGTCGCCCAGCTCGAGCCGGGCACGTACTACACGGCCTGCAAGTTCCAGATGGTGGGGGCACCCGTGGGGCTCGCGAAGTTCACCGTCACGGGCAAGGCGACCGAGGCGTCCGCGAGCGACAAGGCGCGCGAGAAGCAGGCCGTGACGAACTACGTCTCCTACATCAAGTCGCAGGTGGGCGAGCTCCTGCCGGCGACGCAGACCTTCGCCGACGCCTACAAGTCCGGCGACGACGACAAGGCGCGGAGCCTGTTCGCCTCGACGCGCGTGTTCTACGAGCGCATCGAGCCGACGGCGGAGCAGTTCGGCGACCTCGACCCGAAGATCGACTACCGCGAGGTCGACGCGGCCGCGGACGGCATCGACTGGACGGGCTTCCACCGCATCGAGAAGGACCTGTGGCCGCCGGCGGCGGACGCGCTCAACTCGGACGGCACGAGCGCGACCCAGAACTGGGCGCCCTCCACGCCCGAGCAGCGCGCGCAGTTCGCCGACGACCTCGTCGCGAACGTGCAGAAGCTGCACGACCTCGTGACGGACCCGTCGTTCACCGTGACCCTCGCCGACATCTCCAACGGCGCGATCGGGCTGCTCGACGAGGTCGCGACGAGCAAGATCTCCGGGGAGGAGGACTGGTGGTCCGGCACGGACCTCAGCGACTTCGCGGCGAACGTGCAGGGCGCGGAGGTCGCCTACGGCAACGTGCGCGACATCGCCGAGTCGAAAGGCTCCGCCGGCAAGAAGCTCGTGGGCCGGATCGACAAGCAGTTCTCGGCGCTCGACGCCCTGCTCGGCACGTACGGCAGCATCGACTCCGGGTTCGTGAACTATCGTGAGGTCGACGACGCGGCGCGCAAGGAGCTCTCCGACCAGGTGAACGCCCTCGCCGAGCCGCTCTCCCAGCTCACCCACACGGTCCTCGGGGTCAAGGAGTAGAAACCACGTCGGTCCAGGAAGGCGCCCCCGACGAGCCGAGCAGCGGCCGCGGGCGGGAGAGGCCGCACCTCTCCCGCCGCGGTCTCCTCGGACTCGCCGGCGCCGGCGCCGCCGGGCTCGCGGTCGGCGGCGCCGGCGGGGCGGGGATCGCCGCCGCGGTCGGCGCGAGCGCGTCCCCCCCGGGCTCCTCGACGCGCTACCCGTTCTACGGGCGGCACCAGGCGGGCATCACGACGCCCGCGCAGGACCGCCTGCACTTCGCGGCGTTCGACATGTCGGATGCCGCGACGCGCGACGACCTCGTCTCCCTCCTGAAGGACTGGACGGCGGCGGCCGCGCGCCTCACCCAGGGTGAGCAGATCGGCGCCGACGGCGCGGTGGACGGCCCGCCGCTCGCCCCGCCGGAGGACACGGGCGAGGCCCTCGGCCTTCCCGCGAGCGGCCTCACGCTCACGTTCGGCTTCGGCCCCGCGCTCTTCGAGACGAGCGACGGCACGGACCGCTTCGGGATCGCCTCGCGACGTCCCGACGCCCTCCAGCCGCTCCCCCGCTTCGCCGGCGACGCGCTCGAGCCCGCCTACACGGGCGGGGACCTGTGCGTGCAGGCGTGCGCGGACGACCCGCAGGTCGCGGTGCACGCGATCCGCAACCTCAGCCGCATCGCGTTCGGTCGCGCCGACCTGCGCTGGTCGCAGCTGGGCTTCGGGCGCACGTCCTCGACCTCGACGAGCCAGGTCACCGCGCGCAACCTCTTCGGCTTCAAGGACGGCACCGCGAACCTCAAGGCGGAGGACGCGAGCCTCGTCGACGAGCACGTCTGGGTGCAGCGGGCGGACGGGCCGGACTGGCTCGTCGACGGCTCCTACCTCGTCGCGCGCAAGATCCGCATGATCATCGAGGTCTGGGACCGCCAGGCGCTGCAGGAGCAGGAGCGCGTCATCGGGCGCAGCAAGGGCGAGGGCGCCCCGCTCTCGGGCGGCACCGAGTTCACGGCGCTCGACTTCACGAAGAAGGACGCGAACGGCGCGCCGCTCATCGACCCGCGCGCGCACGTGCGGCTCGCGCATCCGGACCGCAACCACGGGGTGCGGCTGCTGCGGCGCGGCTACAACTTCGTGGACGGCAACGACGAGCTCGGCCGCCTCAACGCCGGACTGTTCTTCCTCTCCTTCCAGCGCTCGCCCGAGGACTTCGTCGCCGTGCAGCGCTCGCTCGCGAGCGACGCGATGGCGGAGTACATCAAGCACGTCGGCTCGGCCGTCTTCGCGATCCCGCCCGGCGCGCGGCGCGGCTCCTTCGTCGGGGCCGGCCTGTTCGCCTGACCCCGCTCCCGCCGGCCGACGGGCACGAGCCGCCCGGTCAGGCGTCCTGGCGCTTGAGGCGCGCGGTCGCGCGGGCGCGGGCGGACTGGTCGAGCTCGACCTTGCGGATGCGCACGACCTCGGGCGTGACCTCGACGCACTCGTCCTCGCGCGCGAACTCGAGGCACTCCTCGAGCGAGAGCCGCCGCGCGGGCGTGAGCTTCTCGAACTCGTCGGCCGTCGACGAGCGCATGTTGGTGAGCTTCTTCTCCTTCGTGATGTTCACGTCCATGTCCTCGGCGCGCGAGTTCTCGCCGACGACCATGCCCTCGTAGACCTCGTCGCCGGGCTCGACGAAGAACGTCATGCGCTCCTGGAGGGCGATCATGGCGAACGGCGTCGCGACTCCCGCCCGGTCGGCGACGATCGAGCCGTTCGTGCGCGTCGTGATGGGGCCCGCCCACTCCTCGTAGCCGGAGAAGATCGCGTTCGCGATCCCCGTGCCGCGCGTGACCGTGAGGAACTCGGTGCGGAAGCCGATGAGACCGCGGGAGGGGACGATGAACTCCATGCGCACCCACCCCGTGCCGTGGTTCGCCATGCTCTCCATGCGGCCCTTGCGTGCGGCGAGCAGCTGCGTGATCGCGCCGAGGTGCTCCTCCGGCGCGTCGATCGTGAGCTGCTCGTACGGCTCGTGCGTCTTGCCGTCCACCTGACGCGTGACGACCTGCGGCTTGCCGACCGTGAGCTCGAACCCCTCGCGCCGCATGTTCTCGACGAGGATCGCGAGGGCGAGCTCGCCGCGGCCCTGCACCTCCCACG
>JAATFA010000152.1 GCA_015655445.1 Actinomycetales bacterium | reverse complement strand
GACACCGTGCAGGTCATCCCGCACATCACCGACGAGATCAAACGCCGGATGCGGCTGCAGGCGCAGCCCCCCGCCGACGGCTCGCCCGTTCCCGACGTGATCATCACCGAGATCGGCGGAACGGTCGGCGACATCGAGTCGCAGCCGTTCATCGAGTCTGCACGTCAGGTGCGCCATGAGCTCGGCAGGCGCAACGTGTTCTTCGTGCACGTCTCGCTCGTTCCCTACATGGGGGCATCGGGCGAGCAGAAGACGAAGCCCACCCAGCACTCGGTCGCGGCCCTGCGCCCCATCGGCATCCAGCCGGACGCGCTCGTGCTGCGCAGCGACCGTCCCGTCTCCGACCCCAACCGCCGCAAGATCGCGCTCATGTGCGACGTCGACGAGCGCGCCGTCGTGAACGCGGTCGACGTGCCGAGCATCTACGACATCCCGGGGATGCTGCACGAGCAGGGTCTCGACGACTACATCATCGAGCAGCTCGGCCTGTCGGCCCACGAGGTCGACTGGGACGGCTGGCGCGAGCTGCAGCGCGCCGTGCACGAGCCCCTGCACGAGGTCACGATCGGCCTCGTCGGCAAGTACATCGACCTCCCCGACGCCTACCTCTCGGTGACGGAGGCGCTCAAGGCGGGCGGCTTCGCCCACGCGGCGAAGGTGCACGTCAAGTGGATCCCCTCGGACGAGTGCGAGACGCCCGAGGGTGCGACGCGCGCGCTCGCGGACGTCGACGCGATGTGCGTGCCGGGCGGGTTCGGCATCCGCGGCATCGAGGGCAAGCTGGGCGCGCTGCGCTTCGCGCGCGAGAACGGGCTCCCCGCGCTCGGGCTGTGCCTGGGGCTGCAGTGCATGGTCATCGAGTACGCGCGCAACGTCGTCGGGCTCGAGGGCGCCTCGAGCTCCGAGTTCGACCCGGAGACGCGCTATCCCGTGATCGCGACGATGGCCGAGCAGGTCGACATCCTCGCCGCGGGCGAGATGGGCGGCACGATGCGACTCGGCCTCTACCCCGCCGTGCTCGCCGCCGGCTCGATCGTCGAGGAGGTGTACGGCACCGCGAGCGTCGCCGAGCGGCATCGCCACCGGTACGAGGTCAACAACGCCTACCGCGACCGGATCGCCCAGGCGGGCATGTGGTTCTCCGGCACGTCGCCGGACGGCAACCTCGTCGAGTTCGTCGAGCTGCCGCGCGAGGTGCACCCCTATTACGTGGGCACGCAAGCGCACCCCGAGCTGCGCTCGCGGCCCAACCGCGCGCACCCGCTGTTCCGCGGTCTCGTCGGCGCGGCCCTCGACCGGCAGCGCGCGTCGCGCCTGTTCGACGTGACGGAGGTCGTCGATGCCTGATCCGGAGACCGGCTACGGGCTCGTCGACGAGCCTGCGGAGCCGCGCGTGCTCTCGAGCGAGCGCGTCTTCGACGGGCACGTGTGGGACGTCGTGCGCGAGCGGTTCGAGTACGGCTGCAGCGAGATCACGCGCGAGTTCGTCGACCATCCCGGCGCCGTCGCGGTGCTCGCGATGGACGACGTCGGCCGCGTGCTGCTCATCCGCCAGTACCGGCACCCCATCCGCAGCCGCGACTGGGAGCTGCCGGCGGGGCTGCTCGACGTTGAGGGGGAGGACCCTCTCGCGGCGGCGCAGCGCGAGCTCGCGGAGGAGGTCGACCTCAGGGCCGGCCAGTGGAGTCGGCTCGCCGAGTTCTACACGACGCCCGGCGGCAGCAACGAGCGTCTCCTCGTGTACCTCGCGACGGACGTCTCCTCGACGGAGGCGTTCGCGCGCGTCGAGGAGGAGGCCGACATCGTCTCCCAGTGGGTGCCGCTCGCGGACGCCGTGCAGGCGGTGCTCGACGGCCGGCTCAAGAACTCGATCCTCACGATCGCCGTGCTCTCGGCCCATGCCCGCCGGCACTGAGGCGCTCGAGGCGGCCCTGCACCGCTACCTGCGGCACGCGCGCATCGAGCGCGGCCTCTCCCCGAACACCGTCGCTGCCTACCGGCGCGACCTGACCGCGTACAACGCGTGGCTCGCCGAGCAGGGCATCACGGACGTGCGCGAGGTCTCGGCGCGCGAGGTCGCGGGCTTCGTCGCGCGTCTCGGATCGACGGGTCTCGCGCCGTCCTCGACCGCGCGCATGCTCTCCTCGGTGCGCGGGCTGCACCGGTTCCTGCTCGAGGAGGGCATCGCCCCCACCGACCCGTCCGCGGAGGCGCGTCCGCCCAAGCTCCCCGCCCGGCTGCCGAAGGCGCTCACGATCGAGCAGGTCACGACGATGCTCGAGCGCACGGCGGGGGAGGGCGCCCGATCGCGCCGCGATCGCGCCCTGCTCGAGCTGCTCTATGCGACGGGCGCGCGGGTCTCGGAGGCGGTCGCGCTCGACGTCGACGACGTCGTGGGGCCGGAGGGGGCGGTCGCCGACACGGTGCGCCTGTTCGGCAAGGGGAGCAAGGAGCGTGTCGTGCCGCTCGGCAGCCACGCGCGCGAGGCGGTCGAGGCCTACCTCGTGCGCACGCGTCCCGCGCTGCTCGCGCGCGGTCCCGCCACCCCCGCGCTCTTCCTCGGGATGCGCGGCAGGCGCCTGTCGCGGCAGAACGCGTGGATCAGCATCCGGGCCGCCGCCGCGCGCGCCGACATCTCCGCGCCGATCTCGCCGCACACGCTGCGCCACTCGTTCGCGACCCACCTGCTCGAGGGCGGCGCCGACGTGCGCGTCGTGCAGGAGCTGCTCGGGCATGCGTCCGTCTCGACGACGCAGATCTACACGCTCGTGACCGCGGACGCCCTGCGGGACATGTACACGACGGCGCATCCCCGTGCTCGTCTCGCCGCGCCCGCCGAGTAGGGCGCGGCGCGCGCGCCGCCTCCGGGCCGGGGGCCGGGCGCCCGGTAAACTCGCCCCATGACGAGCGCGGACGAGTCGAGCGTGGCCCTCACGGGGCTCGAGCGGCCCGTGCTGGGGCCGACCGGTCGCCCTAAGCGCGACTTCCCCGTGCCCCCGCCGCTGCGGGAGCACGGCCCGGCGCGCGTGATCGCCCTGTGCAACCAGAAGGGCGGCGTCGGCAAGACGACGACGAGCATCAACCTCGGCGCGACGCTCGCGGACTACGGCCGGCGCGTGCTCGCGGTCGACTTCGACCCGCAGGGTGCCCTCTCCGCGGGCCTCGGCATTCAGACGCACGAGGCCGTGACCGTCTACGACCTGCTGCTGGGCCGGGAGAAGGACCCTCACGCCGCGGTCGTCTCCTCCGCGATCGACGGCCTCGACCTCATCCCCGCGAACATCGACCTCTCGGCCGCCGAGGTGCACCTCGTCAACGAGGTCGCGCGCGAGCAGACCCTCGCGCGCGTGCTGCGCCCGCTCCTGCCCGAGTACGACGTCGTGCTCATCGACTGCCAGCCCTCCCTCGGGCTGCTCACCGTCAACGCGCTCACAGCCGCGCACGGCGTCATCATCCCGCTCGAGTGCGAGTACTTCGCGCTGCGGGGCGTCGCCCTGCTCATCGAGACGATCGAGAAGGTGCGCGACCGGCTCAACCCCGCGATCGAGCTCGACGGCATCCTCGCGACGATGTACGACGCGCGCACGCTGCACAGCCGGGAGGTGCTCGAGCGCGTCGTGGAGGCGTTCGGCGATCGCGTGCTCGAGACCGTCATCGGCCGCACGGTCAAGTTCCCGGACGCGAACGTCGCGGCCGCGCCGATCACGAGCTTCGCCCCCGACCACCCTGCCGCGGAGGCGTACCGGCAACTGGCGCGAGAGCTGGTCTTCCGTGGCGCGGTCGCCTGAGCTCGAGCGGGCGGAACAGGGCGAGGACGCGGCGGCGGGCGGGTTCCGGCTCAGCCTCGGCAACTTCGACGGGCCCTTCGACCTGCTGCTCTCGCTCATCTCGAAGCGCGAGCTCGACATCACCGAGGTCGCCTTGAGCGCCGTGACCGAGGAGTTCCTCTCCTACCTGCGGGGCCTCGACTCGGAGGAGGAGCTTGAGCGCGCGAGCGAGTTCCTCGTCGTCGCGGCGACGCTGCTCGACCTCAAGATCGCGGGCCTGCTGCCCCAGGGCGTGCTCGTGGACGCGGAGGACGTCGCCCTGCTCGAGGCTCGCGACCTGCTCTTCGCGCGCCTGCTCCAGTACCGCGCGTTCAAGGAGGCGGCCGCATGGTTCTCGTCGCGCCTCGACGCGGAGGGCGCGCGTCACGCTCGCAGCGTGCGGCTCGACGAGCGCTATCGCGCGTCGGCGCCGGAGCTCGTGTGGACGCTCGGCCCCGACGACTTCGCGGCCCTCGCCGCGATCGCGCTCGCGCCCCGCGAGCTGCCCGCGGTCGCGCTCGACCACCTGCACGCGCCGCTCGTGAGCATCCGGGAGCAGGCCGCGCACGTGGTCGCGCTCCTGCGTGCGGGGGGCCCGCTCACGTTCCGCGAGCTCGTCGCGGGAGTGCAGCAGCGCGGCGTCGTCGTCGCGCGCTTCCTCGCGATCCTCGAGCTGTACCGCGGCGCCGCGGTCGCGTTCGAGCAGCTCGAGCCGCTCGGCGAGCTCACGGTGCGGTGGACGGCCGCGCATTGGAC
Source organism: Actinomycetales bacterium (assembly GCA_015655445.1). Lineage (GTDB taxonomy): Bacteria > Actinomycetota > Actinomycetes > Actinomycetales > Microbacteriaceae > Diaminobutyricimonas. Next base: position 11,058 of record JAATFA010000152.1, on the reverse strand, counting down.
GGATGAGAGCCTGGCGACCCTGGGGGCCGACTATGACGGATGAGACGGCGACGCGCGCGACCGCGGGAGCGGCCGTGGACGATAGGGGCTCCGTGCCGGGCGCGGGGCGCGACCTCGAGCGGACGATCGAGGCGATCCTCATGGTCGCCGACGAGCCGCTCGGGCTCGTCTCGCTCGCGACGGCGCTCGGCGCGCCCGTGCCGGCCGTGCGGCAGTCGATCGAGCGGCTCGTCGCCGACTACGACGGCACCGACGGCGGCGTGCGCCGCGGATTCGAGCTGCGCGAGGTCGGCGGCGGCTGGCGCCTCTACGCGCGCGCGGAGTTCGACGACGTCGTGCGTGACTTCGTCTTCACGCAGAACCCGGCCCGGCTCTCGCAGGCGGCGCTCGAGACGCTCGCGATCATCGCCTACAAGCAGCCGATCAGCCGGGGCGCGATCGCGTCGATCCGCGCCGTGAACGTCGACTCGGTCGTGCGCACGCTGCTCGGACGCGGCCTCATCGCGGAGGCCTTCACGGACGCCGAGACGGGCGCGATCCACTACGCGACGACGGACCAGCTGCTCGTGCACCTCGGCATCAACTCGCTCGACGAGCTCCCGCCCATATCGCCGCTCCTGCCCGACGGCAGCGACGGCTTCGAGGAGCGATGAGGATGGGCGGTGGCGCCGGGCGTGGTGCGGGCGGTGCCGGGCGCGGTGCGGGTGGTGTCGGGCGCGGTGGGCGCGGCGCGGGGGGTGTCGGGCGCGGTGGGCGCGGCGCGGGCGGTGCCGGCGGTGCCCGGCGAGGCGCGGGTGCTGCGGGCGGTGCCGGGCGCGCGGGCCGCGGTAGCGGAGGTGCCGGTAGCGGAGGTGCCGCGGGGCGCGGTGGCGCGGGCCGTGGCATGGGCGCCGCGGGGCGCGGTGGCGCCGGACGCGGTGACGCGGGACGCGGCACGGCTGGCACGGGCCGCGGCACGGGCGGGGTCCGGCGCACGGACGAGGCGGGCCGCGGCGGGAGCGCTCGGAAGCTGGGTGCGCCCGAGAGTCGTGCCCACGGCGCCGGCGTCCCCGGAGCGCGGACCGGGCGTCCCCCCGCGGCGTCCGTGTCGGACGAGGGCGAGCGCCTGCAGAAGGTCCTCGCGGCGGCGGGCGTCGCCTCCCGCCGCGTCTCCGAGCAGCTCATCCTCGACGGGCGCGTGAGCGTCAACGGCGAGACCGTGACCGAGCTCGGCACGCGCGTGCGGCCGGACGCGGACCGCGTCGCGGTCGACGGCGTCGCCGTGCAGGTCGACACGACGCGGCGCTACCTCATGCTCAACAAGCCTCCCGGCGTCATCAGCTCGATGCACGACGAGCGCGGGCGCCCCGACCTGTCCGCGTTCGTGCGCGGCATCGACGAACGCGTCTTCAACGTCGGCCGGCTGGACTCCGACACCGCGGGGCTGCTCGTGCTCACCAACGACGGCGAGCTTGCCCACGTGCTCGCGCATCCCTCCTTCGGCGTGGAGAAGACCTACGTCGCGAAGGTGCGCGGCGCGATGAGCCCGCGCGCCGTGCGTCGGCTCGTCGAGGGCGTCGAGCTCGACGACGGGCCCATCGCCGCCGACCGTGCACGCGTGCTCGGCTCCGCGGGAGGCGACACGATGGTCGAGGTGACGCTGCACTCCGGGCGCAACCGCATCGTGCGCCGCATGCTCGACGCCGTCGGCCATCCCGTGCTCGAGCTCGTGCGCCGACAGTTCGGTCCGCTGCACCTCGGTGGCCTCGGCTCGGGACGCGTGCGCGACCTCACTACAGTGGAGGTCGGCCGACTGCTGACGATCTCGCGTGCGGGATCGACCGACTCCGAGGGACCCCGACCATGACCGACAGCCGCCTCGCCGGGCCCGTGCGGATCGTCGGCTCCGGGCTCCTCGGGGCCTCGATCGGCCTCGGGCTCTCGCAGCACGGCGTCGACGTCTCGCTCGACGACGTCTCGCCGTCGGCGCGCCGGCTCGCCGTCGACTACGGCGCCGGCCGAGAGGCGCGCGAGGACGACGCTCCCGCCCTCGTCGTCGTCGCGGTGCCGCCGGACGTCACAGCCGCGATCGTCGCGCGCGAGCTCGAGCGCTACCCCGACGCGCTCGTGACCGACGTCGCGAGCGTCAAGGCCGCACCGCTCGCCGAGCTCCGCTCCGCGGGCGCCGACCTCGCACGCTACCTCGGCAGCCACCCGATGGCAGGCCGCGAGCGGGGTGGGGCGATGCTCGCGCGTGCCGACCTCTTCCTCGGCCGGCCGTGGGTCATCGCGTCGCACGAGCGCACCGAGCGCGCGCAGGTGTCGCTGCTCGAGGACCTCGTGCTCGACCTCGGGGCCGTGCCGATCGAGCTCGGCGTCGACGAGCACGATCGCTCGGTCGCGCTCGTCTCGCATGCGCCGCAGATCGTCTCCTCGCTCATGGCCGCCCGTCTCGTCACCGGCTCGGAGGCCGCGCTCGGCCTCGCCGGCGGCGGCGTGCGGGACGTCACGCGCGTCGCCGCGAGCGACCCGGCGCTGTGGGTGCAGATCGTGACCGCGAACGCGCCGGCCGTCGCAGACGTGCTGCGCCCCCTGCGCGACGACCTCGACGCCGTGCTCACCGCGCTCGAGCATCCGGACTCCCCGGGATCCCGCCGCACGATCGCCGACGCGATCGCGGCCGGCAACGCGGGCGTCGCGCGCATCCCCGGCAAGCACGGGCAGGACCGACGGTTCGGGACGCTCGTCGTCGTCGTCGCGGACCGTCCCGGTGAGCTCGCCCGCCTGCTCGCCGACGTCGGCGAGGCCGGCGTCAACCTCGAGGACCTGCGTATCGAGCACTCCCCGGGCGCCCAGATCGGCCTCGCCGAGGTGAGCGTGCTGCCGGAGGTCGAGCGGAGGCTCGCGGACGAGCTGGAGGGACGAGGATGGACGATCGTGGACAGCGTCGCATGACCGACTTCGTCGTCGCCGTCGACGGTCCAGCGGGCAGCGGCAAGTCGAGCGTGAGCCGCGCGGCGGCGCGCGAGCTCGGCTTCGCCTACCAGGACACGGGGGCCGCCTATCGCGCGTTCGCGTGGCACTGCCTCGAGTCCGGGGTGGATTTCGAGGACGCGGACGCGGTCGCCGCCGCGTTCGACGGGTTCGACTACGCGATCGGCACCGATCCCGCCGCCGTGACCGTGCGCGTCGGCGGCACGGACGTGACCACCGCGATCCGCGAGCCGCGCATCACCTCGCGCGTGAGCGCGGTCGCGCGCAATCGCGCCGTGCGCGCGCGCATGGTCGAGCTCTTCCGACAGGTCATCGCCGCGAGCCCTGCCCCCGGCATGGTCGTCGAGGGCCGCGACATCACCACGGTCGTCGCTCCCGACGCGGCCGTGCGCATCCTGCTCACCGCCGACGAGAGCGTGCGCATCGCGCGTCGTGCCGCCGAGCTGGACGGCCGCGACCGCGCGACCGCGGTCGACCTGAGCGCGCGGGATCGCGCCGATGCGGCGGTCGTCGACTTCCTGACCGCCGCACCGGGGGTCACGACGCTCGACTCGACGGAGCTCGACTTCGACGCGACCGTCGCGGCCGTCGTCGCGCTCGTGCGCGCCGCGCAGGCGAGCGCGCCGGCCGCCGGGTAGCCCGAGCGGCCGCGCACGGTCGCCGCGCCGGGCCGCGTCGGCGGGGCCCGTCGCCTCGCCCCCCGGCGCACTGCGAGAATGGGATGATGCCGCCGTCCGGTGGCGGAGGACACCCATGAGCGACAGCGACACCTACCCCCACTATGACCCGGCCCTCGCGGACCGTCTCGCGGCGATCGACGACGCCGAGGCGGCTCAGCGGGCCCGCGCCCTGCGCGCGGGACTCGACGAGTACGAGCTCGAGGAGGAGGACCTCGACCTCCTCGAGGGCGTCGAGACGGGCGCGGACCGGCCCGTGCTGCTGCCCGCCCTGCCCGTGCTCGCGATCGTGGGACGCCCGAACGTGGGCAAGAGCGCCCTCGTCAACCGCATCCTCGGCCGCCGGGAGGCCGTCGTCGAGGACGTGCCCGGCGTCACGCGCGACCGCGTGAGCTACCGTGCGGAGTGGATGGGGCGTCCGTTCACGCTCGTCGACACGGGCGGGTGGGAGCCCGACGCGCGCGGCATCGACGCCGCGGTCGCCGCCCAGGCGGAGGTCGCGGTCGACCTCGCCGACGCCGTGCTCTTCGTCGTCGACGTCAACGTCGGCGCGACGACGACGGACGAGCGCGTCGTGCGCATGCTGCGCGCATCCGGCAAGCCCGTCATCCTCGTCGCCAACAAGGCCGACGACGTGCGCCAGGACTACGAGGCGTCCGAGCTGTGGAGCCTCGGCCTCGGCGAGCCGCACCCCGTCTCCGCGCTGCACGGCCGCGGCGTCGCCGACGTCCTCGACGAGGTCATGCGCATCCTGCCCGAGGAGTCGGCGGTCGCCAAGCGCGAGGTCGGCGGGCCGCGTCGGGTCGCGCTCCTCGGGCGGCCCAACGTCGGCAAGTCGAGCCTGCTGAACCGCGCGGCGGGGGAGGAGCGCGTCGTGGTCGACGCGCTCGCGGGAACGACACGCGACCCTGTCGACGAGCAGATCGAGCTCGGCGGGAAGGTGTGGCGCTTCGTCGACACGGCGGGCATCCGGCGGCGCGTCCACCTGCAGCACGGCGCGGACTTCTACGCGTCGCTGCGCTCGAGCGCGGCGCTCGAGCGCGCGGAGGTCGCGGTCGTGCTCATCGACGTCACGCAGCCGATCAGCGAGCAGGACGTGCGCATCATCGACCTCGTGCTCGAGGCCGGGCGCGCCCTCGTGCTCGCGTTCAACAAGTGGGACATGCTCGACGACGACCGCCGCCGCATGCTCGAGCGGGAGGTCGAGCAGGATCTCGCGCACGTGTCGTGGGCACCGCGCGTCAACATCTCGGCCCGCACGGGACGCCACCTCGAGCGGCTCGTGCCCGCGCTCGAGACAGCGCTCGCGAGCTGGGACACGCGCATCCCGACGGGCAAGGTCAACGCGCTGCTCGCGGAGCTCGTCGCCGAGCACCCGCATCCGGTGCGCGGGGGCAAGCAGCCGCGCATCCTCTTCGGCACGCAGGCGGCGACACGGCCGCCGACGTTCGTGCTCTTCACGACGGGGTTCCTCGACCCCGGGTACCGCCGCTTCATCACGAGGCGGCTGCGTGAGGTCTACGGCTTCGAGGGCACCCCCATCGTGCTCACGATGCGCGTGCGCGAGCGCCGCCAGCGCCGCTGACCCCGCCCGCCCCGCCCCTCCCGCCGTTTTCGTCGAAGTGTGAGTTTGTGCGGGTTTCGGGGCGCCGAAACCCGCACAAACTCACACTTCGGCGGCGGCCTGCCGGGCGGCGTGCCGTGCTGTGCCGCGCCGGGCCTCGTCTGCCGCGGGCGCGCGTCGCGATACGGGTCGCGCGGAGGGCGGGCACGGCACGCGAGAATGGGAGCATGCCGTCCTCGCGCACCGTTCTCGTCACGGGAGCCACGGACGGGCTGGGACGGGCCCTCGCCGCGCGGCTCGCCGAGGACGACGTCCGCCTCGTGCTGCACGGGCGGGACGCCGAGCGCGTCGCGGCCGTCGCCGACGAGCTCCGCGCGCGGGGCGCGCACGTCGAGACCGTCATCGCCGACTTCGCCGAGCTGCGCCAGGTGCGGCGCATGGCCGACGAGCTGCGCGAGCGGCTCGACCGGATCGACGTGCTCGTCAACAACGCGGGCGTCGGATCGGGCCTACCCGCCTCGCGTGGGCGCCAGACCAGCCGCGACGGTCACGAGCTGAGGCTCGCCGTCAACCACCTCGCCGGCTTCGCGCTCACCTCGTGCGTGCTGCCCCTCCTGCACGCCGCGACCGCATCCTCGAGCGCCGCGGACGCGCGCACCGCACGCGTCGTGTTCGTCGCCTCCCGCACCCAGGAGCCGATCGACTGGGACGACGTCATGCTCGAGCGCGACTACAGCGGCCGCCGCGCCTACGCGCAGAGCAAGCTCGCGCAGATCACGATCGCGTTCGAGCTCGCCGAACGTCTCGCGCCGTATGCGATCACGGTCACGAGCCTGCACCCGGCGAGCTTCATGCCCACGAAGATCGTGCTCGAGCAGCACGGCCACAGCATCGACACGCTCGAGGAAGGGGTGGAGGCGGTGCGCCGCCTCGCCCTCTCGCCCGAGCTCGAGGGGGTCACGGGCCGCTACTTCTGGCAGCGGGAGGAGGCGACGCCGCACGAGAGCGCCCTCGACCCGGTGGTGCGGCGTCGGCTCTGGGACCTGACAGTCGCCCTCACCGGGGAGCGTGCCGTGCTCGATCCGGGAGCCGGCTCGTGACGGGCGTGCTGTCGCGCTGGACGGATCGGCTCGAGCCGCTCTTCCAGCGCGTGGACCGGATCGCGGGCGGTCGCCGTGCCGGGGAGGCGATCAGCGCGCACATGCGCGACCATCCGTCGACGCGCCGGGTCTTCGCGGGCATCCGGTGGATCCTCGCCGCGGAGATCGCCGTCGGCACCGCCGCCGTCGTGATCGCGATCGTGCTCGCCGCGCGCGGTGAGCGTGTCGGGTGGGCGGTGTGGTTCCGGTCCGTCGCGGTGCTCGGCATCACGGTGACGCTCTGGTACTTCGCCGCGCGCGCCGCTCGCGGCTACTTCTGGGCCTACTCGCGCTTGCGTCTCTTCAGTCGCGTGTTCCCGGTCGTGACGCTCGTGATCGCCGCGATCCCGGGCCTCTATCCGCTCTGGATGACGATCGAGCAGATCGTCTTCAGCCTCCTCATGGTGGGCATCGGCGATCTGCTCACGACCGCGCACATGCGCGAGGCCTTCCCCCGCCGCCGCCCCCTTCCCCCCGTTCCTCCCGCCGAAGTGTGAGTTTGTGCGGGTTTCGGTGCCCCGAAACCCGCACAAACTCACACTTCGCGCGCCGGCGAGCGCGTCGAGTACGCGCACGCCGTCAACGGGGCGCGGGCGCCGTCAGCGCGCCGTGCGTGCGCCGCCGCTGAGCGCGATCGCCTGGCGCATCGCCTCGACCATGCTGCGCGGATCAGCGGTGCCCGTGCCGGCGATGTCGAACGCCGTCCCGTGGTCGACCGACGTGCGCATGACGGGCAGGCCGACCGTGATGTTGACGCCCGCCTCGATGCCGAGCACCTTGATCGGCCCGTGCCCCTGGTCGTGGTACATCGCGACGACGAGGTCGTAGTCGCCGCGTGCCGCGAGGAAGAAGAGCGTGTCGGCAGGCAATGCTCCGCGCGCGTCGACGCCGTCCGCGCGCACGCGCTCGACGGCGGGATTGATCTTCGCCTCCTCCTCGCCGTGCCCGAAGAGCCCGTGCTCGCCCGCGTGCGGGTTGATCGCGCACACGCCGATACGCGGCTCGGGGATGCCGGCGGCGACCATCGCGGCGTGCCCGCGCCGGATCGTCCGCTCCACGAGGCCGGGCTCGATGCGCTCGATCGCGTCGACGAGGCCGATGTGTGTCGTGACGTGGATGACGCGCAGCGTCGGCGTCGTGAGCATCATCGAGACCTCGGGCGTGTGCGTGAGGTCGGCGAGCAGCTCCGTGTGACCGGGGTAGGCGTGGCCGCCGCGCTGCAGCGCCTCCTTGTTGAGCGGGGCGGTGCAGATCGCGTGGATGCGCCCCTCGTTCGCGAGCTCGCACGCGACGCGCACGTAGTGGAAGGCCGCGTCGCCCGCGGCGGGGGAGAGCTCGCCCCACGGCAGGTCGGGCGGCAGCAGGTCGAGGTCGATGACGGCGATGCGCCCCTCGGCCGGCTCGGCCTGCTCGGGGGAGTCGACGCGGACGATCTCGACGCTCCGCCCGAGGATGCGCGCGGCCTGCTCGAGCCGGGTGGCGTCCCCGATGACGACGGCGCGGCACGCCTGCGCGATCTCGGGCTCGAGCAGCGCGGCGACGATCACCTCGGGGCCGACGCCCGCGCCGTCTCCCATGGTCACGGCGATGGTGGGGAGGGTCACGGTGCTCCTTTCGTCGGGGCCGGGTGCGCTGGGGCGCGCGAGGTCGATGCTGCAGGCGCGGACGTGCGCGGACATGTGGCGTCCGCTGCCTCCGCACGATACGCCAGCACGGTCTCCGCGATCGAACGCAGGCTGCGGCGGTCGCCGAAGCTCCCCGGACGCGTGCCGACGAGACGTCCGGACGGCGTGAGGCTCACGACCGCACCCGCGTGCACCTCGCGGAGCGGCCTCAGCCGCCGCTCGCCGAGCGCGTCGAGGATCGCGCGCGCGGTTGCGCCGCCCGTCGCGACGAGGTCCGCGTCTCCTGCGTGCTCGGCGACCGCGCGCGCGAACGCTTGTGCGACGTGCGCGGTCGCCGCGGCGAGCTCCGCGGGGTCGGCGCCGGAGGCGAGGGCCGCGTGCATCGCCTCCGCCTGCCCGACGAGCCGGATGACGCGGCGTTCCCCGTCGATCGTGCGCGCGGGCGGCTCTCCCGCGAGGAGCGCACGCGTGTCGATCTCGACGACCGCGAACCCCGCAGCGCGCAGCTCCTCCACCTGCTCCGTGACGGAGGGCTCCCCCGACCCGATCGCGACGGTCACGGCGGGCGAGGATCCGGCCGGTGACGCGAGCGACGCGGCCGTCGGCGACGGCAGGGGTGACGTGGGTGGCGTTAGTGACGCGGGTGACATCGGTGACGCGGGTGCCGTTAGTGACGCGGGTGCCGTTAGTGACGCGGGTGCGGTCAGCGACGCGGGTGCCGTCAGTGACACCGGTGACGTTGGCGTGCCGGGCGACATTGGCGCACCCGGTGGCACCGGCGACCCCGGCGACGTGGGTGACGCGATTGACATAGATGGCGCAGGCGTCACAGATGGCACGGGCGTCACAGATGGCACCGGCGTCGCGGACGGCGCCGCCGACGCGGACGGTGCGCGCTCCGGGGCGGCGCGCTCCCGCGAGATCGTCCCCGCGGCGGCCCGTCCCCGTGCTCGGAGGGCGCCGATCGCGGCCGCGAGCCCCCCGGATCCCGCGATCGCAGCACCGGCAACCCCGACCCCGACCCCGAGCGCGACGGACGCCAGGCGCACGAGGTCGTCGTCCGTCTCCGCGTCGACGACAGCGGGCCGCCGTGCGGCGACCGCACGCTCGAGCGTCCCCGCGAGGGCGTCGGCCGGCCCGCGCACGAGCTCGAGATCGACGTGCACGGATGCGTGGGTCGCGAGCACGGCGAGAAGGTCGACGCTCCCGCCGCGTCCCGTCGTCATCCGGCCGCCGAGGACGACGCGCCCGAGCGCGGGGAGCGCGGGCGCGAGCACGAGCGGGCCCGAGGCGGCGAGCACGTCGAGCTCGACGAACGTGTTGCCCCGCAGCAGCGAGTCGACCTTCTTGTAGAGCAGCCGCGGCCCGCGGTCGCTCGCGAGCATCACGCCGAGCACGCGCCGGGCGACCTCGGGTGGAACGTCCCGCGTGTGTGCGTCGACGACGACGAGTGCGGGGGAGTCGGCCGCGATTCCCGCGAACACGTCCCGAAGGCCGGAGACGCCCGCCGCTTCGTGCACGTGCGGATGCGCGCTCCTCCCGTGCATGTGGGGGCCGCCCGCCGCCTCGTCCAGGCACGACGCGGCAGTGCCGCCGGGCACGCGCGACCCATTCTTCATGTCGGGCACGCGGCTCGTCGCGGTTGCGCTCGCCGCGCCGGGTGCGAGGGGCGCGACGCCGTCCGGCCGCGCGTCGATCCCCGGCTCCGCGAGCTCGAGGACGACCTCCTCGGTGAGGGTGCCGTCCGCGTCCCGCCCGCCGAGGGCGGTCGCCGTCTCGGCGGCGCCGGTGAGGTCGTCCGCGATCACGAGCCAGGCGTGCCCGGGATGCATCCTCGTCGAGCCCTCCATCGAGCCGCTGCCTTGATCCGTTCCGTCGTCCACGGTATCCGTTCGCGGCCCCGGCGCGGAGGATCGCCGACGGACGTGTCCCGTCATCCGGGTCAAGCGGCTTCCCTCCCGTCCCGACGCCGGGCCCACTCGTGCCGACGCCGGGACTACCCGCGCCGACGTGGCTCATCGGGTCAGCGCCAGGCGCCCGGGCGGTTTGCCCGCGCCCGCGCCGCGTTGATGCCGCGCAGCGCCGCGAGTGGCCCTGCCGACTGTCGCTGGGCGGACACCGCATCCCGCCGTGTCGGGCCCCGTATCTGGACTTCTCCTGATCCTCTCCTGAACCTCCGCGTCGACCTCTTGGGCCCTGTCGCGCGCGTCCCTACCGTGGATGCGGTACCCGAAGACGAAGGAGGATCTATGCCCGCGTCGAAGGACATGCCGAGCACCCTCGAGCGCTCGCCGAAGCACGCACAGGAGATCTGGTCGGCCGCGCATGACTCCGCCGTGCAGACCTATGGGGAGGGACGCCGCGCCCACCAGACCGCGTTCGCGGCGCTCAAGCACGAGTACGAGAAGGTCGGCGACCACTGGGAGCAGAAGGGGAGAGGCGGCCCCTCGGATGCGAACGCGGCTCACGGACGCGGCGGCACGACCGCCGGCGGCGTCGATGCGAACGCGCCGAAGTCCCACCTCGAGGACCTCGCGAAGCGCCTCGACATCAAGGGCCGCTCCCGCATGAGCAAGTCGGAGCTCGTCGAGGCCATCCAGCGCGCCAACGCGAAGGCGACGCGCGAGGCGCGCGAGAAGTAGCCTGCCGCCGGCGGCGCCGTGGGCCCACCGTGGATTGTCCGTCCGGCGTTCACGGGGCCCGCGGAGCCGCCGCGCCGGCCGGCCGTCTCGCTACCGCAGAGGCGCTGCGCGGGTTGCGCCGGGCTGGCCCTGCCTCCCCGTCGTCCCGGCCGCATCCCCGTCCGCTAGGATGTACGAGTTGCCCGCGAGCTGCCCCACTGCACCGTTGTGCGCACCGGCGCCGGCATTGTCGCCGAACACCACTAACGGTGGCAATGGTGTGGGCAACACTATTGGGGGGCAATAACTGAACAACGGGATGTGGCGCAGCTTGGTAGCGCACTTGACTGGGGGTCAAGTGCGGTAGCGGCTGGTTCAGCCTGAAAAGTGAACAACGGGATGTGGCGCAGCTTGGTAGCGCACCTGACTGGGGGTCAGGGGGTCGCAGGTTCAAATCCT
>JAATFA010000092.1 GCA_015655445.1 Actinomycetales bacterium | reverse complement strand
TAGAACTTCTCCCAGAACTTGTCGAGGTGGGGGATGTGGTGCTTGCGGTACTTGCCGAGCACGGTGCCGTCGGCATCCACGACGACCGCGGTGTTGTAGTAGACGCCCGGCATCTCCTCCTCGTAGATCGGCAGGACCATGACCACGCCGAGCTCCTTCGCGAGGCTCGCGAAGCGCTGCACGGTCGGCCCGTCGGCGGGCTCGGCGAAGGCGTAGTATGCGGCGTCCTCCGTGATGCCGAAGTAGGGCCCGTAGAAGAGCTCCTGGAAGCACACGACGTGAGTCCCCTGGGCCGCCGCGTCGCGGGCGAACCCCTCGTGCTTGGCGATCATCGACTCCTTGTCGCCCGTCCACGTGGTCTGGGTGATCGCTGCTCGGACGATGGTCATCGGACGTGCCTCCCCTTGCTCGATGCATTGTTATTATTCGGTGTGAACATTTCCATGTCGTTTCCTTCCATGACGACGGCGTAAATACGGCGCACAGGCATGATCGACCTCGCCTCCCTCGTCGACGAGCCGACGCCGCGTGCGATCGCCGCGGCGATCGCACGCCTCATCACCTCCGGCGAGCTCGCCCCCGACGACCGCCTGCCGACCGTGCGCGAGATCGCGCTCGGGCTCGGCGTGAGCCCCGCGACCGTGAGCGCGGCGTGGCAGGCGCTTGCGCGTGCGGGCCTCATCGTCTCGCGCGGACGCAGCGGCACGTTCGTGCGCTCCGCGCCGCGCAACTGGCTCCCCCGCCGCTACCGCGGCCTCGACGCGACGGGCGAGGCCGCGCTCGACCTCTCGCGCGGCACGCCCGACCCCGAGCTCCTGCCGCCGCTCGGCCCCGCGCTCGCGCGCCTCTCCCTCGCCGCCGCGACGCCGAGCTACCAGCAGAAGCCCGACATCCCCGAGCTCCACGACCTCCTGCGCGCGACGTGGGTCGCCCCCGTCGAGTCGCTCACGGTCACCAACGGCGCCCTCGACGCGATCGACCGCTGCCTCGGCGTGCTCGTGCGCTATGGGGACCGCGTCGTCGTCGAGAACCCCGGCTTCCCGCCCATCGCCGACCTCCTCGAGGCCTACGGCGCCGAGCCCGTGGGCGTCGAGCTCGACCGCGAGGGCGTGCGGCCCGACGCGCTCTCGCGCGCGCTGCGCTCCTCGCCCGCCGTCGTCGTGCTCCAGCCGCGCGCGCACAACCCGACGGGCGTCTCGATGAGCCCCGAGCGCGCCGCCGAGCTCGCCGCGCTCCTCGCGCGCACACGCGGCGCCGAGGACACGGTCGTCATCGAGGACGACCACTCGGGCCTCATCAGCACCGCGCCGGACGTGTCCCTCGCGGTGCACATCCCCGAGCGCGTGCTGCACGTGCGCAGCTTCTCGAAGTCGCACGGGCCCGACCTGAGGATCGCTGCCCTCGGCGGCCCGCGTCCGCTCGTCGACCGCGTCGTCGCGCGCCGGCTGCTCGGACCCGGCTGGACCTCGCGCATGATGCAGTCGCTGCTCTTCGAGCTGCTCACCGAGACCGGCGCGCGGGATCGTGTCGCCGACGCCCGCCGCGTGTACCACGCGCGCCAGCATGCCATGGCCGCCGCCCTCGCGGGGCACGGCCTTGACGCGGCCGCCGGGGACGGCGTCAACGCGTGGCTGCCGGTCGCCGACGAACGCGCGGCCCTCGTGCACCTCGCGACCGCCGGCATCCGCGTCGCGCCCGGCGCGCCGTTCCTCACGAGCGGCGCGGGCCAGTTCGTGCGCGTCACGGTCGGGCTCGTGCGGGAGGATGCGGATACGATCGCCGCCGCGCTCGCCGACGCGGCGCGCGCGGCATGAGCGCCGGCAGCCCCGGCCGGAAAGGAGAACCGTTGGCGAGGAAGATCATCCTGGACTGCGATCCGGGGCACGACGACGCGATCGCGATGATGCTCGCGTGGGGCCATCCCGACATCGAGCTCGCGGCCGTCACGACGGTCGCCGGAAACCAGACGCTCGAGAAGGTCACGCGCAACGCGCTCGCGATCGCGCGCGTCGCCGGCATCACGGGCGTGCCCTTCGCGGCGGGCGCCGCGCGTCCGCTCGTGCGCCCGCTCGAGACGGCGCCGGAGATCCACGGCGCGTCCGGGCTCGACGGCCCCGCGCTGCCCGAGCCGCACCACGAGCTCGACCCGCGGCACGCCGCCCAGCTCATCGTCGACCTCGTGCTCGCCTCCGACCCCGGCGAGATCACGATCGTGCCCACGGGGAGCCTCACCAACATCGCGCTCGCCGTGCGCACGGCGCCCGAGATCGTCGACCGCGTGCGCGAGGTCGTGCTCATGGGCGGCGCCTACGGCGGCGGCAACTGGTCGGCGGCCGCCGAGTTCAACATCGCCGTCGACCCGGAGGCGGCCGACATCGTCTTCGGCGCCGGATGGCCGGTCACGATGGTCGGCCTCGACGTCACCCACCGCGCGCTCGCGACCGCCGACGTGCGCGACCGGATCCACGCGCTCGCGACGCCCGCCGCTCGCTTCGTCGGCGACCTGCTCGGCTTCTTCGCCGAGAGCTACCGGTCGACGCAGGGGTTCGAGGCGCCGCCCGTCCACGACCCGTGCGCCGTCGCGCTCGTGCTCGACCCGACCCTCTTCACCGTGCGCCGCGCGCCCGTCGCGATCGAGCTCTCGGGCACGCACACGCGCGGGATGACGGTCGTCGACCTCCGCGCTCCCGCGCGCGAGGACTGCCGCACGAGCGTCGCGACGGACATCGACGCCGACCGCTTCTGGGACGTCGTCGTCGACGCGCTCGCGCGCATCGCGCCGCAGTCGGCCCGGGCGGAGGCACGCGCGTGAGCGCCCCGCGCTCGATCGCGATCCTCGCCGGGGGCGTGGGCGGCGCGCGCTTCGTGCGCGGCGTGCGCGAGCACGTGCGGCGCAGCGGCGACGCCGAGCGCACGCGCATCCGCGTCGTCGTCAACACGGGAGACGACATGTGGCTCGCGGGGCTGCGCATCACGCCCGACCTGGACTCGATCATGTACGCGCTCGCGGGCGTCAACGACGAGCAGCGCGGCTGGGGACGCGTCGGCGAGACGGAGCGCGTGAGCGCCGAGCTCGCGGCGTGGGGTGTGGGCTGGCCGTGGTTCACGCTCGGCGACCTCGACATCGGCGCCCACATCGCGCGCACGGCGCTCCTGCGCGAGGGCCGCACCCTCACGGAGGTCGTCGACCGGCTCACCGCGCGCTGGCCGCTCGGCGCGGAGCTGCTGCCCGCGGCGGACGCGGAGGTCGAGACGATCGTGCACGCGCGCGACCCCGAGGCGCCCGACGGCATCCGCGCCATGCACTTCCAGGAGTGGTGGACGCGGCACCGCGCGACCCTCCCCGCCGTGCGCTTCGAGCAGCGCGGGGTCGCGAACGCGCGGCCGACGGACCGCGCGCTCGAGGCGATCGGCTCGAGCGAGGTCGTGCTCGTCGCGCCCTCGAACCCCGTCGTCTCGATCGGGACGATCCTCGGCATCCCGGGGATGCGCGACGCCGTGCGCGCGACGTCCGCGCCCGTCGTCGGCGTCTCCCCCGTCATCGCCGGCACGGTCGTGCGCGGCATGGCGGACGCGTGCCTCACGGCGATCGGCGTCGCGACGGCCGCGGACGCCGTGGCCGTGCACTACGGGGCGCGTGGCGCGGGGGGCGTGCTCGACGGCTGGCTCGTCGACGAGACGGACGCCGCGAGCGTGCCCGCCGTGGAGGAGGCGGGGATCGCCGCGCGCGCCGTGCCGCTGTGGATGCGCGACCCCGACACCTCCGCGCGCCTCGCCGCCGACGCCCTCTCCCTCGCCGCCTCCCTCTGACCCTCTGCCCGCACCTC
>JAATFA010000113.1 GCA_015655445.1 Actinomycetales bacterium | reverse complement strand
GATCGCGACGCGCTGCTGCATGCCGCCCGAGAGCTCGTCCGGATGCCGCTCGGCGACGTCGGCGAGGCCCACGAGGTCGAGCAGCTCGTCCGCTCTCGCGCGGCGGTCGGCGCGCGAGACGCGATGCAGCTCGAGCGGCAGCTCGACGTTCGCGCGCACGGTGCGCCACGGCAGCAGCCCGGCCTGCTGGAAGGCGATGCCGTAGTCCTGGTCGAGCCGCGCGCGCCGGGCGGGCTTGCCGAAGACGCTCACGGTGCCCTCGGTCGGCTCGTCGAGGTCGGCGACGAGGCGCAGGAGCGTGCTCTTCCCGCAGCCGCTCGGCCCGATGAGGGAGACGAACTCGCCCGCCGCGACGACGAGGTCGACGCCCTCGAGAGCCGTGAGCGCCGCGCCGCGCGTCCCCCGGAAGACCTTCGAGGCGCCGCGCACCTCGACCGCGACCTCGCTCACGGCGTCTCCCCCCGCCGATAGCGGCGCAGCGAGACGCCGAGCAGGGCGACGGCGCCCGCAGCGACGAGGCCGACGAGCACCGCGCCGAGGATGGGCCCCCACGGCTTGGCGGGGTCCCCGCTCGCCGCCGAGGCGAACTCGACGATCTGCCGGCCGACGCCGCCGCGCACCCCGATCGACACCTCCGCGACGACCGTGCCGACGACCGCGTTCGCCGCCGCGAGGCGCAGCGCGGGCAGCAGGTAGGGCACGCTCGCGGGCAGACGCAGGCGCACGAGCGTGCGCCACCAGCCCGCCGAGTACGAGCGGAGCAGGTCGAGGTGCGCACGATCGGGCGAGGCGAGGCCGCGCAGCGCGCCGATCGAGACGGGGAAGAAGGCGAGGTACGAGGCGATGACGGCGACCGACATCCAGTCCTGCCAGTCGAGGCCGCCGACGTGCAGCTGCGCGCCCCAGCGCCGCACGAGCGGCGCGAGCGCGATGAGCGGCACCGTCTGGCTCAGCACGACCCACGGCAGCAGCGCCGACTCCGCCGTGCGGAAGCGCTGCATGAGGATCGCCATGAGCATGCCGACGACCACCCCGACGACCCAGCCGACGGCGGAGACGCCGAGCGTGAACCCGCACGCCTCGAGCACGGCACGCCAGAGCGGCTCCGCGCCCGCCCCGCCCGTGACGGGCTCGCCGAGGCGCGCGAGCACGTCCCCGATGTGCGGCATCGCGATGGCGCTCGTGCGCGGCAGCACGGTCACGCCGCCCACGACGACGCCCGCGTCGGGAGCGAGGGCCTTGTACGCCTCCCACGCGATCCCGAGGAGCACGACGCCCGCGAGACCGAGCGCGATCGAGCGCGCGCGCCTCATGCCTTCGCCGCCACGGGATCCTGGAGCGCGGGGATGACCGTCTCGCCGTAGACGCGCAGCGTCTCCTCCTTGTTGTCGTGCTGCAGGTAGCCCGCGAACTGGTGCACGCCCATCGAGGCGAGCTCCTCGAGCCTCGCGATGTGCTCCGAGGCGTCGCCGAGGATGCAGAAGCGGTCGACGATCTCGTCCGGCACGAACGCCGTGTGCCGGTTGCCCGCGCGACCGTGCTCGTTGTAGTCGTAGCCCGTGCGCCCCTCGATGTAGTCGGTGAGCGCCTTCGGCACGGCGTCGGCGCCCGACCCCGTCGACCGCCCGTAGCGCGCGACGATGTCCGCGACATGGTTGCCGACCATGCCGCCGAACCACCGGCACTGCTCGCGCATGTGGGCGCGGTCGTCCCCGATGTAGTTCGGCGCGGCGACGCAGAAGGTGATCGCGTCGGGGTCACGCCCGGCGCGCTCCGCGGCCTCCCGCACCGCCCGGATCATCCAGCGCGCGATGTCCGGGTCCGCGAGCTGCAGGATGAACCCGTCGCCCACGCGCCCCGTGAGGTCGAGCGCCTTCGGACCGTAGGCGGCGACCCACACCTCGAGCTCGCTTCCGGTGCTCCACGGGAAGCGCAGGGTCGACCCGCGGTGCTCGACGGGGCGCGAGTTGGCGAGCTCGCGGATGACGTGGATGGCCTCCTCGAGCTCGGCGAGCGACGCGGGCGCGCCGTTCGTCACGCGCACGGCGGAGTCGCCGCGCCCGATGCCGCACACGGTGCGGTTGCCGTACATCTCGTTGAGGGTCGCGAAGAGCGAGGCCGTCACGGTCCAGTCGCGCGTCGAGGGGTTGGTCACGAACGGCCCCACGCGGATGCGGCGCGTCGCCGCGAGGATCTGGCTGTAGATGACGAACGGCTCCTGCCACAGGATGTGGGAGTCGAAGGTCCACACGTGGCTGAAGCCGTGCTGCTCCGCGAGCGCGGCGAGGTGCACCGTGCGCGAGGCCGGCGGGTTGGTCTGCAGGACGGTTCCGAAGTCCATGGTCGCCGCCTCCGACTCAGACGAGGTACTGCGACAGGCCGCGCTTGACGTACCGGCCGTGGCCCGGGCGCCCCACGTATCCGGTCTCGTCGACGACGACCTCGCCGCGGCTCAGGACGACGTCGACGTGCCCGTCGATCTCGAACCCCTCCCACGCCGAGTAGTCCATGGCCATGTGGTGGGTCTTGCCGACCCCGATCGACGTGTGCCCCTCGGGATCGTAGACGACGACGTCCGCGTCGGCGCCGGGCTGCAGGACGCCCTTGCGCCCGTACATCCCGAACATGCGCGCAGGCGTCGTGCAGCACACCTCGACCCAGCGCTCGAGGGAGATCGCGCCCTGCACGACCCCCTGATAGAGCAGGTCCATGCGGTGCTCGACCGAGCCGATCCCGTTAGGGATGCGCGAGAAGTCGCCGACTCCCATGTCCTTCTGCCCCTTCATGCAGAACGGGCAGTGGTCGGTCGAGACCATCTGGATGTCGTTCGTGCGCAGGCTCTGCCACATGTGGTGCTGGTGACCCTCCACGCGCGAGCGGAGCGGCGTCGAGCACACCCACTTCGCTCCCTCGAAGCTCCCCCACTGCTCGCTCGAGGCGCCGAGCTGCTCCTCGAGCGACAGGTAGAGGTACTGCGGGCACGTCTCGCCGAAGACGTTCTGGCCGCGGTCGCG
>JAATFA010000064.1 GCA_015655445.1 Actinomycetales bacterium | reverse complement strand
CGCGCCGCGCCGCGGCACGGTTCGGGCCGGCGCGAGAGCGGGCCGGCCCGAACCGGCGTGAGAGCGGGCCGGCCCGAACCGGCGCGAGAGCGGGCCGGCCCGAACCGGCGCGAGAGCGGCATAAGTGACACGCGCGCGCGGATTCCGCGCGCGCGTGTCACTTATGCCGCTCTCGACAGGAGGGAGAGGGGAAGGGGACAGGAGGGGGCGAGGGTCATGCCGCCGGCACGCTCAGCGCCCGTCCTCGCGCACGCGCCCCGGCTGCGGCCGCTTCGGGAGCACACCGTCCCCCGAGGACTGGTGGCGGATCCGGCGCACGATCCACGGCAGGAGGTACTCCCGCGCCCATCCGAGGTCCTCCGCGCGCGCCTGCCGCCACGGCACCGGGCGCATGGGCTCGGGCACCCACGGCTCGAGGTCGTTCTCCACGCCGAGCGCGGCGAGCACCGCGATCGCGATCGTGTGGTGGCCCACGGGCGAGAAGTGCAGCCGATCGGGCGCCCACATCCGCGAGTCGCGCAGCTCGCGCAGCGCCCACATGTCCGCGACGATCGCGTCGTGCCTCTGGGCGATCGCGCGCAGGTTCTCGTTGTAGATCGCCGCCTTGCCGCGGATGCGGTTGAGCACGGGCGTCTGGCCCACGTCGGGCCCCGTGAAGATCACGACCGTCGCGTTGTCGCGACGCAGCCGCTCCACCGCGCCCTCGAAACGCTCGGAGAGGTCGTCGGGATCGGTCCCCGGGCGGATGATGTCATTGCCGCCGGCGGAGATCGTGATGAGGTCGGGACGCAGGTCGAGAGCCGCGTCGACCTGCTCGTCGATGATCTGCTGGAGCAGCCTCCCGCGGATGGCGAGGTTCGCGTACGCGAAGTCCTCGGTGCGGTCCGCGAGCACCTCCGCCACTCGATCCGCCCAGCCGCGGTGACCCCCCGGGCTCGCCGGCTCCGGATCGCCGATGCCCTCGGTGAAGGAGTCGCCGAGGGCCACGTACCGGGACCAGGGATGCAATCGCGCCACATCCTCAGCCTGCAGCACGACCGCCCGCCGCGCCAGCTCGGGCACGGTCGGGCGTCGGCGGCGACTGCGACAATGGGCGCGTGAGCAAGCAGGACGGCCGCGGCCGGCAGGTCACGACGGAGGAGGTCGACGACCCGGCCGCGTCGATCCTGCACGTCGACCTCGACGCGTTCTTCGCCTCCGTCGAGCTGCTCGACCGTCCCGAGCTGCGCGAGCGGCCCGTCATCGTCGCCCACGAGGGACCGCGCTCCGTCGTCACGGCCGCCAACTACGTCGCGCGCCGCTACGCGGTCAACTCGGCGATGCCGCTCGCGGTCGCTCTGCGCCGATGCCCGGGCGCCGTCGTGCTCGCCCCGCACTACGAGCGCTACGAGCGCTACTCGCGCGAGGTCATGGACATGCTCCGCGACGTCACACCGCTCGTCGAGCCGCTCTCCGTCGACGAGGCGTTCCTCGACGTCGCGGGCGCGCGCACGCTCTTCGGGTCCCCGTGGCGCATCGCGACGGCGCTGCGGGAGCGCGTGCTCGCGCACACGGGCCTCACGATCTCCGTCGGCGTCGCGTCGACGAAGTTCGTCGCCAAGCTCGCCTCGAGCCGCGCGAAGCCCGACGGTCTCCTCGTCGTCCCCGCCGCCGACACGCTCGCCTTCCTGCACCCGCTGCCGATCTCAGCCCTGTGGGGCGTCGGGGCGAGCACGGAGGCCCGTTTGCGGTCGCTCGGGCTCTCGACGATCGGCGACGTCGCGCAGACGCCGCTCGACGTCCTCGTCGGCTGGATCGGCCCCGCCGGCGGCCGCAAGCTGCACGACCTCGCGCACGGACGGGACCCCCGCCCCGTGACGACGACGCGCTTCGAGAAGAGCATCGGCAACGAGCGCACCTACGGAGAGGACATCGTCGGCGAGGAGGCCGTGCACCGCGAGCTCCTGCGGCTCTCGCATCGCGTTGGCTCGCGGCTGCGGGCGGCGGGCCTCGTCGGACGCACGGTGTCGCTCAAGTTCCGGCTGCCGGACTTCACGACCTACACCCGGTCGCGCACGCTCGCCGAGCCGACCGACTCCGCTCACCGCATCTACGCCGAGATGCGCGACCTGTACGCGCAGCTGCGCGGCACGACCGACCGCGTGCGGCTGCTCGGCGTGCGCGCGGAGCAGCTCTCCGTCGCGGGCGGGGGAGCACCCGCACTGTGGGACGACGACGCGGCCTGGCGCGACGCCGAGCAGGCGCTCGACGCGCTCGCCGAGCGGTTCGGAGCGGGTGCCGTGCGCCCGGCCGCGCTGCTCGACCCCGCGGCGGAGCGCCCACGGCGCTGGATCGAGGACTGGCACCGCGGGTAGGGTCGGGCGCTCGCGTCACCGTCCCGCGATCGAGCCGCCGATCCCGCCGAGGGAGAAGTAGCGGTGCAGCACGGCGAACAGGAGCACGGGCGGAAGCATGACGACGACCGTGAGGGCGGGCGAGCGCGCCATCTGCAGGCCGATCGCGAGCGTGAGCGCGTCGCTCGAGCGGATGAACACGACGGCGACGAGGTACTCGTTCCACGCGGTGAGGAACGTGAAGATCGCGGTCGAGAGGATGCCCGGAAGCGCGTTGGGCAGCACGACCCGCACGAAGCCGCCGAGCACGGAGCTGCCGTCGAGCCAGGCCGCCTCCTCGATCTCGACCGGGATCGTGGACACGGACGCGGAGAGCATCCAGATCACGACGGCGAGGGAGACGCCGACGTAGACGACGACGAGCCCCTGCAGGTCGTCGACGAGCCCGACGCGCGCGAGGATCACGAAGAGGGGCACGAGCAGCAGGATGACGGGCACCGACTGCAGAGCGAAGAGCGCGATCGCGTAGGCGGAGACGAGGCGGCCGCGGGCGCGCGCGAGCACGTAGGCGGCGGGGGCGCCGACGACGAGAGTCGCGAGCACGGTCGAGAGGCACACGAGCAGGCTGTTGCCGAGCCAGAGCAGCCCGGGGCCGCGCAGGACCGCCGTGAACGCCTCGATCGGCCCCCCGCCGGGCCCGGGCAGCACGGCGCGTGCGAGCACGGACGCGAGGGGCGCGATCGCGAGCGCGGTCGCGAGCACGAGCACCGCGAGCCGCAGCGCGACGAGCGCGGGTCGGGATCGCCTCACGTCGAGCGAGTCTAGGTCGCCCCGCTCCCGCCGCCGGCCCGGCGCGGTTCCGCGAAGTGTGAGTTTGTGCGGGTTTCGGGGACCCGAAACCCGCACAAACTCACACTTCGGCGACGGGTAGCATCGCATGCGATGGACTCCGCCGCGCTCTCGCTCTTCGGCGGGGGAGCGGCCGAGCGGCTCTCGCCGTCGTTCCCCGAGCGCGCCGCGCGCGGCACCGCCGACCGCTTGCGCGCCTGGCAGGCCGAGGC
Organism: Actinomycetales bacterium; assembly: GCA_015655445.1. Classification (GTDB taxonomy): domain Bacteria; phylum Actinomycetota; class Actinomycetes; order Actinomycetales; family Microbacteriaceae; genus Diaminobutyricimonas. The sequence continues at coordinate 47,254 of JAATFA010000064.1, read as the reverse complement.
GCTCGAGCAGTACTTCCGCACCGAGCCGAAGGACTACCTCGTCGCGGCGACGCCGGGGTCCGGCAAGACGACGTTCGCGCTCCGGCTCGCCTACGAGCTCCTTCACCGCCGCGCGATCGACCGCGTCACGGTCGTCGCGCCGACCGAGCACCTCAAGCGGCAGTGGGCCGACGCCGCGCACCGCATCGGCATCCGGCTCGACCCGCGGTTCGAGAACCGGCAGGGGCGGTCAGCGCGACACTTCCACGGCGTCGCGGTGACCTACGCGCAGGTCGCGGTCAAGGCGTCGGTGCACCGCGACCTCACCGAATCGGGCCGCACCCTCGTCATCCTCGACGAGGTGCACCATGGCGGCGACGCGCTCAGCTGGGGCGACGCGATCCGGGAGGCGTTCGAGCCCGCCGAGCGGCGCCTCTCGCTCACCGGCACTCCGTTCCGCTCCGACACCGCGCCCATCCCCTTCGTGCGCTACGTGCGCGACGAGCGCGGCATCCGCGTCTCCCAGACCGACTACTCCTACGGCTACGGGCGCGCGCTCGAGGACGGCGTCGTGCGGCCCGTGCTCTTCCTCTCCTACGCGGGGCGCATGCGCTGGCGCACGCGCATGGGCGAGGAGATGGAGGCGCGGCTCGGCCAGCCCGACACGAAGGACGTCACCGCTCAAGCGTGGCGCGCGGCCCTCGACCCCGAGGGCGAGTGGATCCCCGCCGTGCTGCGCTCGGCCGACCGCCGCTTGAGCGAGGTGCGGCACAGCGTGCCCGACGCGGGCGGGCTCGTGCTCGCCTCCGACCAGGAGGCCGCGCGTGCATACGCGGACGTGCTCGCGGGCATCACGGGCGAACGACCCACGCTCGTGCTCTCGGACGAGAAGGCCTCGAGCGATCGCATCGCCGAGTTCGCGCGCGGCGACGCGCGCTGGATGGTCGCCGTGCGCATGGTGTCGGAGGGCGTCGACGTGCCACGCCTGTCGGTCGGCGTGTACGCGACGAGCGCTGCGACGCCGCTGTACTTCGCGCAGGCGATCGGGCGCTTCGTGCGCGCGCGCCGGCGCGGCGAGACGGCGTCCGTGTTCCTGCCGAGCGTTCCCGTGCTGCTCGCGCTCGCCTCCTCCCTCGAGCTCGAGCGCGACCACGCGCTCGACCGCGAGCAGACGGAGGACGGCCTCGAGGACGGCCTCGTGGAGGAGGCCAACCGGTCCGAGAGCGCGTCGGAGAGACTCACCTACGAGTACGAGTGGCAGGCCCTCGGCTCGGAGGCCGACTTCGAGAAGGTGCTCTACGACGGCGTGGAGTACGGCCAGCTCGTCGCCCCCGAGACCGACGAGGAGTGGGACTTCCTCGGCCTGCCCGGCCTGCTCGAGCCCGAGCAGGTGAGCGAGCTGCTCAAGACGCGGCAGGCGCGGCAGGCGCGCCGCGTCGCCGAGCGCAAGCGCGAGTCTCCCGAGCCCCCCGCGGAGGAGCCGGCTCCGCTCTACCGCACGCTCAAGGAGCAGCGCACGCTGCTCAACTCCCTCGTGTCGATCCACGCGCGCGCGACGGGGCAGCCGCACGCGATGGTGCATGCCGAGGTGCGGCGCATCTGCGGCGGCCCGGAGGTCGCTCGCGCCTCGGTGGCCCAGCTCCAGGCGCGCATCGACTGGCTGCGCCGGCGCATCGGCGGATGACGGCCCGCGCCGGACGCGGCGGGCTCACCGGACGTCCCGGGTGGGGCGGGGGACTCCGACATCGCGGAGGTCCCGGCCGCCCGCCGGGCCGGGACATCCGCCGCGCGTCGCCTCAGCGGAAGTCGCGCGAGCGCGTCCCGACGGGGATCGTGAGCGGCTCCGCCGCGTCGGCGAGCACGTTCGTCACGCCCTCCGGGCTGCGCTCGAGCATCCCCCGGACGACGAGGGCGGGCGAGTCGCGCACGATGCGCCGGTAGCGGCTCCACATGCCCGCCGAGCAGATGACGTTGACGAGCCCCGTCTCGTCCTCGATGTTGAGGAACGTGATGCCGCTCGCCGTCGCCGGCCGCTGCCGGTGGGTCACGACGCCGCCGACCTCGATGCGACGCCCCGCCTCGGCCGTGCGCAGCGCCTCCGCCGGGAGCACGCCGCGCGCGTCGAGCTCGGCGCGCACATGGCGCAGCGGATGGTCGCCCGGCGAGACGCCCGTCGCCCACAGGTCCGAGTAGAGCAGCTCGCGCTCGGTGGGAAGCGCGAAGAGGGGCGGCTGCACGGCCACGAAGCTGTGCGGCAGGAACTCGGGCCGATCCTGCGCCGCGTTCCCCGCCGCCCACAGGGCCTCCCGGCGCCCGAGTCCGAGCGCGTCGAACGCGCCCGCCGTCGCGAGCGCCTCGAGCTGCGCGACCGTGAGCCCCGTGCGGCGCACGAGGTCGGGCAGGTCGCGGAAGGGGCCAGCCGCCTCGCGCGCGGCGACGATGCGCTCGGCGACGGCCGCACCTATCCCCTTGACCGCGGCGAGCCCGAGGCGCACGGCGATCCCGGCGTCCCGCCGATGGGCTCCCGACTCGTCCGGACCGTCCGGATCGAAGGGGGTCTCGGCGGGATCGTGGGAGACGAGGCACGAGTCGATCCCCGTCGCGGCGGCGAGGAGCGGCGGGGGCACGGGTGCGCCCGGCCTGCCATCCGTGCCACCGCTCGCACCGCTCGCGCCGCCCGGCATGCCGCCCGCACCGCCCGGCATGCCGCCCTCGCCGCCCCGGGCGCCGCCCGCACGCTCGCCGTCCTCCCGCTCGAGGCCCGCGTGCGCCCCCGAGCGCTGGATGCACGGACGCCGCACCTCGACGCCGTGCCGCTCGGCGTCGGCGACGAGGGTCGCGGGGGAGTAGAAGCCCATCGGCTGCGCGCGCAGGAGGGCGGCGAGGAAGACCGCGGGATAGTGCAGCTTGATCCACGCGCTCGCGTAGACGAGCAGGGCGAAGCTCAGGCTGTGGCTCTCCGCGAAGCCGAAGCTCGCGAACGCCTGGATGCGCCCGTACAGCTCGTCGGCGAGCTCGCCCGTGATGCCGTGACGGGCCATGCCCGCGTAGAGCTTCTCCCGCAGCGACTCGATGCGCTCGAGACCGCGCTTGGACCCCATCGCGCGCCGCAGCAGGTCCGCGTCGTCGCCCGAGCAGTCGCCGACCGTCATCGCCATCTGCATGAGCTGCTCCTGGAAGATCGGCACGCCGAGGGTCCGCTCGAGCACGGGGACGAGCGACTCGTGCGGATAGACGATCGGGTCCAGGCCCGCCTTCCGTCGCACGAAGGGGTGGACGGCTCCGCCCTGGATGGGGCCGGGACGCACGAGCGCGATCTGGATGGCGAGGTCGTAGTACTGACGCGGCCGGAGCCGGGGGAGGAGCCCGAGCTGCGCGCGCGACTCGACCTGGAAGATGCCGATCGCGTCGGCGCGGCACAGCATGTCGTAGACGGCGGGCTCCTCGGCGGGGATCGTCGCGAGGTCCCAGCGCTCGCCCGTCGCGGCATGCATGAGGTCGAAGGCGTACTGCAGGGCGGCGAGCATCCCGAGGCCGAGCAGGTCGAACTTGACGAGCCCCATCCACGCACAGTCGTCCTTCTCCCACTGCAGCACCGTGCGCCTCTCCATGCGCGCGTGCTCGATGGGCACGACCTCTCCCACCGGCCGATCCGTGAGGACCATGCCGCCCGAGTGGATGCCGAGGTGCCGGGGGAACTTCAGCACGTGCGCCGCGAGGCCCACGACCTCCGGCGGGATGTCGTGGTCGGCGCTCTCCACGAGCGCGCCCCAGCGCTCGACCTGCTTGGCCCACGCGTCCTGCTGGCCCGGGCTGTGTCCGAGGGCGCGCGCCATGTCGCGCACGGCGTTCTTCGGCCGATAGGTGATGACGTTGGCGACCTGGGCCGCGTTGTTCCTGCCGTACTTCTTGTAGACGTACTGGATGACCTCCTCGCGCCGGTCGGCGTCGAAGTCGACGTCGATGTCCGGCTCCTCGTCCCGCAGCGCCGAGAGGAAGCGGGAGAACGGCAGGTCGTAGCGGATCGCGTCGACCGCCGTGATCCCGAGCACGTAGCACACGGCGGAGTTCGCCGCGGATCCGCGCCCCTGGCACAGGATGCCGTTCCGGCGCGCGTAGGAGACGATGTCGTGCACGATGAGGAAGTAGCCGGGGAAGTCCTTCTGCTCGATGACCTCGAGCTCGTCCTCGATGCGTGCGCGGTGCGCCTCGCCGAGGCGCTCCCCGTAGCGCTCCCGCGCGCCCTCCCACACGCGGTGCCGCAGCCAGCTCATGGGCGTGTGGCCCTCGGGGACCTCCTGGCGCGGCAGGCGCGGCCTCGCCCGGCGCAGCGGGAACGCGAGCTCGGCGGCGAGCTCGGCCGTGCGCGCGACCGCCCCGGGGTAGCGCGCGAACCGCTCGGCCATCTCCGCGCCCGAGCGCAGGAACGCCCCGCCCGAGGCGGGCAGCCAGCCGTCGAGCTCGTCGAGGCTGCGGCGGGCGCGCACCGCGGCGAGCGCGGTCGCGAGCGGATGCTGCGCGGGGGTCGCGTAGTGCACGACGCCCGTCGCGACGACGGGCAGGCCCCGCTCGGCGGCGAGGGCCGCGAGCACGTCGTTGACGCGCGAGTCGAGCGGAGCTCCGTGGTCGAAGAGCTCGACGGCGACGTTCTCGCGCCCGAAGCGCGCGACGAGGCGATCGAGCTCCTCGCCGGCGGCCGCGCCTCCACGCTCGGGGGAGCGGGCGGCGGCGAGGGCGCGCCGCACGGCGCCCTTGCGGCATCCCGTGAGGACGAGCCAGCGCCCCTCCGCGCGCTCGGCGAGGTCGTCGAGGTCGTACACCGGACGGCCCTTCTCGCCCCCCGCGAGCTGGGCCGCCGTGATCGCGCCCGCGAGTCGGTGGTAGCCCTCCTGGCCGCGGGCGAGCACGAGCAGGTGCGATCCGGCGGGATCGGCGACGCCGTTCTGCGGCGAGGGGAGGCCGAGCGAGAGCTCGGCGCCGAAGATCGTCGGCACCCCCATGGCCTCGGCGGCCTCCGCGAGCCGCACCGCGCCGTAGAGCCCGTCGTGGTCGGTGAGGGCGAGACCGGCCAGGCCGAGTCGCGCGGCCTCCTCGAGCAGCTCCTCGGGCATCGACGCGCCGTCGAGGAAGCTGAAGCTCGAGTGCGCGTGCAGCTCGGCGTAGGGGACGACGTGCTCGGGCCGCTCGATCCCCCGGGGCGCGCGGTACGCGGTGCGCTTGCGGCTCCAGGCGGGGGAGTCCCCTCCGTCGGCGCCCACGGGCGGGGACCCCGGACGACGCCCCTCGCTCAGGGCGCGCTCGAACTCCGACCACGGGATCGGGGGGTTGCTCCATCCCATCGGCTCTCCTCCTGTCCTCTCGTCTCCCGCACCACCGCACTAGTCGTATCTCGCCTCTGCCCACCACGTGCCGGCACGCAGCAGGAGGAGCCACGCCATGCCCTCCTCGTCGACCACCTGGAAGCGGTGCTCCTCGCGGCGCTCCGCCGCATCCCACCACCGCTCCTGCACGGACCACGGACCGGCCCATCCCGCGACACGATGCGACCGATCCGGCCGCGCGGTGAACGCGAAGGCGTGCGGGGGCTCGCTCAGCCGCCCGCGCGTGTCGACCGTCACGGACCCCCCGTCGGCCGCGACGACCTCGAGCGCACGCGGCACCGGGAAGACCGTGGCGGGGGCGGGCGGCGGCAGGTGGCCGGGCCACGGCTCCCCCCGCGCGCGCGGGACGATCGCGCGGTCCCCCCACGGCACGAGCACGCGGCGCTCGGCGAGGCCGCGTCCGCCGCCGACGACCGCGGTGACGACCCCGCCGTGCCCGAGCATGCTCTGCACGCGCGAGAGGGCGGAGTGGATGCGCTCCTCCGGCCCACCGCCCCACAGCCCGCGCTCGTGGGAGGAGAGCGCGTCGACCGCCTCGGGGTAGATCCGCACGCGCACGATCCCCGAGCGCAGGCTCGATCCGGCCGCCGCGGCCTGCAGCTGCCAGCGCACGCGATCGACGACCTCGGCGGCCCCGAAGGAGCGCGGATGCAGCCACACGCGCTCGGAGCGGTCCCCGTTCTCGGCCACGATCTCGACGCCGAGCGACGTGCACACGAGCAGGTCCGCCGTGAGGGCGTCGACGAACTCGCCGGCCGCGACGCGCATGCCGAAGGCGACCTGGTCGACGAGCTCGAGAGGCGGCTCGAAGACGACCTCGCGATCCCGATCGGGCGGGGGGACGCGCGGGACGACGACCCGGGAGTCCGCCCCCGCGGCGAGCGCGTGCAGGCGTGCCCCCGGCACCCCGAAGCGATCGCGCACGTCTCCGACGGGGAGCTGCGCGAACGCGCCGAGCGTCGGCACGCCGAGCCGCTGCAGGAGTCCGGCGATCTCGGGATCGTCGAGCACCGAGACCGGCAGGGGGGCGAGGAACGACGCGGACTCCCCGGGCGGCACGACGAGCACGGGATCCGCGCGCCGTGCCGCCTGCACCGCGGTGAACGGGCCGTCGGCGATGCCCGCGCGTGCACCGGCCACGCCCTCCTCCGCGAGGATGCCGAGGAGCGTGAGCGCGGCCGCACGCTCCCCGCCGTAGTACCGCGCGGGCCCGCGCACGCGCACCGCGCACAGCCCCGGACGCAGCACGTGCACGCCGGGCGTGACGGCCTCCAGGCGCTCGACGAGCGGCTCGAAGGCGCGCGCGTCGAGCGCCGGATCGTGGCGCACGACGACGAGACCGGGGCAGCGCGCTTGCGCCTCCCGACGCCGCAGGCCGCGCCGCACGCCCTCGCGCCGGGCGGCGGCCGAGCACGCGACGACGCGATTGGCCTCCACGAGCGCGAGCGGCGTCGTGGGGGAGACGCGCGGGCCGTCCCCCGATGCGAGCGCGGTGACCGGCCAGTCGGGGCACCAGAGCACGAGGGTGCGCACGAGCGGGGCGGGCATCATCCGACCGCCCGGCGCTCGAGGGACGATGCGGCGGTCGCGGGGCGGGGCCCGTCCGCCGAGCCCGTCCGCTCGCCCGGGGTCGCGCGACCGGCCGCCCCGCGCGGCGACTCGAGCGACTGGAGGCCCTGATCCGGATCGGGCAGCAGCAGGCGCGCGCTGTGCGGGACGGGGGAGCGCCGGCTCGTGACCGTGACCGTGACCTCGCGATGGTCGAGGTATCCGAACCCCTCGCCGACCCCGGACCACCGGCTCTCGCCCAGGCCGATCATCGCCTCCGCCTGCGGCCACGGCCCGAGCACGAGCAGCGTCGTGCCCCGCTCGCGCAGCCGCGCCGCGAGCCGGCTCACGGTCGCCTCGGACGTGCGCGAGGACGGGCGTGTCACGACGACGGCGAGCGCGTCGGCGATCGCGGAGGTCACCGCGAGCCACTGCTCTCCGGGGTCGGGCACGAGCACGAGACGATCGAGGTCCACGCCGTGCTGCTCCGCGGCCTCGATGCCAAGCCCGGGCATCCCCACGACGCCGCACCACGATCCGGCCCGCGTGGGCGGTGCGAGCAGCGCGAGCACGAGGCTCGCGGACGGTGCGAGCGCGTACGCCGCTCCCTCCCGCAGTCCCCCGTCGAGCAGGGATGCGAGGGCCGGATGCGTGGGCAGGGTGCGCTCCTCGAGGCGCGGGGACTGCATCTGCCGGATGCGCTCGCGCAGCCGCTCGACCTCGGCAGGCGCGCCACGGACCTCGGGAGCACGTCGGCTCCCGAGGGCGACGGGGGAGGGCGCTGCCGCCGGCATGCGCCCATGGTCGAACATGTATTCGAATATGTCAACCGCCACCGACATCCACGCAGGCCCGGCCCGCGCGCTCGGGCCCCGCGCCCGCGTGCCCGCGCGTCATGGCATGGTGGAGGGGTGATCCCCGACGACTGGCGCCCCGTCCCCCGCGAGGACGGCGAGCTCGCAGGGTATCTCGTCGACGCCCCCGGCGGGCTCGCGGTGCCCACGAGCCTGCTCGGCACATCCCTCGGCCCGGCCCAGGACCTCGCCTCGGCCGCGGCCGCCGTCGCGGCCCTCGGCCTCGCCTCGCTCGACGGACGGTGGTGGTGCCGCCTGCCCCGCCCGCTCCCGTCCGGGCTGCTCGACGCGGAGGCCCCCGCGGCGGACTGGACCTTGCGCCCCGTCGTGATCGTCGAGGTGGACGCCTCGCGCTGCCGTGTGCGACCCGCGCTACCCTTCCCCGAGGAGAGCACGAGCCTCGCCGAGCTCTCGGTGCCGGCGGCCGCGTTCCTGCGCGAGGAGCAGCCCGCGGAGCAGTAGCGGGGGCCGCCGTCCTCCGCGAGCCCCGTCTCCTGCGAGGCCCGGCCTCCGCGGGTCAGTCGACGGGGCGATAGCTCGCGACGTCCACCGCGACCGTGACGCGCACGGGCTCGGGGAGCGTCGCGACGCGTCCGGCGAGCACGGTCGCCTCGACGTGGTGAGCGCTCGGTCCCATCGCGGCCGCCGCGAGCGCGTCCTCGCGCGCGAGCTCGAGAGGGTACTCGACGCGATGCACGGCCGTGCGCTCGAATCCCGCGAGCCGGCGCTCGAGCCGCTCCTCCTTGCGCGGATCGACGGAGACGAGCCCGAGGGCGGCGACGAGCTCGACGAGGTGGCCGGGTGCGGGCGTCGCGACGACGAGCACGCCCCCGGGGGCGAGGACGCGACGGAACTCGGGGCCGTTCCGGGGGCCGAACACGCTCAGCACGCTCGAGGCGACCGCGGGGCGCAGCGGGAGCGGACGCCACAGGTCGGCGCCCACGGCGGCCGCACGAGGGTGGGCGCGAGCCGCGCGGCGCAGCGCGGGTGCGGAGAGCTCGAGCACGAGGCCGCGCAGCGCCGGATGCCGCTCGAGCACGATCGCGAGGTGGGCGCCCGTGCCGCCCGCGGCGTCCACGCACAGGCCCTCGCCCGGCACCGCGTCCGCGATCGCGTCGGCGACCCGCAGATACGGGCCCCGCGCGAGGAAGGCCGCGCGCGCGGCGACCATCGCGGCCGTGTCGCCCGAGCCCGCGTGCCGGGCCCCGGCGAGCAGCGACAGGTATCCCTGACGGGCCACGTCGAAGGCGTGACCGGACGCGCACGTCACGACGCGACCGCCGGGCGCGGCCGCGAGCGCTCCCGCGCACACCGGGCACGCGAGCGCCTCGAGGACGTCAGCGAGCACGTCAGCCGACGCGGGCGAGGAGGGAGGGGTCGTCGGCCTTGCCGCGCGTGGGGCCGACGGCGGGGCTCACGGGACGCAGCTCGAAGCCGTCCGCGATGCACGATCCCTGCTCGAGGGCGTGCCCCAGCAGCTCCTCCGAGACGCTCGAGCGCGGATCGAGCCAGTCCGCCCACACGTCGCTCCCGAGGAGGAGGGGCATGCGATCGTGCAGGCCCGCGAGCTCGCCCGTCGCCGGTCGCGTGACGATCGAGGCGGAGAGCAGCCACGCGCCCGTCGCGGGATCCCGCCACCACTCGTAGAGCCCCGCGAAGGCGAGCACGGCGTCGTCGGCGGGATGCAGGAACCAGGGCCGCTTGCCGTCCGGTCCCACGTGCCACTCGTAGTACCCCGTCGCGGGCACGATCGCCCGTCGCCTGGCGAAGGCGCCGCGGAAGGCGGGCGTCGTCGCGATCGTCTCGACGCGCGCGTTGATGCGACGCGCCCCCGCTGACGGGTCGCGCGCGAAGGAGGGGACGAGCCCCCAGCGCGCCGACTCGAGCCGGCGGCCCTCCCGGCCCTCCTTGACCGACTCGAGCACGATCGCGATCCGCTCGGTGGGAGCGATGTTGTACGAGGGCCCGGGGATCCCCTCGCCGACGCGGTCGACCTCGAAGAGCTCCGCGAGCTCGTCCTGCGACTGGATGACCGCGAAGCGCCCGCACATGCTCCCATTGTGCTCCCAGCCCCCGACAGGCCCGGGGGCGGCCCCATAGGCTGACGCCGTGGCCGATCCCGAACGCCCCGGAGCCGAGCGGTGGGTGCCCGAGGCGCCCGCGACCGTCGCCGTTCTCGAGGAGGCTGCGCGCGCGTGCCGGGGCTGCGAGCTGTGGCGCGGCGCGACACACGTCGTCTTCTCGTCGGGTCCGCCGCACGCGCGCCTCATGCTCGTGGGGGAGCAGCCGGGCGACCGCGAGGACCGCGCGGGCGAGCCGTTCGTCGGGCCGGCCGGCGCCGTGCTCACGGACGCGCTCGACGCCGCCGGCATCGACCCGGCCGCGGTCTACCTCACGAACGCGGTCAAGCACTTCCGCTTCGAGGAGCGCGGCAAGCGGCGCCTGCACACGACACCCGGGACGGCGCACGTCCTCGCGTGCCGCCCGTGGCTCTCCGCGGAGCTCGGCATCGTGCGTCCCGCGGTCGTCGTCGCGCTCGGCGCGACCGCGGGACGCGCCGTGCTCGGCCGTCCCGTGCGCGTCGCGGACGAGCGCGGGCGTCCCCTCGAGGACGCGGACGGACGCACGGTTCTGCTCACGACGCATCCCTCGGCCGTCCTGCGGCTGCGCGGCAGGCCGGAGTGGGACGCCGCGTTCGACGGCCTCGTGGCCGACCTCGCGCTCGCGTCCACGGAAGCCGCCGGGGCCGCTTCGTAGGCTGGGGGGATGCGGCGCCTGCGGATGTGCTTCGGCGTCCTGCGGCTCGCGATCGCGTGCCTCGGAGTCGTCGCCCTCGTCGGCCGCTTCGTCTACGGCCTGGGCTTCGCGACCTTCACGACAACGAACTACTTCGGCTACCTCACGACGGAGAGCAACGTCGCGGCCGTCGTCGTCTTCCTGTTGGGCGCGCGGACGGCGCTGCGCGGAGAGGACGACCCGCTGTGGCTGAGCACGACGCGTGCGCTCGTGACGTGCTACCTCGCGGTCGCGGGCATCGTGTTCTTCCTGCTCGTGAGCCAGTCCGCCTCGCGCGACTACCGGATCGACGTGCCGTGGTCCGACCTGCTGCTGCACCTCGGGATCCCGTGCTGCGCCGTGCTCGACTGGCTGCTCGCCCCCGGACGCGTGCGCGTGCGCTGGACCCTCACCGGCATCGTGCTCGCCTACCCGCTCGTGTGGGGGATGCTCACGGAGGTGCGCGGCTCCCTCGTGCGCTGGTATCCCTACTTCTTCCTCGACCCCGCGCAGGTCGGATCGGTGGGCGCGTTCGCGCTCTACGGGCTCGCGGCGCTCCTGCTCTTCCCCGCGGTCATGGCCGCGCTGCTCGCGGCCGCGCGCGTGCTCCCGACGCTGCGCCCGCCGCGGCACGGGCACGGCGTGCTCGGGTCGCACGGGCTCGACGGGCGGGACGGCGACGGGCCGGACGGCGACGGGCCGCGCCGGCCGAGCGCGTCAGGCTCCCGCGTCGCGGAAGGGCCGCAGGCTCTCGACCGCGGCGGCGAGCGCCGCGGCGTCGTCGAGCTTGGCGAACGCGGTGGCGGCGTCCCCCGCGAGCAGGCCGACGAGCACGGGTGACCCGGTCGCGGGGGCGAGGTTGATCCATTCGACGATCGGCAGGTCGGCGCCGCGCACGCTCCAGCGCGCCGCCTCGGTCGACCAGAACGGATCGTCGAAGAGCAGCCACACGGCGTCCTGCACGCCCACGCCGAGCGCCGCGATCGCGGCCCGCTGCTCCATGGGCAGGGGCGGGTCGAACTCGATGCCGCCCTTCTGCAGCACGCCGAGGGGCACGGTCACGACGACGCGGTCGACGCCGAGCGACTCCCCGGTGCCGAGCCGCAGGCTCACGCCGTCGGCGCTGTGGCTCACGCCCGTGACGGCGGTCGAGAGCGACACCTGGACGCCCCCGAGCACGTCTGTCACGACACCGGCGTACCCGCCCGTCACGAGGCGCTCGCCACCGGAGGGGAGCTCGTCGAGCGCGTACCACGCCGAGAGCGCGGAGGTCTCCGCGCCGAGACGGCCCACGACGGAGCCGGCCAGGTAGAGGCCGACGTCGCCGTCCCCGCTCGCGGCGTCGACCCCGGCTCCGCGCAAGGCGGAGGCGACCGAGACGTCGTGCAGCCCGTCGGCGGCCTTCGCCAGGGCGTCCGCGACGGTCGACGCCGCGGCGTCGAGGCTCGCGCGCACGGGCGATCCGTCCGCGGCGAGCGTGAGCGCGTCCTCCGGGTCGTCGCCCAGGCTCTCGCTGTCGACGCGCGCCCGCACGGCGTTCGCGGTGTCGGCGATGAAGAGCGAGCCGAGCTCGACGGGCACGGGCCAGTCGTCGCTCTTCTCGGTGCGGATGCGGCCGCCGACGCGCGAGCGCGCCTCGAGCACCGTCACGTCGAGCCGAGCCTGCTGGAGGGTGAGGGCGGCGGAGGCGCCCGCGGCGCCCGCTCCGACGACGGCGACGCGCTCGCCCGGTGCCGCGGCGGCGAGCACCTCGGCGGCGACGCGCTGGCCCGACTCCCATGCGCCGAGCACGCTGTTCGGGCGATCGCTCGAGGTCGCCTCGCCCGCGAAGAAGACCCGACCGGCGACGGGCGCGCGCATCGCCTCGCGATCCGCGGGGCTCGCGCCGACCGGGAGATAGCTCGACGAGCCGCGCGCGAACGAGTCCGCGCCCCAGCCGCTGCGCATGAACGCGCGCGGGCGCGGCATGCCGGACTCGCTCGGGCTCGGCAGCGGGGGGCGCGGGGTGGGGGAGGGCGAGGAAGGGGTGCACGCGGTGAGGACGAGCGCCGCGGCCCCCGTGGCCGCCGCGATAAGGAAGGTCCGGCGCTGCATCGTCATCCTCGGGCCAGCCTAACCGCGGGCCCGCGAACCCGTCTCCGGCACATCCCGCGCACATGGCCGCGTGCCCCATGCGGCCATTGACACGTTGGGATCCTGTCAAGATAAGGTTGACAGATGCCGGATCGTTTGACGGAGCTCGCGACGGCCCTGCGGCACGACCTGGACGCGATCCTCGCCGCGCCCGTGCTGGGTCGCGACGACCCGCTCTCCACGCTCGAGGCCTGCGCAGACCTCCAGTCGCGCACCGCCGATCTCGTTGCCGCGGCCGTGCATCGCGCGAGGCTCGCGGGCCGCACGTGGCAGCAGGTCGGCGAGGTGCTCGGCATCTCCCGCCAAGCGGCGTTCCAGCGCTTCGGCAGGCCCATCGATCCGAGAACAGGAGAGGCCATGAGCACGACCCCCTTGCCCCAGGCGTCCGCCCTCGCGGAGTCCGTCGTCGACGATCTCGCCCACGCGCGCTGGTCCGAGGTCGCCGAGCGCTTCGACGCCGCGATCGCCGAGCGGCTCACGCCGGAGGGACTCGCGGCCGCGTGGGCGCAGGTCGTCGGCACGGTCGGCGCGTACGAGCGCCACGGCCCGATCGAGGCCGTCCGGACGGCCGACCTCACCGTCACCACGACGCCGCTCGCGTTCGAGGCCGGCGACCTCGTCGCACGCGTCACCTTCCGAGACGACGGGGCGATCGAAGGCCTGTACCTCCTCCCGTCCCACCTCGCGCGGGCGACGCCATGACCGTCCCGGTGATCGCGCACGGCGCGTTCGACGTTGCGGCCGACCTCGTCGGGTCCTCATCGTGGCCCAGACACACGCGGCCTGCCGAGCGCGCGCGTCCGGCCGCTCAGGCCTCGACGGGCAGCGGCGAGGCGACGATGCGCGGGTTGCCGGGCTCGAGCACCGCGCTCATGTCCTCCGCCGTCGCCGCCTCGACCTCGTCGAGGTGGATCTCCGCAGCGCGCTTGGTGGCCTCGACGATCTCGAGACGCCGCTCGGTCGAGCGCTCGATGCGGTGCCGCGCCGTGGCGCCGAGCACGCGTAGCCAGTAGACGTACGGCTCGACGGCCTCGCGTGCCCGGATGAGCCGCTCGTTGCCGGTCGCCTTGACGATCTCCTGGCGCAGGCGGGAGTCGCTCGCGAAGAAGGGCTCGAAGTCGCGGCGATCGGCGCGCCTTCGCGACGTTCTTCGTCGGCTACCTCGCGCGCACGCTCGAGGGCATCCTCTTCGGACACTTCCGTGACAAGCTCGGCCGCAAGACGATCATCATCGTCACGGTGCTCATCGGGGTGGCGGCCCCGATCCTGCTCGTCGTCATCCGGCTCGTGCAAGGCGCGGCATGGGCGGCGAGTACGGCGGAGGAGTGCTCATGGCGCTCGAGACCGCGCCCGTGAGGAAGCAGGGCTTCTTCACCTCGCTCGTGCACATCGGGACCCCCGCCGGCGTCCTCGTGCCGGTGGCACTCGTGACGCTGCTCACGACCTACCTGCCGGAAGGCGCCTACGACGCGTGGGCGTGGCGCCTGCCGTTCCTGCTGAGCATCGTGCTCATCGGAGTGGGCATCTTCATTCGCCTGCGCATCAGCGAGAGCCCCGAGTTCGCGGCGGCGCGCGCGCAGCGCCAGGTCGTGAAGGTGCCCATCCGGCGCGTGCTCGCCACGTACCCGGGCACCGCCGTGCTGTCGATCCTCGCGAAGATCGCCGAGAGCGGCCTGTTCAACATCTACTACGTCGTCATCTACTACGTCGTCGCGATCGCGATCGCGTTCGTGACGACGACGCTCGGCCTGCCGCGCACGCCCATCCTCATCGCCGTGCTCATCGGCTGCCTCGTGGAGTGCTTCACGCTGCCGCTGTTCGGCCGCCTCTCCGACCGCGTCGGGCGGCGGCCGGTCTACATCGGCGGCATCGTGTTCCAGATCCTGCTCGCCGTGCCGCTCTTCCTCATGCTCGAGACCGGCGACTTCTGGCTCACGACGCTCGCCCTCACGCTGGGCCTCGCGGTCGGCCACGGCTCGCTCTACGGCGCCCAGGGGGCTCTCTTCGCCAACCTCTATCCCGTGGAGCTGCGCTACACGGGCCTCTCCCTCACCCAGCAGGTCGGCGCGACCCTCGGCGGCGGGCTCGCGCCGCTCCTCGGCGCCTCGCTGCTCGACCTCGGCCACGGCGGATGGGGATACCTGCTCGTCTACGTGTTCGGCGTCGCCGTGCTCTCCGGCCTCGCGACGCTCGGACTCAAGCGGGGGGAGTCCCGCGACTCCCTCACCCAGTCCTTCCCCGTCGTCGACGCCTCGGTCCGGGAGGGCGTCGCCTAGCGCCCGGGTCGCCGGCTCGCACCCCATGCCTCCCGGCATCGCAGGCCGCGTCCGACGTCAGCCCGACGTCCGCTCGTCCTCGCGCCATCCCACGAGAGCGATGAGCTCCCGCGCGATCTCCGTCACGGACCGGCCGTCCGTCACCACGCGAGCGACCGAGTCGGGGACGTTCGCCTCGAGCTCGCGTGCGGCGCGGTCGCTGCGCTCGAGGTGGCGATCGAGCGCCGACCCGACCTCACGCAGCGCGAGCCGCGCGCGCACGGTCTCGTCGCGAGCGGTCAGGAGCACGCCGACGCTGCGCGCGAGGCCGCCCATCGCGGCGGCGAGCGCCTCGCGCTCGAGAACGCTCACCGTGTTCGCGTAGACGAGCCGCCGGTATCCCGCGCGGCGGTAGTTGCGCCACATCGCGGCGAGGTTGAGCTCCGCCAGGCGCAGGCCCCGGTGCCATGGCGGCGGATAGGCGAGGTCGAGGTTGTCGCCCTCGATGACGGCGTGCTGCACGTGCGCCTCGGCGAGCAGGTGCGACGTCTCGAGCGCGACGGCCGACTTGCCCACACCGGACCGGCCTCCGATGAACAGCGCCTCGCCGGGCTCGGTGGACTCCATCCCGCCAGCCTGCCACGATGTCGCAGCAGACGGTCGTCGCGCTCACCGGCGCTGCCGCGCGTCCGCGTGAGCGAGCACGGGCGCCCCGTCGGCCGTCCGACGGTCAGGAGCGCAGCGTGACGGTGGCCTTGTGCGGGCCGCCGCACCGTGCGCTGCCGCCCACGCGCACCCACTCCGGCGTGACCTCCGCGGCCGACAGCGTGCTGCCGTCGGCCGCGAGCGCACGGACCGTGAACGTGTCGGGCAGGCCGTCGACCGTGAACGTCCACACGTCGTCCTCGTGCACGCGCAGGGCGATGGGGCCGAGCGGGCCGGCCGCGTCCACGCCCTCCGCGGGGGCGCAGCCCGCGTCGGTGCAGAGCTGCACGCGCGCGACCGCGGTGGCGTCCCCGCGCAGCCGCACGACGAGCGTGTCGCTCCACCCGATCGCCGGGCACACGGTCGGCGCGCACGCGCTCGCACCCGTCACGATCGCGAGCGCGACGACTGCGAGCCCCGCATGCCGTCCCCGCACCGCCATCGTCACCGCCGGCCTCCTCGTCGCCTCCGCCCACGGTAGCGCCCGCGCGTGACGCCGGGAGCTCGCAGCCGATCGACGATGCGCGCGCCAGCGTGGCAGACGCTCGCGACCGCCCTGACGACCATGGCCGCAGCCCCTGCTCGTCGTCGACCTATCCTTGGAGCATGGTCGAGCACGGCGCGCGACGAGTCGTCACGGTTCCCGACGTGGTGGGGCTGCCCTTCCATGTCGGCCGCGACCTCGCGGCCGAGGCCGGTGTGGCCCTGGCCAACCCCGATCCCGACGGGCCATCCATCGGAGCGCTCGCCTGGCCCGGCCTCTACTACATCGTGCGGCAGGAACCCGCACCCGGAACCCGGCTGCGCGAATGGGGCTCGGTGAGGATCGAGCTCGTCAAGCACGGAGACTCGCCCGATCGTGAGCCCGCCGGACCGCGACCCGCTCCGCCCGCCGATGCAGCCCACGCCACACCTCAGCCCGAGCGATGCGTCGACCTGGCCGAGGACGACCGATGACAGCGTGACATGAGGCACGGAGCCGGTCGCGAATGGCCGGCCGCCGCCCGAAGCGGGCGAGAGCGCTCAGCACTCCCTCTCGCGTCGAGAAAGAGGATGGCCCCTGACCCGGAGTCCGAAACTCCTGGCCAGGGGCCACTCTCACTCTGTGCGCGAGGGGGGACTTGAACCCCCACGCCCTATACGGGCACTAGCACCTCAAGCTAGCGCGTCTGCCTATTCCGCCACCCGCGCGCAACGGATCCCCGAGGAGAACCGAGGAACGACGATAGCACGAATCGCGCCGTGCGCCGCCCGCGGGGGCGTGCCGTAGCGTATGGGCATGGCCCGCGAGTCCGACGACCTCGATCCGACCGCCGCGATCGCCCGCGACCTCATCCGCTTCGACACGACGAACTGGGGGGAGGGGCGCTCGAAGGGCGAGACCGAGGCGGCCGAGTACGTCGCCGGCATCCTCCGCCGGCTCGACCTCGACCCCGTGCTCGTCGACTCGGAGCCGCGGCGCACGAGCGTCATCGCGCGCGTGCCCGGACGAGAGCGGCACCTGCCCGCGCTCGTCGTGCACGGCCACCTCGACGTTGTCCCCGCCGATCCGGCGCACTGGACCGTCGACCCGTTCGCGGGCGTCGTGCGCGACGGCATGCTGTGGGGACGCGGCGCGGTCGACATGAAGGACATGGACGCGATGATCCTCACCGCGCTCCAGCACATCCTCGGCACCGGGCGCGCGCCACGGCGCGACCTCGTCATCGCCTTCTTCGCCGACGAGGAGGCCGGCGGCGTGCTCGGCTCCCACTGGATCGTCGACACGCGGCCAGAGCTCTTCGCGGGCGCGACGGAGGCGATCAGCGAGGTCGGCGGCTACTCGATCGACCTCCGCGGCCGCCGCGCCTACCTGCTGCAGACGGGCGAGAAGGCGCTCGTCTGGGTGCGACTGCGCGCGCACGGCACGGCCGCGCACGGCTCGCGCGTCATCCGCGACAACGCCGTCACCCGCCTCGCCGAGGCGGTCGCCGCGATCGGGCGCAGGGAATGGCCGGTGCGGCTCACCGAGACGACCGAGCAGCTCGTCGGCGCGCTCGCCCGGCTCCTCGACGTCGACGCGCAGCGGCTCGGCCCCGACGAGGTCGTGCTCGCGACGGGCTCGGCGGCGGGCTTCATCCAGGCGACGCTGCGCACGACGACCAACCCGACCGTGCTCTCCGCCGGGTACAAGCACAACGTCATCCCCGACACCGCGGAGGCGCTCGTCGACATCCGCACGCTCCCGGGGGAGGAGGACGCCGTGCTCTCGGAAGTGCGCGAGATCGTCGGCGACGACGTCGAGGTCGAGGTCCTCCACCGCGACATCGGGCTCGAGACGCCCTTCGAGGGAGCGCTCGTCGAGCGCATGACGGCGACGTTGCGCGCCCACGACCCGGACGTGCCCGTGCTGCCGTACCTCATGAGCGGTGGCACGGACAACAAGGCGCTCAGCAAGCTCGGCATCGTCGGGTACGGCTTCGCGCCGCTGCGGCTGCCCGCCGACCTCGACTTCCCGGCGATGTTCCACGGCGTCGACGAGCGCGTGCCGCTCGACGCGCTGACCTTCGGCGCCGAAGTCCTGACCGAGCTCCTGCTGGACTACTGACCGGCGATCCTGCGACCGCCCCGCTCCGCCGCTCCGCTCCTCCGCCCCTGACGCAGAAGGACCTCCGTGGGACTCATCGAAGCGATCGTCCTCGGCCTCATCCAAGGCCTCACCGAATTCCTGCCCATCTCCTCGAGCGCCCACTTGCGCATCGCCGGGCTCTTCCTCGGCACGGGCGAGGACCCCGGGGCCGCGTTCACCGCGATCATCCAGCTCGGCACTGAGACGGCCGTGCTCGTCTACTTCTGGCACGACATCGTCCACATCATCGGCCGGTGGTTCCTCTCGCTCATCGGGCGCGTGCCCCGTCGCGATCCCTCCGCGCGCATGGGCTGGTTCATCATCGTCGGCAGCATCCCGATCATCGTGCTCGGCCTGCTCTTCCAGGACGCGATCGAGACGACCTTCCGCTCGCTGTGGATCGTCGCGGGCACGCTCATCGTCTTCGGCGTGCTGCTCGGCCTCGCGGACGCGTTCGGCCGCAAGGAGCGCCGCCTGCGCGAGCTCACATGGCCGCACGCGCTCGTCTTCGGCCTCGCCCAGTCGCTCGCGCTCATCCCGGGCGTCTCGCGTTCCGGCGGCACGATCGCGGCCGGACGCATGCTCGGCTACGAGCGCCGGGCGGCGGCGCGCTACTCGTTCCTGCTCGCCGTGCCCGCCGTCTTCGGCAGCGGCCTCTATGAGCTCTACAAGTCGATCGCGCACCCGTGCGCGAGCGCGGCCGCGGGATGCACGCCGGAGGTGTTCTCACCGCTCGAGACCGCGGTCGCGACGGTCGTCGCCGGTGTCGTGGGCTTCGGCGTGATCGCCTTCCTCATGAACTACATCTCGCGCGGTTCGTTCCTGCCGTTCGTCATCTACCGCGTGCTGCTGGGCGCCGTGCTCGTCGTCCTGCTCGCGGTCGGGGTCATCTCGCCCGCGTAGCTGCATCCGCCCGCGCTCCCCGCACCGCCCACCCCGTCATAAATGACACACGCGGGCGGAGTCCGCCCGCGCGTGTCATTTATGACGTCCGGGGAGGGCGGCGGGGGAGGGGCGGGAGACGCCCTAGTCTCGAAGGGTGCGCACGTGGACGAGGCCCCCGGTCCCGCGCCTACCGGGCCGCGGCAGCGCCCCCGTCGTGCACGACACCGCGTCCGGACGGCTCGTCCCGACCGAGACGGGCGGGCCGGCTCACCTCTACGTGTGCGGGATCACCCCCTACGACGCCGCCCACCTCGGCCACGCGAACACGTACCTCGCGTTCGACACCCTCGTGCGGTGCTGGGTCGACGCGCGCGTGAGCGTCGAGTACACGCAGAACACGACGGACGTCGACGACCCGCTGCTCGAGCGCGCCGCGGCGCGCGGCGTCGACTGGCGCGAGCTCGCCGCCGAGCAGACCGAGCTCTTCCGCCGTGACATGGCCGCGCTCGGCATCCTCCCTCCGGACCACTTCGTCGCCGTCACCGAGGTCATCGGGCCCATCGCGGAGGCTGTCGCGCGACTGCTCGACGACGGCGTCGCGTACCGCCTCGGCGACGACGTGTACTTCGACACCGCGGCGGCGGAGCGTCTCTCGCCGTGGCGCCTCGGCGAGGAGAGCGGGCTGTCGCGCGGACGCATGCTCGAGCTCGCGGCAGAGCGCGGCGGGGACCCGGACCGCCCGGGCAAGCGGGACCCGCTCGACCCGCTCCTGTGGCGCGGGCCGCGCCCGGGGGAGCCGAGCTGGGACACCGTCGTCGGGGCCGGCCGGCCCGGCTGGCACGTCGAGTGCAGCGTCATCGCCGAGCGCACCCTCGGCGTTCCGCTCACGGTGCAGGGCGGCGCGTCGGACCTCGTCTTCCCGCACCACGAGTTCGGGGCCGCCCACACGGCCGCGCTCACCGGGGGCCCGCTCGCGCGCGTGTACTGCCACGCCGGGCTCGTCGCCTACCGGGGCGAGAAGATGAGCAAGTCCCTCGGGAACCTCGTGTTCGTGCGCGAGCTCATCGACGCGGGGCACGGCCCCGCGGCCGTGCGGCTCGCGCTCCTCGCGCACGCCTACCGCGAGGACTGGGAGTGGACGTCCGCCGACCTCGAGCGCGCCGAGAAGCGCCTAAGCCGGTGGCGCTCCGCCGCACGCGCGAGCGGGCGGACGCCGGACCAGGACGGCGCCCACCTGCCCAGGCTGCTCGAGACGGTGCGCGCGCGACTCGCCGACGACCTCGACACGCCCGGGGCGGTCGCCGCGGTCGACGCACGCATCGCCGCCGGCTCGCCGCTCGGCCCGGTCGAGCTCGACGCGATCGACGCGCTGCTTGGCGTGCGCCTCGCCGACTGACGCGCGGCCCCGCGCGCGAGCCCGACCGTCAGGCGTCTGGACGGTCCGGACGGTCCGGGCGCCACGGCTCGTCACCCGCGTTGCCGGGGTTGCGGCCGTCGCGCCGGCGCAGGTAGCGCTCGAACTCCTTCGCGATCGCCTCGCCGCTCGCCTCGGGGGAGTCGACGGTGTCGCGGGCCTGCTCGAGCTGCTCGATGTACGAGGACATGTCGTCGTCGTCACTCGCGAGCGCGTCGATGCCGCTCTCCCACGCCGCCGCCTCCTCCACGAGGTCGCCGCGCGGGATGTCCATCCCGAGCAGGTCCTCGAGCTTCTCGACGAGGGCGAGCGTCGCCTTGGGGGAGGGCGCGTTGTGCACGTAGTGCGGCACCGACGCCCACACCGAGATGGAGGGGATGCCGCGCCGAGCGGCCGCGTCGGCGAGCACCGAGAGGATGCCGACCGGTCCCTCGTAGGTGCTGCGCTCGAGCCCGAACTCGGCTCGCAGCTCGGGGTCGTCGCTCGAGGCGGAGACGGCGATCGGACGCGTGTGGGGCACGTCGGCCAGGAGCGCCCCGAGCATGACGATCCCGTCGATCTCCTGGTCCACGAGCACGTCCATGATCTCGTCGCTGAAGGTCTTCCAGCCGCGGGAGGGCTCCGTGCCGAGGAGCACGGCGATGCGCCCGTCCTGCTCGGCCGGACCGTACATTGTCACGCTCGGCCACACGAGAACGCGCTCGCCGGCCTCGTCGACGGTCACGCTCGGACGGTTGAACTGGAAGTCGAAGTAGTCCTCCGGCTCGACCTCGGCGATCGGCTCGAGACGCAGATAGTCGCGCAGCACGCGGGCGGCGCCGCTCGCCGCCTCCCCGGCGTCGTTCCAGCCCTCGAACGCGACGACCAGGAGCCGTCCCTGCGCGAATGTCTCTGCCACGATCCGTCCTCGCCGACCGGACTCGGAGCCCGGGCTCTGTCCAGGATACGGCGGACCCGCCCCGGCCCGGGCCCGTCACCGCCGCTCGGTACAGTGGATGCTCATGACCGCTCCCGCGCCCGCCGCCGTCCTCTGGGACATGGACGGCACCCTCGTCGACACCGAGCCCAACTGGCTCGTGGCGCAGTCGGCGCTCGTGCGCGAGTGGGGCGGCGAATGGGATCCCGCGAACAGCCAGCTCCTCATCGGCCAGGGGCTGCACCACAGCGCCCGCATCCTGCGCGCCCACGGCGTGGAGCTGCCCGAGGACGAGATCATCGAGCGCCTCACGACGAGCGTGCTCGAGCAGATCGAGCACGAGCTGCCCTGGCGCCCGGGAGCGCGCGAGCTCCTGCTCGCGCTCCGCGAGGAGCACGTGCCGACGGCGCTCGTGACGATGTCGATCGGCCGGATGGCCCGGCGCATCGCGAGCGCGACGGGCTTCGATGCCTTCGACGTCATCGTCGCCGGCGATGAGGTGGAGCACGCGAAGCCGCATCCGGAGCCGTACCTGCGCGCCGCCGAGCTCCTCGACGTCGACCCCGCCGAGTGCGTCGCCTTCGAGGACTCCGCCCCCGGCCTCGCCTCCGCGGTCGCCGCGGGCACGATCGCCGTCGGCATCCCGCACCTCATGCCGCTCACCGACGACGCGGGGTATGAGATCTGGCCGACGCTCGCCGGGCGCACAGTCGAGGATGTGCGCGCCCTCACGGCGAGGCGCGTGCCGTGAGCCCGCGCGCGGCGAGCGGTCCCTTCCGGCAGGGGGACCGGGTGCAGCTCACCGACCCCAAGGGCCGCCTGCACACCATCAGCCTCGAGGCCGGCAAGGTCTTCCACTCCCACCGCGGCGCCCTCGAGCACGACGCCGTCATCGGGCGGCCCGACGGGTCCGTCGTCGTCAACAGCGCGGGCGTCCCCTACCTCGCCCTGCGCCCGCTCCTGCACGACTTCGTCATGTCGATGCCGCGCGGCGCCGCGATCGTCTACCCGAATGACGCCGCGCAGATCCTCGCGTTCGCCGACATCTTCCCGGGCGCGACGGTCGTCGAGGCGGGCGTGGGGTCGGGCGCGCTCACGCTCTGGCTCCTGCGTGCGATCGGGGACGGGGGACGCCTGCTCTCCTTCGAGCGCCGCCCGGAGTTCGCCGACGTCGCGCGCGCGAACGTGGAGAGCTTCCTCGGCGCGACACCCGCGACGTGGTCGCTCACGATCGGCGGGCTCGCCGAGTCCCTCCCCTCCGTGGCCGCGCCGGGCAGCGTCGACCGCGTCGTGCTCGACATGCTCGCGCCGTGGGAGTGCGTCCCCGCGTGCGCGGAGGCGCTCACGCCCGGCGGACTGCTCGTGTGCTACGTCGCGACCGTCACGCAGCTCTCGCGCACGGTCGAGGCGCTGCGGTCGAGCGCGCTGTTCACCGAGCCCGATCCGTTCGAGACGCTCGTGCGCGGCTGGCACGTCGACGGCCTCGCCGTGCGCCCCGACCACCGCATGATCGGCCACACGGGCTTCCTCGTGACCGCGCGCCGTCTCGCGCCCGGCACCGTCCTGCCCGAGCGGCAGCGGCGCGGCTCGAAGACCGAGTACGACGACGAGGACGTCGAGCTGTGGACGCCGGGGGCGCTCGGCGAGCGCGAGTCGAGCGCGAAGAGCGTGCGCAAGGCCGCGCGCCAGGCAGCGACGGCCGCCCGTCTCGCCGCCGACGCGACAGCGGAGGCGGCCCCGGACGAGCCGGACGCGGTCGCGCGCGGGGGAGCGGAGGCGACCCAGTAGAGTGGTTCCTGCTCTCCCGCCGGAACGACGAAGTGAGGATTTCGTGCGCACTACCTCCGCGCTCATCGTGCTCGCGGTGCTCGGAACCACGCTCGTCGGGTGCAGCGCCGTGAACCAGCCGTGCGAGCCGGAGAACCACGCAGGGGCCGCGTCCTCGGTCGTCGAGGCGACGGGCCGCCTCGGGGCGGAGCCGAAGACGGACTTCCCGACGCCGCTCGTGACCGACGGCGCCCAGGTGTCGACGATCCACACCGGCACGGGCCGCGTCGTGCGCTACGGCGACGTCGCGGCGCTCGACGTGACCGTCTATCTCGGCGCGACGGGGGAGACGCTCACGGCGACCGAGTACTCGAAGACGGGGAGCTTCCTGCAGAAGGCGGGCGCGAAGGGGCAGATCCTCTCGCACGCCGTCGCGTGCCGCACGGTCGGCTCCCGGCTCGCCTACACGACGACGATCGGCAGCTTCTTCGGCGCGGGGGCGGGCGCGCAGGCGGGCGTGAGCGACAAGGCGACGATCGTCGCGATCGTCGACGTCATGCGCGCGTACGCAGGCAAGGCCACCGGACGCAACGTGCCGGGGATGAACGGCATGCCCGCGGTGACCCTCACGCCCGCGGGACGACCGGGCATCAGCGTGCCGAACGAGAAGGCCCCGACGGACCTGCGGATCAGCACGCTCAAGCAGGGCTCGGGCCGCGAGGTGAAGAAGGGCGACACGGTCCTCGTCAACTACACGGCCGTGGACTGGGACGCCAAGACGGTCGACGGCACGAGCTGGGATGACGACGTGCCCGTCGCCGTCGTCGCCGAGAGCGTCAAGGACCACGCCGACGGCGTGGCCCCGGGATGGGCGAAGGCGCTCATCGGCAGCCGCGTGGGGTCGCAGGTCGTCGTCGTCATCCCGCCCAAGGAGAACAGCTCCGACGCGCAAGTGCCCCAGAACGTCTCCGCGGACTCTACGATGGTCATCGTCTTCGACGTGCTGGGAATCCAGTAGCACCGGCCGGCCGCGCACGGCCGGGCGTCCGACACGAAGGATCCGCCGTGCCCGCTTCTCCGGCCCCCCGCGTCCCGGTCGAGGAGCGCCTGTTCAGCCTCGTGCTCGCCCTGCTCGCGACCGAGTCGGGGCTCACGAAGACGGAGATCCTCTCGACGGTCCAGGGCTACCGGCAGCGCTACTCGCGCACGGGCGACAACGCGAACCTCGAGCGCCAGTTCGAACGCGACAAGGACGACATCCGCGAGCTCGGCATCCCGCTCGAGACGATCGAGTCGCCGGGCGCCGCGGGCAACAACCAGACCCTGCGCTACCGCATCCCCAAGGGAGCCTACGACCTGCCCGCCGACGTGACCTTCTCGGCGGAGGAGACGACGCTGCTCAACCTCGCGGCCATGGTGTGGCGGGAGGGGTCGCTCTCGGCCGAGTCGCGCCGCGCGCTGCTCAAGCTGCGATCCCTCGGCGTCGCGGCCGAGGATCCCGTGCTCGGCTACGCGCCGCGCGTGCGCGTGCGCGAGGCCGCCTTCGAGCCGCTCCGCACGGCCCTCGACCGACACCACCTCGTCGAGTTCGACTACCTCAAGCCCGGCGAGCACAGCGCGCGGCACCGCGTCGTCGCCCCCATCGCCCTCATCCAGCACCGCGGGCGCTGGCTCCTGCACGGGGAGGACCGGAACGCGCACGGCACGCGCAACTTCCTGCTGCGGCGCATCGTGGGTCCCGTCGCGGTCACCTCGAGGAGCTATGCGCCCTTCCCGCCCGAGGCCACCGCGACCGCGCAGCGCGAGCTCGAGCGGATCTGGACGGAGCGCACGGCCGAGGTGCTCGTCGAGCCGGGGTCGGACGCCGAGACGCGGCTCGCGAAGCGCCGCGACACGTCGCGCGAGGGCGACCGGCTCGTGCTGCACTACACCGACGCCGAGCTGCTCGCCGAGGAGCTCGCGAGCTACGGCCCGGAGGTGCTCGTGCTCGCGCCCGAGTCCCTCCGCGAGGCCGTGCGCGACCGGCTCGAGCGGACGGCGCTCGCGCATGGCTGAGCGACCGCGCCCCTTGCACGCGCAGGACAAGCTCGCCTTCCTGCTCTCCCTCGTGCCGTTCCTCATGGACCACGACCGCATCTCGGTGAGCGAGACGGCGCGGCACTTCGGGGTGCCCGAGGAGCAGATCCGGGATGCCGTGCGCCTCATCGCCGTGAGCGGCGTGCCCGGGGAGACGGCCTCCTACCAGCACGGCGACCTGTTCGACATCGCGTGGGACGACTTCGAGGAGAACGACGAGATCGTCCTGACGAACCTCGTCGCGATCGACGACTCGCCACGCTTCTCCGCGCGCGAGGCGGCTGCCCTCATCGCCGGGCTGCAGTACCTCTCGTCGCTGCCCGAGCACGGCGGGCGGGCGGCCATCGCGAGCCTCATGTCCAAGCTCGCGCGCGGGGCGTCGGGCGAGCCGACGGGCGTCGCGATCGAGGCGTCCGACGTCGACGAGGCGCTCGCGCTCATCCGCCGGTCGGTCGAGCTCGGCGTCCAGCTGCGCTTCGGGTACCGCGGACTGCGCGGCGAGCGCGAGGAGCGACGCGTCGACCCGTTGCGCGTCGAGTCGGTCGACGCCGACTGGTACCTGCGCGGCTGGGACCATGGGCGGGAGGCCGTCCGCACCTTCCGGCTGGACCGGATGTCGGACCTCGTCGTGACCGACGACCCGATCCGCCGGCGGCCCGCCGACGTCGCGCTGCCCGACTCGCTCTTCGAGGGCTCGCCCGACGACCTCGTCGTGACGGTGGACGTCGTCCCGTCCGCGCTCCCGCTCCTCGCGGACTACATCCCCGAGGGCAGCACGACCCGCGCGGTGGGCGACCGCGTGCGCGTGACCGTGCGCGTCTCCCACTACCACGGCCTCAAGCGCCTCATCACGGGTCTCGCCGGGCTCGCGACCGTCGTCGAGCCGCCCGACGCCCGTCGCACGGTCGCGGAGTGGGCGCGCGCGGGGGCCGCGCGCTACGGCCGCGAGGGGGAGCGCTGATGGGACTCGTCGTCGCGCTCGCCGTCGCCCTCCTCATCGCCCTGTGGTTCGGACTCGCGCGCCTTCGGCGCTATCGCCGTCGCCTCGTGCTCGACCGTGGCGAGCGCTCGCGCGGCCGCGCGCGGCTCGCGGACGGCGGCCGCTCCCGCGCCCCGCGCATCACGGTGCGCTATCGGCACGCGGGGGAGAGGTGGGAGGCGCGCAAGATCACGACCGCTCCGTGGGATGTGTGGCTCGTGCGCCAGCCGGTCACCGTCGTGCACCTCGACGACCCCCGCACGCACGGCGAGGTCCTGCTCGGCTTCGGTCCCGATCCCACGCGCTGGCACCGGGCCACGGCGGCGAGGCTGGCGTACACTGAGACGATCACGTAGAGTTCCGCGAGGAACGCCCAGACCAAGAAGAGGACGCATATGTTCGGCAACCTCACCGGATGGCACCTGCTCATCCTCGTCCTCGTCGTCCTCCTTCTCTTCGGCGCGCCGAAGCTGCCGGGCCTCGCCCGCAGCGTCGGCCAGTCCATGAGGATCTTCCGCAAGGAGGTCCGCACCCTCAGCGACGAGCGTGCGGCCGACACGGCGAACGACGAGGACGGCACGTTCGAGGACGACGAGCCCGTCGCGGAGGCAAAGACCGCGCCGGCCCGCAAGCCGCGGAGCGCCTCCACGCGCCCGAAGTCCTGACCGCCGTGGCCACGCGACCGAAGGGCCGCGGGCGGGGGACCGAGGCGCGCATGTCCCTCGGCGAGCATCTCAACGAGCTCCGCCGACGCCTTATGATCGCGGCTGCGGCGATCCTCGCGACGGCCGTGGCCGGGTTCATCGTCGCGCCGTACGTGCTCTCCTGGATGAGCGCGCCCGTGAAGGCGTTCGCCCGCTCGGCCAACCACAGCGCCAATCTCACGTTCTCGGGCGTCACGACGGCGTTCGACCTGCAGATCCAGATCGCGCTCACGATCGCCATCGTCGCGGCGAGCCCGATCTGGCTCTACCAGATCTGGGCCTTCCTCGTGCCCGGCCTCGTGCGCAAGGAGAAGGTGTACGCGCTGTCCTTCCTGCTCACGGCGATCCCGCTCTTCTTCGCGGGGTGCGCGGCGGGATGGTTCGTCATGCCGCACATCGTGCAGCTCATGCTCGGCTTCGTGTCGAAGGACTATCTCGCCTACCTCAACGCGAACGACTACTACGACTTCATCCTCAAGCTGCTCATCGCGACGGGCGTCGCGTTCGTGCTGCCCGTCTTCCTCGTGCTGCTCAACTTCGTGCGCGTGCTCTCCGCGAAGACGATCCTCAAGGGCTGGCGCGTCGCGCTCATCCTCATCTGCGTCTTCACCGCGATCGCGACGCCCGCGGCGGACGTGCTCTCCATGTTCCTGCTCGCCGTCCCGATGGTCATGCTGTACTTCGGCGCGGCCGCCGTCGCGATGCTCCACGATCGGCAGATCGCCCGCAGGGAGGCACAGCTGGAGGGATCCCTCGCCACGTAAGCTCGAAGAGTGAGCGCGGAACTGTCCCCGGCGGAGCGCATGGCCGCCTGGCGCTCGCGGTCGCGTCATCCGCGGCTCGAGGCGTTCGAGCGCGAGCTCAGCTTCGAGCTCGACCCGTTCCAGCACGCCGCGTGCGAGACCCTCGAGGAGGGGCGTAGTGTGCTCGTCGCGGCCCCGACGGGCGCGGGCAAGACGATCGTCGCGGAGTTCGCGGTCTTCCTCGCGATGTTCGACCCGACCGCGAAGGTCTTCTACACGGCGCCGATGAAGGCGCTCAGCAACCAGAAGTTCCGCGAGCTCGTCGACGCGTACGGCGCCGACGAGGTCGGGCTGCTCACGGGCGACACGAACGTCAACAGCGGAGCGCGCATCGTCGTCATGACGACCGAGGTGCTGCGCAACATGCTCTACGCCGACTCCGACCTGCTGCGCGACCTCTCCTACGTCGTCATGGACGAGGTGCACTACCTCGCCGACCGCTTCCGGGGCGCCGTGTGGGAGGAGGTCATCATCCACCTGCCGCAGCGCGTGCGTCTCATCTCGCTCTCGGCCACGGTCTCGAACGCGGAGGAGTTCGGCGACTGGCTGCAGGCGGTGCGCGGCGAGACGGACGTCATCGTCTCGGAGGAGCGGCCCGTGCCGCTCGAGCAGCACGTGCTCGTCGGCGGCAAGCTCATCGACCTCTTCGAGTCGCCGACGACGGCCGCGGCGACCGAGCTCTCGGCGACCAATCGCGTCAACCCCGAGCTCGTCCGCCTCGCGACCTCGGCCGGGATGCGCCAGCCTGACCGCTGGAAGGGCAGGCACCACGGGGGACCGCGCGGTCTCGGCCGCGAGCGCCTCGACCGGCAGGACGTCGTGCGCCTGCTCGAGTCGAAGAGCCTCCTGCCGGCGATCTTCTTCGTCTTCAGCCGCATCGGCTGCGACTCGGCGGTGCGCCAGGTGCTGCGTTCGGGCGTCTCGCTCACGCAGGGCTGGGAGCGCGAGGAGATCCGCGCGATCGTGGAGGAGCGCTGCCGCACGCTGCGCGACGAGGACCTCGCCGTGCTCGGCTACTGGCACTGGCTCGAGGGGCTCGAGCGGGGCGTCGCCGCGCACCACGCGGGGCTGCTGCCGGCGTTCAAGGAGGTCGTCGAGGAGCTCTTCCAGCGCAAGCTGCTCAAGGTCGTCTTCGCGACGGAGACGCTCGCTCTCGGCATCAACATGCCCGCGCGCACGGTCGTGCTCGAGAAGCTCGAGAAGTTCAACGGCGAGGCGCGCGTGCCCATCACGCCGGGGGAGTACACGCAGCTCACGGGGCGGGCGGGCCGCCGCGGCATCGACGTCGAGGGGCACTCCGTCATCCAGTGGTCGCCTGAGCTGCACCCGCAGAGTGTCGCGTCGCTCGCGAGCCGGCGCAGCTATCCGCTCAACTCGAGCTTCCGGCCGACGTACAACATGGCTGTCAACCTCATCGACCAGTTCGGGCGCGAGCGCACGCGGCGCATCCTCGAGAGCTCGTTCGCGCAGTTCCAGGCCGACCGCGCGGTCGTCGACCTTGCCCGGCGTGTGCGCCAGCAGCGCGAGTCGCTCGCGGGCTACGAGCGCGCCATGCAGTGCCACCTGGGCGACTTCGGCGAGTACTGGGACCTGCGCCGGCAGCTCACCGACCTCGAGCGCCGCAGCGGCAAGGCCGAGCAGGCGAGCCACGCCGAGCGCGACCGGCGGCAGCAGCGCGTCGCCGAGCTGCGCAAGCGCATGCGGCAGCATCCGTGCCACGGCTGCGCGGAGCGCGAGCAGCACGCGCGCTGGGCCGAGCGCTGGTGGCGCCTCGCGCGGCAGACGGAGTCGCTCGAGCGTCAGATCGACACGCGCACGGGCGCAGTCGCGAAGGTCTTCGACCGCGTGACGGACGTGCTCCTCGAGCTCGGCTACCTCGTGCGCGGAGATGACGAGGAGATCCGCCTCGGCCCGCACGGGCGCACGCTGCGCCGCATCTACGGCGAGCGCGACCTCCTCGTCGCCGAATGCCTGCGCCGCGAGGTGTGGACGGAGCTCGACCCCGCCTCCCTCGCGGCCATGGCGACCGCGATCGTGTACGAGCCGCGCCGCGAGGAGGGGCCGACGGACGAGCGCACGCTTCCCCGCGGCCCGTTCCGCGCGGCCCTCGACCGCACGCAGGAGCTGTGGGCGCGGCTGGACGACCTCGAGCGCGATCGCGGGCTGCCCGGCAGCGACCCGCTCGGCACGGGCCTGAGCCTCGCGATGCACCAGTGGGCGCGCGGTGCGAGCCTCGACGCCGTGCTCGGGCAGGCCGACCTCGCCGCCGGGGACTTCGTGCGCTGGTCGAAGCAGGCGATCGACCTGCTCGACCAGATCTCGCTCGTCGCCTCCGGGCGCGTCGGGCCGACCGCGCGCGCCGCCATCGACGCCATCCGCCGCGGCATCGTCGCCTACAGCTCGGTCGCGTGAGGGGGATGCCGTGACGACCGCTCCCGCCGCGCCGAGGATGCTCGTGCGCCCCGACCCCGTCGCGGGCCGCCTGCGCGCGCGGGCGCTGCGCGTGCCCGGCGACGCCATCCCGCTCGGGGCCGCCGTGGCGCGGCCGCAGCCGCTGTGGCTCTCGCTCGTGCTCGCCGCGGCCTCCGGGCCGGTGCTCGACGCCGCCTTCCCCGACATGGACTGGTGGCCCCTCGTCTTCCCGGGGATCGCGCTCGTCCTCCTCGCCGTCGTCCGCACGACCCTCCCGCGCGCGCTTCTCGCGGGCTTCGTGGCGGGCATGTCGTTCTTCCTCCTCCACATCGAGTGGGCGACGCTCTTCCTCGGCCCCGAGCCGTGGGTCGCGCTCTCGACGCTCGAGGCCCTCTAC
This sequence comes from Actinomycetales bacterium, assembly GCA_015655445.1. Taxonomy (GTDB): domain Bacteria; phylum Actinomycetota; class Actinomycetes; order Actinomycetales; family Microbacteriaceae; genus Diaminobutyricimonas. Next base: position 16,663 of record JAATFA010000064.1, on the reverse strand, counting down.
GTCGCCGGCGACGCCATCCTCATCGCCCTCGCCTACCGCGTGCTGCCCGTCGTGTGGCCGGGGCGCTGGGGCCGGCTCGTGCTGCTGCCCGCCGTCGTGGCCGGGCTGTGGGTGCTGCGGGAGTCGATCGCGAGCACGTGGCCCTACGGCGGCTTCGGCTGGGGCCGGGTCGCGCTCTCCCAGTCGCAGAGCCCGTTCGCCCCGCTCCTGTCCTGGGTCGGCCTCGAGGGGCTGAGCTTTCTGCTCGTCTTCCTCACGGCGCTCGCGATCGAGGCCGTCCGCGATCGCACCGCCACGCGCGCGGCACGCGGACTGATCGTCTGCGCGGTCGCGCTCGGCCTCGTGCTCGTGCCCCTCTATCCGACGCCCCCGGCCGGCTCGATCACGGTCGCGGCCGTGCAGGGGGACGGCAAGACCGGATACTTCGACCCGCCCGCCCGGGTCGGCGACAACCTGCTCTCGCAGGTCGACGCGACCGTCCCGATCTTCGGCCGTCACGTGGACGTCGTCGTGTGGCCGGAGGGCGGCTCCGACGTCGACCCGCTCGAGGATCCGCAGGCCGCGGCGATCTTCGACGAGGTGAGCGAGCGCACGCACGCACCTCTCGTCGCGGGCGCGATCACCCACCGCGGCTCCCGCTACTACAACACGTCGCTCCTGTGGCGAGCCGGAGCGGGCGCGGTGGACTGGTACGACAAGAAGCATCCGGTGCCGTTCGGCGAGTACGTGCCGGATCGCGCCTTCTGGTCGCAGTTCGCCCCCGACCTCATCGGCCTCATCCAGCGCGACTACACGCCCGGCACGCGCGACTCGGTCTTCGACCTCGGCCACGGCGTGGTCGCTGGCGTGAACATCTGCTTCGACATCGCCGACGACGACCTCATCGCCGGCAGCGTCGCGGAGGGCGCACAGGTGATCTTCGCCCAGACGAACAACGCGGACTTCGGCCGCACTGACGAGAGCGTGCAGCAGCTCGCGATCGCGCGCGTGCGCGCGATTGAGACGGGACGCGCGGTCGTGAACATCTCCACGGTCGGACGCAGCGCCGTGCTGCTCTCGGACGGGCGCACCGCGGACAGCGTCCCCTGGTACACGCCTGCGACCATGGTCGACCGCGTGCCGCTCGCGACCGGTCTCACGCCCGCCGTGCTCCTCAGCGGCGCGGTGGCAGCGCTCGTCTCGGCGCTCGGACTCGTCGTGCTCGGAGTCGGGGCATGGGAACGGAGAAGGATGCGGCGTGCCTGAGGTGCTCGTGATCGTGCCGACCTACAACGAGATCGAGAGCCTCGAGCGGATCGTCGGACGCCTGCGACAGTCCTTCCCGGACGCGGACGTGCTCGTCGTCGACGATGCGAGCCCCGACGGCACAGGCGCGCTCGCCGACCGCCTGAGCGCGAGCGATCCCTCGGTGCACGTGCTGCACCGCGCACGGAAGGAGGGGCTCGGGCTCGCCTACCTCGCGGGCTTCGCGGAGGCCCTCCGACGCGACTACGAGTACGTCGTCGAGATGGACGCGGACGGCTCGCACGACCCCGCCGACCTGCCGGCGATGGTCGCGATCGCGCGCGACGAGGACGCCGACCTCGTGATCGGCTCGCGCTGGGTGCCCGGGGGAGCGGTGCGCAACTGGCCGTGGCTGCGGCGCGCGATCTCCCGCGTCGGCAACGGGTACGCGCGCTGGGTGCTCCGTTCGCGCATCCGTGACCTCACGGCGGGGTACCGCGTCTTCGCGCGGCGGGCGCTCGTCTCGCTCGACCTCGCGCACGTCGCGGCGCAGGGATACGGCTTCCAGGTCGAGCTCGCGTGGCGCATCGAGAGGTCGGGCGGCGTCGTCCTCGAGCATCCGATCACGTTCGTCGAGCGCGCGACGGGACGCTCGAAGATGCACCCGGGCATCGTCGTCGAGGCGCTCGCGTGGGTCACCTGGTGGGGGATCACGGGCCGGACGCGGCACGAGGACCGCCGTCCGGCCCGGAGCGCGGGCTGAGGCTCAGGCGCCGATCTTGTGCTGCCCTCGGCGCGAGCGCAGGTACTCGAGGCGCTCCTGGAGCAGCTCCTCGAGCTCGGCACGCGTGCGTCGCTCGAGCAGCATGTCCCAGTGCGTGCGCGGCGGCTTGGCCTCCGCGCGCTCGCTCTCGACGAGCTCTCCCGTGTCGGACACGAGCCGACCCTGCTGGCCGGTCTTCGGGGACTCCCAGACCTCGGGCACCTCGGCCTCGGCCGCGAAGACGACCTCGAACGTCGAGCCGTCCTCCGTGCGGTAGACGCACTTCTTGCGCGGGGAGAACTCCACGCCCTCCTCGCTCTGCAGGCTCTGCGCGCCGAGCCTCATGCCGCGCAAACTACGATCCGCCATCGTGGGACTCCTTCTTGCTTCCGCTGCGGCCGCCGCACGGCCACGGACCGCGTGGTGACCACCTTTTATAAACCGCGCGGCTGGGCGAATCCTGCCCGCCGCCGGGGGACACAGACCTTTCCCAGAGCCTGTGATGCCCGGGGAGGGGCAAGGCCCCGCCGCCCTCAGCGGGAGCGCGCGGCGACGACCTCGAGGGCGAGATCCGCGCGATCCGTCACGATGCCGTCGACGCCCCAGTCGAGCAGGCGATCCATGACGCGCGGCTCGTTGATCGTCCACACGTGCACCTCGACGCCGAGCGAGCGGAACGCCCGCACGAGGCTGGGGGTGACGACGGCGACGGGACCCGATCGCAGCGGCACCTGGATCGAGTCCACCTGTGCGAGCACGCGCGCGGCGGCGGTGCGCGCGCCGAGGCGCACGGCGAGCAGGGCGCGACGCACGAGCGCGGCCGAGGCGGAGGTCGCGACGCCCGGCAGGAGGTCGACGGCCGCGCGCCTGCGACCCTCGTCGAACGACCCCACGAGCACGCGGTCGACCGCACCCGCGTCGAGGATCGCGCGCGCGGTGGGAGGCGCCGCGGCGAGCGCCTTGACGTCGATGTTGAAACGGGAGTCGGGGAACGCCTCGAGCGCCTCCGCGAGCGTCGGCACGCGCGCGCCGCGGGGGAGCGGGATGCCGCGCAGCTCCTCGAGCGTGAGGTCGGCGATGCGCTCTCCGCGTCCGGCCACGCGCGCGAGGTCGGGGTCGTGACTGAGCACGGCGACGCCGTCGCGCGTCGCATGCACGTCCGTCTCGAGGTAGCGCGCGCCGGCGCGCACGGCGCGCTCGAACGCGGCGAGGGTGTTCTCTGGCGCGTCGAGCGCGAGGCCACGGTGGGCGAGGATGCGCGGCGGATCGCCGGCGAGGAAGGCGCTGGGCCCCCTATCGCGCCGGGTCCGAGCGCGCACCGAAGAACCCCTCCCCGATCCCCTTGAGCGCCTCGGTGAGCTCGCTCGGGACGATCCAGACCGTGTTCGAGTCGCCCTGGGCGATCTTCGGGAGCGTCTGGAGGTACTGGTAGGCCAGCAGCTTGCTGTCCGGGTCGCCCGTGTGGATGGCTTCGAAGACCGTCTGGATGGCCTTCGCCTCGCCCTCCGCGCGCAGCACCGCGGCCTTCGCCTCGCCCTCCGCCTGCAGGATGGCCGACTGCCGCTGGCCCTCCGCCTCGAGGATCTGCGACTGCTTCGTGCCCTCGGCCGTGAGGATCGCCGCCCGCCGGTTCCGCTCGGCGCGCATCTGCTGCTCCATCGAGTCCTGGATCGAGGCGGGCGGGTCGATCGCCTTGAGCTCGACGCGGCTCACACGGATGCCCCACTTGCCGGTCGCCTCGTCGAGCACGATCCGCAGCTGGCCGTTGATCTCGTCGCGGCTCGTGAGCGCCTGCTCGAGGTTGAGGCCGCCCACGACGTTGCGCAGCGTCGTCACCGTGAGCTGCTCGACGGCGCCGAGGTAGTTCGCGATCTCGTACGTCGCGGCGCGCGCATCCGTCACCTGGAAGTACACGACCGTGTCGATCGACACGACGAGGTTGTCCTCGGTGATGACCGGCTGCGGCGGGAAGGTGACGACCTGCTCGCGCATGTCGATGAGCGGGCGCAGCCGGTCGACGAACGGCACGAGCAGGTTGAGGCCGGGCGTGAGCGTCTTGTGGTACTTGCCGAGGCGCTCGACGATGCCGGCGTTCGCCTGCGGGATGATGCGCACGGCGCGCACGAGCACGACGATCACGAAGATCGCGAGCACGACGATGAGCGCGATGAGCAGGAACTGCCCCACGATCGGGCTGTCGGACATGTCAGACGTCTCCCTTCCGGGCCGGTTGCTCCGACGGCTCGGGGTTCCCGCGAGCGACGGCGACGACGGCGATCGACCCCTCGATGGCCGTGACCGTCACGGCGGTGCCCGTCTCGAAGCGGCTCCCGGCGACGGCGGGCCTCGCCGACCAGGTGTCGCCGTTGGCGAGCTTGACGAGACCCGTGCCCTCGCCGACCGGCGCGACGACGCGCCCGGCGAGCCCGAGGAGAGCGTCGACGTTGCTCGGCGTCGGGTCCTGTCCGCGCCGCAGCGCGCGCAGGAGCGCGGGCCGCAGCGTCACGAGGAGCACGACCGAGACGACGAGCACGATCACGATCTGCAGCCACCACGGCGCCCCCGCGAGCGAGGCGACGAGACCGCCGAGGCTGCCGACCGCGAGCATGAGGAAGACGAACTCGAGCGAGAGCAGCTCGATCACCACGAAGGCGAATGCGAGCGCGAGCCAGAGGATCCACAGATACGGAACCAGATCGGGCATCGCGCGCTCCTCGCGTGGGGGCCTTCTCGAAACTACCATCCGCACCGCCGCCGCGCGCGACCCGGTGTGCCGTTCCAGGGACTTGGTAGGGTCGGAGACCGTGACCTCAGTGCTCGAACCGGGATCCCTGGACGGTCGCCGCGCGCTCGTGACGGGCTCCTCGCGCGGCATCGGCGCCGACACCGCGCGCTACCTCGCCGCGGCGGGCGCGCGCGTCGCGGTGAACTACCGCAACAAGGAGGCGCGCGCGCGCAAGGTCGTCGAGGCGATCGAGGCGGACGGCGGCCACGCGATCGCGATCGGCGCGGACCTCACCGACGCCGACTCCGTCGCGGCGATGATGGAGCGCGTGCGCGACGAGCTCGGCGGCCTGGACATCCTCGTGCTCAACGCCTCGGGGGGCATGGAGTCGGGCGTGGGGGAGGACTACGCGCTCCGGCTCAATCGCGACGCGCAAGTGGGCGTGCTCGAGGCGGCACTGCCGCTGCTCGGGCACGGATCGCGCGTCGTCTTCGTCACGAGCCATCAGGCGCACTTCGTCGACAGCGCCGAGACCATGCCGGAGTACGAGCCCGTCGCCCGCAGCAAGCGCGCCGGCGAGGACGCGCTGCGCGCGCGCCTGCCCGAGCTCGAGGCGGCCGGGATCGGCTTCGTCGTCGTCTCGGGCGACATGATCGAGGGCACGATCACGGCGACGCTGCTCGAGCGAGCGCGTCCGGGCGCGATCCAGGCGCGCAAGGAGGCGGCCGGGCGCCTCTACGGCGTCGCCGAGTTCGCCGCGGAGGTCGCCCGCGCGGCCGTCGATCCCATTCCCGATGACCACATCCGCTACGTCGGGGACGTCTCCGGCTTCGTGCGATGAAGGCCGCCGACATCGAGCTCCTCGCGAGCGTCTCCCGTCCCACGCTCCACCCCGCGCTCGACCACGCCGTCGTCGCGATCCAGCACCCCTCGCTGCGCGCGGACGCCAACGTCGGCCAGCTCTGGACGGTCCCGCTCGACGGCTCGGGACCGCGACGGCTCACGCGCGGCTTCCGCGACGGCGCGCCGCGCTTCTCTCCCGACGGGAGCATGCTCGCCTTCCTGCGTGCGGGCGAGGGCGCGCGCACGCAGCTCGCGGTCATGCCCGCGGAGGGCGGGGAGCCCCGGATCGTCACGGACGCCCCGCTCGGCGTCGACTCGTTCGCATGGACCCCGGACTCGGCCTCGCTCGTCTTCGTCGCGCGCGTGCCCGAGCCCGGACGCTACGGCACGGTGGAGGGCCTCGAGGCCGCCGCGGAGCCCCCGCGCCGCATCACGACGCTGCGATACCGCGCGAACGGGATCGGCTACACGATCGACCGGCGAGCGCAGGCGTTCGTCGTCGCCGTGCCCGACCCGCGTGCCGAGCCCGCGTATGCGCGCGCGGCGGGGGAGCCCGCGGGGGAGGAGCCGGAGCCTGCGGTCCCGGCGGCGCGACAGCTCACGCACGCGGACGCGGACGTCCGTTCGCTCGCCGTCTCGCCGGACGGCGCGCGTCTCGCGTTCGTCTCCGCCGCCCACGAGACCGCCGACACCGACCTGCGCGCCGATGCGTGGACGCTGCGACTGGACGACCCGGAGGCGCCCCCGCGCAATCTCACGGGCGCGCTCGCCCGGCTCTCCGTCGCCGACCTCGCGTGGGCCGGCGACGGCCGTCTCTTCCTCGTCGCCCAGGACCTCGGCCCCGACGCGCGCGACTTCGTCGCCGTCGGCGCGGCGCTCTACCTGTGGGAGCGCGATCGGCTGCGCCGCCTCACCGACCCCACGACGACGGACCTCGCGGAGACGACCCTCACGGTGCTCGACCGCGACGCCGCCCTCGTGCAGGACCGCACGCGCGGGACGGTGCAGCTGCTGCGCGTCGACACGACGGGAGACGCCGCCCCGCTCACGACGGGCCCGCTCGAGGTGACGGGCACGGACGCGCGCGACGGGATCGTCGTGCTCTCGCTCACGGCGCCCGACACGGCGGGCGACGTCGCCGTCCTGCGCGAGGGCGCCCTGCGCATGCTCACCGACTTCTCCGCACCGCTACGGGCGAGCGGCCTCGTGCTGCCGCGTGACCTCGTCGTCGACGCGCGCGACGGCCATCCCGTGCACGGCTGGGTCGCCCTGCCGTCGGGGGAGGGCCCCCATCCGGTCATCCTCATGATCCACGGCGGCCCCTTCGCCCAGTACTCCGCGGGCGTCTTCGACGAGGTGCAGGTGCTCGCCGCTGCCGGCTACGGCGTCGTGTTCTGCAACCCGCGTGGATCCGCCGGCTACGGTCACGAGCACGGTCGCGCCATCCGCCAGGCGATGGGGACGGTCGACCTCGACGACGTGCTCGACTTCCTCGACGGAGCGCTCGCCACGCATCCGCGCCTCGACGGGCGGCGAGTGGGGATCATGGGGGGCTCCTACGGCGGGTACCTCACCGCCTGGACGATCGCCCACGAGCACCGCTTCGCCGCCGCGATCGTCGAGCGCGGCTTCCTCGACCCGGAGCTGTTCGCGGGAACCTCGGACATCGGCAGCTACTTCGGCCAGGAGTACGTGGGCACCGATCCCGAGCGCATCGCGGCACAGAGCCCGCAGGCGGTCGCCGACCGCGTGCGCACGCCCACGCTCATCATCCACTCGTCCGAGGACCTGCGCTGCCCGATCTCGCAGGCCGAGCGCTACTTCCTCGCCCTCAAGCGCAGCGGCGTGGAGACCGAGCTGCTCGTCTTCCCCGGAGAGAACCACGAGCTCACGCGCAGCGGCCGGCCGCGCCACCGCGTGCAGCGCTTCGACGCCGTGCTCGCCTGGTGGGCGCGGCACCTGCCCATCGCGTCCGGCGCCGGATGACCGACACGTTCCGCGCGACCGCGCGCGTCGTCCTGCTCGACGAGCGGGATCGCGCGCTGCTCTTCCTCACCCGGTGGCCCGTCGAGGTGCCGCGCGCGCCGCGCTGGATCACCCCCGGCGGCGGCGTCGAGGCGGGGGAGTCGGCGCACGACGGCGCGCGGCGCGAGCTGTGGGAGGAGACGGGCCTGCTCGTCGAGGACCTCGGGCCGCCGCTGTGGGAGCACGACTTCGCCGTCGACCGCTCCGACGGGGGAGTCGACCGCGGACACGCCGTCTACTTCGTCCACCGCGCGGAGGCCTTCGAGCCGTCGCGCGACGGCTGGACCCCCGAGGAGCACGTCGACGTGCTCGCCCACCGCTGGTGGCGGCTCGACGAGCTCGAGTCCACGACCGAGCCCATGCAGCCCGACGAGCTCACCTGGCTCGTGCGGCGAGCGCTCGCGGAGCGTCCGGCGCCGCCGCGGCCCTGAGCGCCCGACCGCCGCGCCGTCACCGGAAGACGGGCGGCGGCGCGACCGCTAGGGACGGCAGATGCTGAAGAGCTCGCACGAGGTGTTGTAGTACTTCGTCGTGCTCCCGTCGTTCCTCATGCCGATCCGACGCGCGACCGCTTGCGAGGCCACGTTGTCCCGACGCGTCACGGCGAGCACTCGGGCAAGCCCGGAGTCGAACGCGTGATCGAGGACCGCGCGCGCCGCCTCGCTCGCATACCCGTGGCCCCACGCGTCCGGGTGCATGTGCCAGCCGATCTCGATGTCCCCGGAGGGAGGCAGCGGCGTCTCCGGCGCGGATGCGGGCAACGGCTTCAGGAGGAGCGCGCCGAGCCGGCGGCCGTCCACGGCATCCGTGACCGCCCACACGCCGTGGACCGGGTGCTCGAGCGACGCGTACCGCGCAACGCGTTCCTCGGCTTCGGCGCGCTCGGTCATCACGCGCGGGACGAGCCCGAGAAAGCGTTGGACCTCCCAGCGCGAGTACATGTCGAAGACGAAGTCGACGTCCGCGATGGTGAACCGTCGGAGCGAGAGCCTCGCGGTCGTCAGATCTCTCACCGGTCGACCCTATCGCCGTCCGCCATGAGCGATGCTCTGGACGCGTTCTGCGAGGACGACGACCCGGATGCCGTCGCGACGGCATAGACGGTCGCGTCGCCGACGATGGCTCCGGCACCGCGACGGTCGGCGGGACGCACCGCACAGCGGTGCGACTCGACCCTCCGACGCCGACGATCCGCTGCGAGTGCTGGGCCACAGGGATGTCAAGCAGCAGCTGCAGTGCCGCGACGCGCTGGTATTGACGGCCCGCTCGGGTCGAGACATATCCGATAATGCACATTATGTCAGGACAGCGGCGCGGGCCCGCCCCGCGAGACCGGGCTCTGGGGTGCTCGGCGGGAAACGGGACGGGTCGCGGCCCCCCGATCATCCCGATGACGCTCGTGCGCATACCGCTCCTGCCGACGGGCCGACGGGCCGACGGACGGGGTCCGCTACGCTGCGCCCGACGACCTGCGCTCCCTCGACGCCCAGCGGATCGCGCGGGGCTCCTCCTCGAGTCCAGCCAACAGGTCCGCCGGGAGCTGTCGCGCATATGCCTCGCGCCACGACTGGACGTGCACTCGTGCGATCCCGCTCGCGTCGTCGACGGTCGCGGGGCGAACCTCGACCGCCGGCAGCTCGGGAGTGCGGAGCATGCCGGCATCCTATGCGGCGGCAGGCGGCAGGCGGCATGGGGCGTCGGACGATCCACCTGCTCCTTCAGAGGCTCTCCCTCACGCGCTCTCCCTCACGGGCTCGCCCTCACGCGCTCTGCCCTGCCCGCTCGGGCCCGCGCGCCGCGCGCTCCTTGACCGCCGGTCCCACACCTGGTTCGATCGACACGTGCAGCACGTGCGATCGGCGGACGGGACGGCCATCGCCGTCGATGAGGTCGGTGACGGCCCCGCGGTCGTCATCGTCAACGGTGCATTCTCGACGGCGAAGGACGCGGCCCCGATCGCCGAGGCGTTCTCGAGTGCCGGGTACCGCGCGGTCACATACGATCGACGTGCCCGCGCGGGCAGCGGCGACACCCGCCCGTACGCCCCCGAGCGGGAGGCCGACGACCTCGCCGCCGTCATCGAGGCGGCCGGAGGCGGCGCCGTCGTCGTCGGGCACTCGTCCGGGGCCGTGCTCGCGCTCTTCGCGGCCTCGCTCGGCGTGCCCGCGCGGCACCTCTTCCTCTCCGAGCCGCCGTTCCGCTTCGGCGAGGACGAGCCGGCGGCCGACCTGCCGGAGCGGCTCCAGGAGCTCGTCGACGCGGGCCGCCCCGCCGACGCCGTCACGACGTTCCAGCTCGAAGGCATCGGGCTCCCGGCGCCCGCGGTCGAGGCGATCCGTGCGAGCCCGATCTTCCCCTCCCTCGTCGAGCTCGCCCAGTCGACCGTGTACGACGCCTCCCTGACCCGGCACGTGTCGAGCCCCACACCGGAGATGCTCGGGGTGGGGACGCCCGTCGCCGTCCTCTCAGGAGTGGAGACCGTCCCCTTCCTGCGCGCGGCCGCGGAGCGTCTCGCGTCGCTCATCCCCCACGCCGAGTTCGTCGAGGTGCCCGAGTCGATCGGGCACCGCCTGGACCCCGCCGCGACGACGCGCGTCGTCTCCGCGCGCGTCTCGAACGGCTAGCTCGCCCGTGGCCGCGCGAGGCGCGCACAGCGCCGGCGCGCCCTCGGCGACGCCTCCCCCGTCGTTCGACCTCACCGGGCGCACGGCTCTCGTGACCGGAGGCGGACGCGGGCTCGGCCTCGGCATCAGCCGCAGCCTCCTCACCGCAGGCGCCGACGTCGTCGTCGTGCAGCGCGCGAGCCCCTCCCCCGAGCTCGCCACGGCCGCCCGGGCGGCGGATCGCGCGGTCGACTCCTATCGCGCGGACCTCTCCGACGTGCACGCACTGCCCGCGCTCGTCGCGCGCATCCTCGAGGACCACCGGATCGACGTGCTCGTCAACAACGCGGGCACGCAGCACCGCTCCCCCGCGGTCGACTTCTCGCTCGACGCGTTCGACGCGGTGCTCGACGTCAACCTGCGGGTGCCGTTCCGGCTCTGCCAGCTCGTCGGGCGTCCCATGCTCGAACGCGGCGAGGGCAAGGTCGTCAACGTCGCGTCCCTGCTGAGCTTCCAGGGCGGGCTCACCGTGCCCGCGTACGCCGCGAGCAAGGGCGCCGTCGCGCAGCTCACAAAGGCGCTGTGCAACGAGTGGGCGGCCTCGGGCGTCAACGTCAACGCCGTCGCGCCCGGCTACATGGACACGGACATGAACGTCGCCCTCCTCGCCGACCCGGCCCGGCGCGAGCAGATCTCCCAGCGCATCCCCGCCGGCCGCTGGGGAACCCCCGCCGACGTGGGCGGCGCCGTCGTGTTCCTCTCCTCCGCGGCCGCCGACTACGTGCACGGCGTCGTGCTCCCCGTCGACGGCGGCTGGCTCGCCCGCTGACGCGCAGCGGGTCCGGCCGCTGACGCGCGGCGGGTCCGGCACTCAGCCGGCGATCGCCGCCTGCAGCTCGCGCAGGAAGACCGCGTACGCCGTCATCCCCGGATCCTGCCGCCCGCGGCTGCGCTCCTGGAGCCACGCCGCGCGGCCGCGCGCGGACGGCGCGGGGGTCAGCTCGTCGATCGCGCGCTCGGCCGCGACCGCCATCGCCTCGACGAGCTCCGCGTCCGACTCCTCCGCCGCCGCCTCGAGCACCTCGAGGCTCGGCGCGATCGCGTCGAGCACCGTCTTGTCGCCGAGCCGCGCGCCGCCGCGATCGGCGATCCGGTCGAAGGCACGACGTGCGAACGCGGCGACGTGCGCGCGGTCGACGAGCCCGTCGGCCACCTCCGCCGATGCCGAGACGAGCGCGCCCCCGACGAGCGCCGCGAAGGTCGACGGGTTCGCCGAGGCGAACGCGCTTCCGATCCGCCGCAGGAGCACGTCGTCGGGCGCGCTCGGCTCGCGTCGGATCGCCCGCGCGGCGGCCTCCGCACCGGAGGCGACCGTGATCCCGAGATCGCCGTCGCCGAGCGCCGCGTCGAGCTCGCGCAAGCGCTCGGCGTGGGCGGGGAGCGCCGCGAGCACGCGCAGGAGCACCGCCGCGAGCGGCGACGGCTCGCCGCCCTCCGCGCCCGTCGCCTCCTCGGCCTCGTCGAACGGTCCGGGACCCTCGTCGGGCGCGACGTCGAGCACGTCCCCGCCCCCGTGGCGGAAGAAGGGCGATGCCGCGGGATCGGCGAGCAGCTCGCGCAGCTCGTCGTCGAGCGGCAGGATCGAGATCGACGCGCCCGCCGCCTCGAGGCTCGTCACGTACTCGCCGACGAAGGGCGACTCGATCGCGAGCCCGCGCTCGGCGAGCACGTGCGCGGTGCGACGGTACAGCACGTACAGCTCCTCGAGCGGCGTCGCGCCGAGGCCGTTGACGAGCACCGAGACGGGGCTCCCCTCCGGCAGGCCGAGATCCTCCACGAGCGCCGCGAGCAGTCGGTCCGCGATCGCGTCAGCCGGCTCGAGCGGACCGCGGTGCACGCCCGGCTCGCCATGGATGCCGATCCCGATCTCCATCTCGCCCTCGTCGATCTCGAACGTCGGGGCGTCCGCGGCCGGCAGGATCGTCGGCGAGAGGCCGACGCCGATCGTCCGCGTGCTCTCGGCGACCCGCCGCGCGACGCCCGCGACGCGCTCGAGCGGCCAGCCGCGCTCGGCGGCCGCGCCGGCGATCTTGAAGGCGTAGACCATGCCCGCGACCCCGCGCCGGGCGTCGCGCCGCTCGGGCGGCGCGCTCGCGACGTCGTCAGCGGCGAGCACAGTCGCGGTCGGGATGCCATCGGCGGCCGCGAGCTCTGCCGCGAGGTCGAAGTTGTAGATGTCCCCGCCGTAGTTGCCATAGAGGTAGAGCACGCCGGCACCGCCGTCGACGGCGCGCGTCGCCGCGTGCACTTGCTCTGCGGAGGGCGAGGAGAAGACGTTGCCGACCGCTACGCCGTCGCACAGCCCGCGCCCGACATAGCCGAGGAACGCGGGCAGATGGCCCGATCCCCCGCCCGTGACGATGCCGACCTTGCCCGGCCGGCCGGCGTCCGCGCGCACGATCGCCCGACGGTCCGCGCTCGCCGCGCGCAGCTGGCCGGGATGGGCGATCAGGATGCCCTCGAGGAACTCGTCCACGAAGTCCGAGGGCTCGTTGATGATCTTTCGCATCGACTCTCCTTCACTCCATCGTGATCCGCGGCAGCGCGACAAGCGCGCGTGCCCCTATGCGTGCGCCGCGCGATGCGTCGCCGCCACCCATGCGTCGAGCCGGGCCGACGCCGCGCCCGAGTCGATCGCCTCCGCTGCCCGCGCGATCGCCTCGACGAAGCGCTCCCGCACATCGCGGTGCACCTCGTCGGGGTCGTGCGCGAGCCGCCATGCCACGAGCCCCGCGGCCGCGTTGAGCAGCACGATGTCGCGCACCGGTCCCGGGTCCCCCGCGAGCACGCTGCGCACGACGCGCGCGTTGTGCTCGGGATCGGCGCCGCGCAGGTCGTCGAGCCGCGCGCGCGGGATGCCGAGCTCCGCGGGATCCAGGTCGTGCTCGGTCACGAAGCCGCGCGAGACCTCCCAGACGTGGCTGTGCCCCGTCGTCGTGAGCTCGTCGAGCCCGTCGTCGCCGCGGAACACGAGCGCCGTCGCGCCGCGAGTGCGGAACACGCCGACGAACAGCGGCACGCGGTCGATCGCGGCGACGCCGACGGCGGAGGCCTCCGGACGCGCGGGATTGCACAGCGGCCCGAGGAAGTTGAAGACGGTCGGCACGCCGAGCTCGGCGCGCACCGCGGCGGCGTGCCGGAACCCGGGGTGGAAGAGCGACGCGAAGGCGAACGTGATGCCCGCCTCCTCGAGCACGCGCGCGACCGCGTCCGGCGCGATCGCGAGGTCGACGCCGAGAGCCGCGAGCACGTCGGAGGATCCGGAGGCGCTGCTCGCCGCGCGATTGCCGTGCTTGATCACGCGCGCGCCCGCGGCCGCCGCGACGATCGCCGCGGTCGTCGAGACGTTGACGGTGCCCACCCTGTCGCCGCCCGTCCCGACGATGTCGAGCGCCATCGGGTCGACCGGCAGCGGCAGCGCGCTCTCGAGCACCGCGTCCCGGAACCCGACGATCTCGTCGACGGTCTCGCCCTTGGCCCGCAGCGCGACGAGGAACGCCGCGAGACGCGCGGGCGACACCTCCCCCGTCATGACCTGCCGCATCGCCCACGACGCCTCGCCGATGCTCAGGTCGTCGCGATCGAGCAGACGAGCGAGCAGCGAAGGCCATGTCGGCTCGGAGGACATGGCCTCAGGATAGCGGCGGCCCGAGAAGGGCGCGGCGAACGTGGCGTCTCCGGCGATCGGCCATAATAGGAACCGTGACCAGCGCTCCCCTCACGAGCTCCGCGGCCGGTGCTCCGACGATCAACCGTCCGAACACGACGCAGGTCGGGACGATCGTCTGGCTCGGCAGCGAGGTCATGTTCTTCGCGGGCCTCTTCGCGATCTACTTCACGCTGCACGGGATGGCGCCCCAGCTGTGGCATGCCGAGACGTCGAAGCTCAACGTCGCGCTCTCGGGCACCATCACCGTCATCCTCGTGCTCTCGTCGGTGACGTGCCAGTACGGCGTCTTCGCGGCCGAGCGGCTCCAGCATCGCGCGACGGGATGGAAGCCCTCGCAGTGGGGCATGGTCGAGTGGTTCTTCGCGAGCTACATCCTTGGCGCGATCTTCATCGTCGGCCAGAGCTACGAGTACTCGCTGCTCGTGCAGGAGCACGTCGGCATCAGCAGCAACTCCTTCGGCTCCGCGTTCTACATCACGACGGGCTTCCACGGCCTCCACGTGACGGGCGGCCTCATCGCCTTCCTGATCATGATCGGGCGTGCCTACTCGGTCAAGCGGTTCACGCATCGCGACGCGACCGCGGCGATCGTCGTGTCGTACTACTGGCACTTCGTCGACGTCGTCTGGATCGCGCTCTTCTTCATCATCTACATCCTGAGATAGGCATCCTGAGATAGGCATAGGTACCCATTCCCCGCATGGCGAAGACACGCACCCCCCGCACCGGACGCCGATCCCCGATGGCCTCGGCCGCCCTCATCATCATCGGCCTGCTCACGACCGGCGGCGCCTACGCGCTCGTCACGACGAGCGCGACCGCTGAGACGCCCGCGGCCTCGCAGCAGCAGGTCGACGAGGGCAGCAAGCTCTTCCAGGCGAACTGCGCCACGTGCCACGGCATGCAGGCGCAGGGCACCGACGCGGGCCCGAGCCTCATCGGTGTCGGCGCGGCGGCCGTGGACTTCCAGGTCGGCACGGGACGCATGCCCATGGCGGCGTCCGGGCCGCAGGCGGAGAAGAAGCCGCCGCAGTTCGATCAGGCGCAGACGGACGCGCTCGCGGCCTACGTCGCCTCCCTCGCCCCGGGCCCCGCGAAGCCGGACCCCAAGTACCTGCAGGCGAACGGCGACGCCGCGAAGGGAGCGGAGCTCTTCCGCGTCAACTGCGCGATGTGCCACAACGTCGCCGGTGCGGGGGGCGCTCTCACGGAGGGCAAGTTCGCCCCTGAGCTGCGCGACGTAAGCGCCGCGCACATCTACGAGGCGATGGTGACCGGGCCGCAGAACATGCCCGTCTTCAACGACCTCAACCTGAGCCCCCAGGACAAGGCCGACATCATCACCTACCTGCGCAACTGGGCGTCGGCGCCCTCGCCCGGCGGACTGGACCTCGGCTCGCTCGGGCCGGTCGCCGAGGGCCTCTTCATGTGGATCTTCGGGCTCGGCGCCGTCGTCGCCGTGACCGTCTGGCTCACCGCCAAGTCCAACTGATCCGCCCCACTTCGCACGCGCAGCACGACATCGAGAGGAATCGAATGGCAGAGCAGCACGACAGTGTCGAATTTGGTTCGGCTGTCGAGAGGAGCGAGCACCGCGTGGTCTCGCCCGGCACTGCCGTGGTGGTCTCCGACGCCATCCCGAACCCGGGCTTCCCCCCGGAGCGTCCGCGCGTCACCGACCTCGACCCGAAGAAGGCGACCGGCCAGGAGCGCCGGATCACGCTCATGTTCTTCGTCTCGATCCTCGCGAGCGTGTTCGCGGTCGCGGCCTACATCGCCTTCCCCATCACCCCGGGTGACATGGGATCGGTGCGCATCAGCAACCTCCTGCTCGGTCTCGGGATCGCGATCGCGCTCCTCGCGATCGGCTACGGCGCCGTCCACTGGTCGAAGGCCCTCATGTCCGGGCACGACCTCGTCGAGATGCGGCACGAGACGCGCGGGTCCGACGAGACGCGCGCGCGCGCCGCCGAGATCTTCCGGCTCGGCAACGAGGAGTCCGGCTTCAGCCGTCGCGTGGTCATGCGCAACACCATGATCGGCGCGCTCATCGCCTCGATCCTTCCCGCGATCGTCGTCTTCCGCGACCTCGCTCCGCGCCAGGATCCCGTGCAGCTGCTCAAGCACACGGTGTGGAAGAAGAACACACGTCTCACGCGCGACCCGGAGGGCACACCCATCAAGGCGTCCGACGTGACCCTCGGCTCGGTGTTCCACGTCATCCCCGAGGGGCTCAACGAGCTCACCGACCGCCTCGAGGAGAAGGCAAAGGCCGCCGTGCTCCTCGTCCGCCTCGACCCCTCCGAGCTACACGAGTCGCCCGAGCGCCGGAACTGGTCGTACGACGGCATCGTCGCCTATTCGAAGATCTGCACGCACGTGGGCTGCCCCGTCGCCCTGTACGAGCAGCACACGCATCACCTGCTGTGCCCGTGCCACCAGTCGCAGTTCGACATCTCGCACGAGGCGCGCGTGATCTTCGGCCCTGCCAAGCGTCCCCTGCCGCAGCTGCCGATCACGGTCGACGACGAGGGCTACCTCGTCGCGCAGAGTGACTTTCACGAGCCTGTCGGCCCGAGCTTCTGGGAGCGTTCGCTGTGACGACCACCACCCCTCGCCCCGCGAGCGTGACCTCGCCCTCGCCCTCCTCGAGCTTCACCGCGCGCGCATCGAACTACCTCGACGAGCGCACGGGCATCTCCGTGCTCGTCAAGGAGCTCGGGCGCAAGATCTTCCCCGACCACTGGTCG
>JAATFA010000051.1 GCA_015655445.1 Actinomycetales bacterium | reverse complement strand
GTTGAGCCCCAGGGTCACCAGGCAGACGTTGCCGGTGCGCTCGCCGTTGCCGAACAGGCAGCCCTCGACGCGGTCGGCGCCCGCCTGGACGCCGAGCTCGGCGGCGGCGACCGCGGTGCCCCGGTCGTTGTGCGGGTGCAGCGAGAGGATGACGTTCTCGCGGTGGTTCAGGTGGCGCGACATCCACTCGATCGAGTCGGCGTAGACGTTGGGCGTCGCCATCTCGACGGTCGCCGGAAGGTTGACGATGACCTTGCGCTCGGGCGTCGGCTGGAAGACCTCGAGCACCTCGTTGCACACGCGCGCGGCGAACTCGAGCTCGGTGCCGGTGTAGCTCTCCGGCGAGTACTCGTAGTACACGGTCGTTCCGGGGGCGGTCCGCTCGTACTGCTTGCACCAGCGCGCGCCCTGCAGCGCGATGTCGACGACGCCCTGCTCGTCGGTGCGGAAGACGACCTCCCGCTGCAGGATGCTCGTCGAGTTGTAGAGGTGCACGATCGCCTGCCTCGCCCCGCGGATCGACTCGTAGGTGCGCGCGATGAGGCGCTCGCGCGCCTGCGTGAGCACCTGGATCGTGACGTCGTCGGGGATGAGGTGCTCCTCGATGAGCTGGCGGACGAAGTCGAAGTCCGTCTGGCTCGCCGACGGGAAGCCCACCTCGATCTGCTTGTAGCCCATGCGCACGAGCAGCTCGAACATGACGCGCTTGCGCTCGGGGTCCATCGGGTCGATGAGCGCCTGGTTGCCGTCGCGCAGGTCGACGGCGCACCACATCGGCGCCGTCGTGATGCGCGCGGACGGCCACGTGCGGTCGGGCAGGTCCACGCGGATCTGCTCGGAATAGGGCCGGTACCGGTGGATCGGCATCGCGCTCGGCCGCTGGGTGTTCCTCATTGCGGGTTCTCCTCTACCTCGTCGGGGTTGTCGGCCGATGACGGGACTCCGCGACGGGTGAGGCCTGGATCAGGACCCGTCGCGGCAACTAAGGAGGAGCGCTCCGTGGGCAAGCACGTGTCGAGCCTACCACCGCGCCGCGAGCGCCGACAGCGCCGACAGCGGGCGCAGGCGCGTGACAGCGCCGTGACAGGGCGTGCGCCGCACACTCGGATCCGGAAGGGAGAACCCCATGGCATTGGCGATCGAGGCGCACGGCCTCACCAAGCGCTTCGGCCGGACGCAGGCCCTCGCGGGCGTCGATCTGGAGGTCGAGGCGGGACGCGTGCTCGGCGTGCTCGGGCCCAACGGCGCGGGCAAGACGACGGCGGTGCGCATCCTCGCGACACTCCTGCGGCCGGACTCCGGCACCGCGCGCGTCGCGGGCCACGACGTCGTGCATGAGGCGGCGCGCGTGCGCCGCGCGATCGGGCTCACGGGCCAGTACGCGAGCGTCGACGAGGACCTCACGGGAGTGGAGAACCTCGTGATGATCGGCACGCTCCTCGACCTCTCGACGCGCGAGGCGAAGGCGCGCGCCGCGGCCCTCCTCGCCGAGTTCGGCCTCGCCGAGGCCGGCAAGCGCCTCGCGAAGACGTACTCGGGCGGCATGCGACGCCGGCTCGACCTCGCGGCCTCGCTCGTGGGCGACCCGAGCGTCGTCTACCTCGACGAGCCCACGACAGGCCTCGACCCGGCCAAGCGCGACGACGTGTGGGAGATGGTGCGCGCCCTCGTCCGGCGCGGCACGACCGTGCTGCTCACGACCCAGTACCTCGAGGAGGCAGACGCGCTCGCCGACGAGATCACCGTCATCGACCACGGACGCGTCATCGCGCACGACACGCCGCATGGGCTCAAGCGCCAGGTCGGCGGCCAGACGCTCGAGGTGCGGCCCGCGTCGATCGACGACGTCGAGCGCGTCGCGACGATCCTCGCGCAGGTGAGCGGCCGCGCCGTCGAGCGGCCCGCGCGCGACCTGCTCTCCGTGCCCGTCACGGGCGACGAGGCGCTCACGACGACCGTCGCGCGGCTCGCCGCGGACGGCATCCGCGTGACCGAGCTCCTGCTGCGCCTGCCGAGCCTCGACGAGGTCTTCTACTCGCTCACAGGCGAGAGCCGCCGTACGGCGGAGGCGGGGGGCGCGGACGGCGCGACCCGCTCCGACGACACGACCGAAGGGAAGGCAGCCTGATGTTCCGCGACTCGCTCATCCTCGCCCGCCGCACGGTCACGAAGATGCTCCGCAATCCGGAGCAGTTCATCGACGTGACCGTGCAGCCGGTGCTCATGACCGTCATCTTCGTGTTCATCTTCGGCGGCGCGATCGCCGGCGGCACGCACCAGTACCTGCAGTTCGCGCTCCCGGGCATCATCGTGCAGACGATCATGTTCACCTCGATGACGATCGGCGTGAACCTCAACACCGACCTCAAGAACGGCGTGTTCGACCGCTTCCGGTCCCTGCCGATCGCACGGTCCGCGCCGCTCGTCGGCGCTGTGACGGGCGACATCGTGCGGCACGCGATCGCGATCGGGGTCACGCTGCTCTTCGGCGTCATCATCGGCTTCCGCTTCCACACCTCGTGGTACGAGGTGCTCGGAGCGGCGGCCCTCATGGTCCTCTTCGCCGTGTGCCTGTGCTGGGTCTCCGTGCTCGTCGGGATGCTCGCGCGCTCCTCGGGCGCGGTGCAGGGGCTGTCGTTCCTCGTCGTCTTCCCGCTCACGTTCGGCTCGTCGACGTTCGTGCCCGCGGGGACGCTGCCGACGTGGCTGCAGAGCTGGGTCGCCGTCAATCCCGTGACCCACGTCATCGAGTCGATGCGCGGGCTGCTCGTCGGCCACTCGGTGATGAGCGCGGGCACGACGCTCGGCGGCGAGATCGCGTGGGTGCTCGTCGCGTGCGTCGTGCTCGCCGGGGTCTTCGCGCCTCTCGCGACGTGGGCCTACCGCCGCAGGATCTGACGCAGCTCGTCCGAGACGGCGTCGGCGCTCGTGCGGAGCTCCCCCCGCGCGTCGATCGCGCGCGGCTCCTCCCCGAGCGCCGACCGCAGTCTCGCCTCCCCGGGCTCGAACGGATCGGGCCCCCCGCGCAGGGCGACCGCGAACGCGAGCGCACGGCGAGCGTCGTCCCGGCGCCCGCGCTCGAGCGCGAGCAGGCCGACCGTGACCGCGACCATGGCCATGACCGGCTGATCCCTGCTCGCTGTGGCCGCCTCGACCGCCTCGCGCAGCGAGCGCTCGGCGAGGTCCGGGGCGTGCTCGAGCACGTGGATCCCAGCCCACGTGACGTGCCGCATGGCGACCAGCTGGGCCGGCGGCTGCGCCCACTCGGCGTCGTTCGCCTCCGACTCGTCGAGCAGCTCACGGGCGCGCCGCACGTCCTCGACCGCGACCGCGACGACCGCCGCGGAGAGGCACGCGAGACCGATCGCCCGCGCCGATCCCCGCGCCCGCGCGCTCGCGAGAAGCCTCTCCGCGCGCTCCCGCGCCTCGTCCATGCGCCCGAGGCGCACGAGGGCGCCCACGGCGAAGCCCTCCTGCTGCTGCAGGTCCCAGGACGACGTGATGCCGCGCATCGCCTCCGTCGCCTCGTCGCTCATGCGCAGTGCCTCCTCGAGCCGCCCCTCGAGCAGAAGCCACTCCGCGCGCATCTGCTGCGCGACCGCGAGGCCCCACAGGTCGCCGTTGTCGCGGAAGAGCGCGAGCGCCCGCTCGCTCTCGCGTCCGAGCTCCCGGCGGTCGCCGCGGTTGTGCGCGAGGGCGGCCTGCATGACGGCGAGCACCGCGCGCGACCACGGCGCGAGCGCCCGCTCGCTCGCCGGGTCGACGCGGATGCGCGCGAGGCGGCCCCGCCCGGTCACGCCCGAGCCGAACGTGCGGAGCAGGCGCGGGAACACCTGGAGGAGCTCGTTGCGCGCCCCGCGGGAGTGCTCCTCGATCTCGTCGAGCTCGCGCGCATCCCACCCCGACGAGTCGGGATCCCCCTCGAACGCGGCGAGGCCCGAGGCCATGACGCTCATCGCGCGCACGATCAGGGCGTCCTCGCCCGTGAGCGCTCGCGCGTGTGGCGCCGCCGCCTCGATCCACGTGCGCGCGTCCTCGTTCCGGTCGCGGATGACCCAGTACCACGTGTTCACAGCGACGAGGCGGACGAGCTCCTCCCCCGCGCCTCGATCGCGCAGGAAGCGCAGCGCGCTCGCGACGTT
>JAATFA010000111.1 GCA_015655445.1 Actinomycetales bacterium | reverse complement strand
GTGATCTGGGCGTTCAAGCAGCTCTACGACAAGGGGCTGGCCTATGAGGGCTTCCGCGTCCTCCCGTACTGCTGGAACGACGAGACGCCGCTGTCCAACCACGAGCTGCGCATGGACGACGACGTCTACCAGCAGCGACAGGACCAGTCCGTCACGGTGACCTTCCCGTTCATCGGCCCAGAGGCGGAGGCGCTCGGCCTCACCGCCGTGCGCGCCCTCGCCTGGACGACGACGCCGTGGACCCTGCCGACGAACGCCGCGCTCGCGGTCGGCCCCGACATCGAGTACGTCGTCGTGCCGAGCGGTCCCCGAGGGGCGGGCGACGGCGCCGAGGAGGGCGTCGCCGAATACCTCCTCGCCGCCGACACGCTCGCCGCCTACGCGCGCGACCTCGGCTACGCCACGCCCGAGGACGCGCTCGCCGCCGTCACGCGCCGCGTGCGCGGGTCCGAGCTCGCGGGCATCCGCTACGACCGCCTGTGGGACTACTACGCCGACGCCGACACGTGGGGCACGCACAACGCGTGGCGCGTGCTCGTCGCCGACTACGTCGCGACGGGCGAGGGCACGGGCATCGTCCATCAGGCGCCCGCGTACGGCGAGGACGACCAGGTGACGTGCGAGGCGGCGGGCATCCCCGTCATCCTCTCCCTCGACGACGGCGGCCGCTTCCTGCCGCACGTGCGCGAGGTCGCCGGGGAGCTGTGGTCGGACGCCAACGCGCGCCTCGTGCGCATGCTGCGGGACGAGGGGCGCCTGCTGCGCGTCGCGAGCTACGAGCACGCGTACCCGCACTGCTGGCGCTGCCGGAACCCGCTCATCTACAAGGCCGTCTCGAGCTGGTTCGTGCGCGTGACCGAGTTCAAGGACCGCATGCTCGAGCTCAACCAGCGGATCACGTGGGTGCCGGAGAACGTCAAGGACGGCCAGTTCGGCAAGTGGCTCGCGAACGCGCGCGACTGGTCGGTGAGCCGCAACCGCTACTGGGGCTCGCCCATCCCCGTGTGGAAGAGCGACGACCCCGCCCATCCGCGCATCGACGTGTACGGCTCGCTCGACGAGATCGAGCGGGACTTCGGCGTGCGGCCGGCGGACCTGCATCGCCCGGCGATCGACGAGCTCACGCGACCCAACCCGGACGACCCGACCGGCCGATCGACGATGCGGCGCATCCCGGACGTCTTCGACGTGTGGTTCGACTCGGGGTCGATGCCGTTCGCGCAAGTGCACTACCCGTTCGAGAACCGGGAGTGGTTCGACTCGCACAACCCCGCGGACTTCATCGTCGAGTACATCGGCCAGACGCGCGGCTGGTTCTACCTCATGCACGTGCTCGCGACGGCGCTCTTCGACCGCCCCGCGTTCCTCAACGTGCTCAGCCACGGGATCGTGCTCGGCAACGACGGCCAGAAGATGTCGAAGTCGCTGCGCAACTACCCGGACGTCTCCGAGGTGTTCGACCGCGACGGCGCCGATGCCATGCGCTGGTTCCTCATGTCGAGCTCGGTCATCCGCGGCGGCAACCTCGTCGTGACCGAGGAGGGCATCCGCCAGGGCGTGCGCGAGCTGCTGCTGCCGCTGTGGAGCACCTACTACTTCTTCACGCTCTACGCGAACGCTGCGACGCCCGGGGCGGGGGCGGGGGCGGCGGACGACGCCGGCGCGGAGCGCGGGTACGCGGCCGTGTGGCGCACCGACTCGACGGACGTGCTCGACCGCTACCTGCTCGCCAAGACGCGCGACCTCGTCGAGGCGGTCACCGCGCACCTCGAGGGGCTCGACTCGCCGCTCGCGGCGGCCGCGCTGCGGGACTTCGCCGACGTGCTCACCAACTGGTACGTGCGGCGCAGTCGCGACCGGTTCTGGGCCGGGCAGGACCGCGACGCGTTCGACACCCTCTACACCGTGCTCGAGACGCTGTGCCGTGTCGCCGCGCCTCTGCTCCCGCTCATCACCGAGGAGGTGTGGCAGGGCCTCACGGGCGGCCGCAGCGTGCACCTCACGGACTGGCCCGACGCGACCGCCTTCCCGTTCGAGCCCGCGCTCGTCGCTGCGATGGATCGCGTGCGCGGCATCGCGTCCGCGGGGCTCGCCCTGCGCAAGGCGCACGGCCTGCGCGTGCGCCTTCCGCTTGCGCGGCTCACGGTCGTCGTCGACGATCCCGTCGCGCTCGAGCCGTTCGCCGGCATCCTGCGCGACGAGCTCAACGTCAAGGAGGTCGTCCTCGAGCCGCTCGCGGGGCGCCGGCTCGAGGACTACGGCATCACGCGCCGGCTCGTCGTCAACGCGCGCGCGCTCGGGCCGCGCCTCGGCCGGACCGTGCAGGAGGTCATCCGCGCCGCCAAGGCGGGGGAGTGGACCTCGGACGAGACCGGCACGGTCGTCGGCGGCGTCGAGCTGCACGCGGGCGAGTACGAGCTCACGATGGAGAGCGCCGACCCCGACGCCGCTCTCGAGTTCGTCGAGGGAGGCGGCTTCGTGCTGCTCGACACCGTCACGACGCCCGAGCTCGAGGCGGAGGGCGTCGCGCGCGACGTCGTCCGCGTCGTGCAGCAGGCGCGCCGGGACGCCGGGCTCGCCGTGAGCGACCGCATCGTGCTGCGGATCGCCGCGGATGCTGGCACGCTGGAGAGCGTGCGCGCGTTCGAGCAGCTCATCGCCGGCGAGACCCTCGCCGTGCGCGTCGACGCGCGCGCGTCCGCCGAGGCGAGCGCGGGGATCGCCGTGGGCGCCGACGGGCGCGTCGTCGTCGAGGTCGAGCGCGTGTCCGAGGTCGAGCACGCGTGAGCGACGACATCGACCCGGAGGAGCGCGCGGGCGCCGACCGCGTGTACGAGGAGCTGCTCGAGCGCACGGGCGAGGCGATGCCGCGTCCACGCCTCGACGCGACGCGCCGCGCCGTCGAGCTCCTCGGCGACCCCCACCGCGCCTACCCGATCGTGCACGTGACCGGCACGAACGGCAAGACGAGCACGAGCCGGATGATCGAGAGCATCCTGCGGGCCCATGGGCTGCGCACGGGCCTGCTCACGAGCCCGCACCTCGTGCGCGTCAACGAGCGCATCGCGATCGACGGCGAGCCCATCTCCGACCGCGCGCTCGCCGACAACTGGGCCGACGTGCGGCCCTACCTCGAGATCGTGGACGGCGAGCTGCGCGACGCGGGGCAGCCTCCGCTGAGCTACTTCGAGGCGCTCACCGTGCTCGCGTTCGCGAGCTTCGCCGACGCGCCGGTCGACGTCGCGGTCGTCGAGGTCGGGATGGGAGGCGAGTGGGACTCGACGAACGTCGCGGACGGGCAGGTCGCGGTCTTCGCCCCCATCGACCTCGACCACACGAGCCGGCTCGGGTCGACGGTCGAGCAGATCGCGCGCACGAAGTCGGGCATCATCAAGCCGACCGCGCGCATCGTGTCGGCGGCCCAGGCGCCCGAGGCGCTCGCCGTGCTCCGCGACGCCGCCGAGAAGAACGAGGCCGAGCTCGTCGTGGAGGGGGAGCAGATCGCGGTCGAGTCGACCGCCGTCGCCGTGGGCGGCCAGCTCATCACCGTGCGTGGCCGCGCGGGGCGCTACGAGGACCAGTTCCTGCCGCTCTACGGCGAGCACCAGGCGCACAACGCGCTCCTCGCGATCGCCGCGGTCGAGTCGTTCCTCGGCGACGGGGCGGTCGCGATCGCGCCCGACGTGCTCACCGACGGCCTCGCCCGGGCCACCTCGCCCGGTCGCCTCCAGCTCATCGGCACCGAGCCCACCGTGCTCGTCGACGCTGCGCACAACCCGCACGGCGCCGCCGCGCTCGCCGCCGCGCTCACGGAGTACTTCGACTTCGACGAGGTCGGCGTCGTCTTCGGAGTCCTCGCCGACAAGGACGTGAGCGGCATCGTCGAGCAGCTCGATCCCGTCGGCTCGCTCTTCTGGGTCACGAGCACCGACTCCGAGCGCGCCGTGCCGGCCGAGCGTCTCGCGCCGCTCGTCGCCTCGCTCGTGGGGGAGGGGCGCGTCACAGAGGTCGGGAACGTCGCGGACGCCCTCGACGAGGCGCGCGCGTGGGCGGCATCCGGCCCGCGGAGGGCAGTGCTCGTGACGGGGTCGATCCTGCTCGTCGGCGAGGCGATGGCGATCGCCGAGGACGACGGGTGGAAGCGGTGAGCGGCGAGGGCACGGCCTCCGCGCCGCGCCGAGCGCGCCGCGAGCGCTCGGCGTCCGAGTCGCTCCTGTCGATCGCGCTCGGGCTCGAGGCCTTCCTCGTGCTCTTCGTGACGCTCGCCGCGTTCGGCCTGCACGCGCTGCCGCCGGTCGTCGCCTTCGCCGGGGGAGCCGCATTCGTCGTGCTCCTGCTCGCGGACGCGGCGCTCGTGCGCTTCCCCGCCGGGGTCGCGCTCGGCTGGGCGCTGCAGGCCGCGCTCCTCGCGACCGCGTTCGTGCTCCCCGTCATGCTCGTGATCGCCGCGGGCTTCCTCGCGATCTGGGTCTACTGCTTCGTGCGGGGCCGGCAGATCGACCGCCAGAAGGCCGCGTTCCTCGCGCGGCTCGCGGCGGAGGGCGAGCCCCCCGCCGCGGCGTATCCGTCCCCCTCCGCGCATCCGTCCCCGCACCCGAAGGAGAGCAAGTGACCGTGGAAGAGACCCTCGTGCTCGTCAAGCCCGACGGCGTCGCCCGCAACCTCACGGGCGAGATCCTGCGCCGGATCGAGGCGAAGGGCTACGCCCTCGTCGACATCCGGATGCTGCAGCCGGAGCGCGAGCTGCTCGCGCGCCACTACGCCGAGCACGAGGGCAAGCCCTTCTACGAGCCGCTGCTCGAGTTCATGCAGAGCGGGCCGGTCGTCGCGATGCGCGTCGCGGGGGAGCGCGTCATCGAGGGCTTCCGCTCGCTCGCGGGCGCGACCGACCCGACGGTCGCCGCGCCGGGAACGATCCGCGGCGACCTCGGACGCGACTGGGGCCTGCGCGTGCAGCAGAACCTCGTGCACGGAAGCGACTCGCCCGAGTCGGCCGCGCGCGAGCTCGCGCTCTGGTTCGGCTGAGCTGGCTCGCGCGCGCTCGCCCCGCGACGGATCGCCCTGTGCCGATCGCCTCAGATGCTGTGCAGCACGTCGAGGCGCGCTTGCGCGACGATCGCGACGACGAGGTAGCACGCGAGCGTGATCGCGGGCACCCACGTGTAGAGGGTCGCGAACAGCCTCCGAGCGCCGGGACCGAGCCCGAACACGCCCGCTCGCAGGTTGCGCAGCGTCACGACGAGGAAGAGCGGGATCGTGACCGACCACACGACCATGCAGTAGGGGCACAGTGTGCCGAGCACGAAGACGCTCTGCGCGATGAGCCACACGACGAACGCGAGCACGCCGGCGAGACCGACGTTGAACGCGATCCAGAACCAGCGCGCGAAGCGAGCCCCCGCGAGGAGCGCGACGCCGACGGCGATCGGCGCGACGAAGCCGCCGAGGCCGATGATGGGGTTAGGGAAGCCGAACGCGGACCCCTCGGGGGACTCGAGGTTCTTCGTGCACTGCACGAGGACGCTGAAGTCGCACGCGAGCGCCGACTGCGGATGCTCGTAGGCCTGGAACTTCTCGAGCGTGAGCGCGAACGCGCACAGCCACCCGATCGCGCCCGCGACGACGAGGAAGATCGCGAGCGCATACGGGGGCCGGGACGTCTCGGGCTGCGACATGGCGGGATTATCGCACGCGCGTGAACGCGGATCCCGAGCGGCCGTGCGATAATGGATGCAGTCGGTCGAGCCGCGCTCGATCGGCGCCAGACAAGGCTTACCGGGTGCTCCGGGCCACGACGAGCAGGGATTGCTCCGTGTCGGATAGCCAGTTCCGAATCCGTGTGGTGACAGCGCACGAGCCGACCAGAGCCGCCGAGCCGGTCGGGGAAGAGAGAGTTCAGCGGGCGTCGTGCGAGCGAGACCCGCTCTGAGAGGTACCCGGCCGTGGCGCGGCCCGACCGGGTCAGGGAGTGCACCAGTCATGGTGGAGGAGAACGAGTCGGGCGCGAAGCCCGGCAAGCGCACCGGCATCTTCGGCGTCCGTCGCGGCTCGCGGAGGAGGGCGCAGGACGTGCCGACGGAGAGCTCGACGACGGATCCCGAGAGCGCCGGGACGAACGCGGACGCGGCGCCGACCGAGCCCACGAGCGCTCCGACGAGGAGCGCGGAGAGCGCGACCGCGGAGGCCGCGGTGCAGGCGCAGCCAGAGGCGGCCGCGGGCGCGAACGCCACGGAGCCCGGCGACGCCCGGCTCGGCGAGGCGCAGCCCGACGGTGCGAAGCCCGACGACGTCGCCCCCGTGACGAAGCCGCGCACGCGCCAGACGAGCGGAGCGCGCGCGAGCGGGACGCGCACAGGGACGCGCGCGCCCGCCAAGCGTGCGGCGAAGCCGGTCGACTCTGCCGACCCGGTCGTGGCCGACCCGCTCGCGGCGGACCCGCCCGCGGCCGACGCCGACGCGGCGACGGAGCCCGCGCCCTCCGAGGCCGCCGGCGCTCCCGTCGAGGACGACGCCGTCGTCGAGCAGGCCGTCGCCGAGCAGGGCACGGCTGCGCAGAACGCGTCTGCGCAGCAGAGCACGGCATCCGAGCAGGACGATCCCGCGCGCGCGGCGACCATCGCGACGCCGCTCAAGACGCGCTCGACGACCTCGCTCATCTTCCAGGCGCCCGACCTGCCGACGCTCGTGCCCTCCGATGCGCGGCACGAGGAGCACGACGAGCACGACGAGCACGAGGAGGGCGGCACGCACGTGCGCTCCCGCCGTCGTCGCCGTTCCGGCGAGGAGGCACGCGACGGGGACGAGAGCCCGAACGCCGTCGTCAAGGTGCGCGCGCCCCGCCCGCAGCCCGAGCTCATCACCGAGCCGCAGCGCGTCAAGGGCTCGACGCGGCTCGAGGCGAAGAAGCAGCGGCGGCGCGAGGGACGCGACGCGAGCCGTCGGCGCACGGTCGTCACCGAGGCGGAGTTCCTGGCCCGGCGCGAGAGCGTCGACCGCGTCATGGTCGTGCGCTCCAAGAACGGGCGCATCCAGATCGGCGTGCTCGAGGACGGCGTGCTCGTCGAGCACTACGTCGCCCGCAACCAGGACGCGTCGCTCATCGGCAACATCTACCTCGGGCGCGTGCAGAACGTCCTGCCGAGCATGGAGGCGGCGTTCGTCGACATCGGCCGCGGCCGCAACGCCGTGCTCTACTCGGGCGAGGTCGACTGGGACGCCGCGGCCGGCGACTCCGACACCAAGAACCGCGCGAAGCGCATCGAGCTCGCGCTCAAGCCCGGTGACACCGTGCTCGTGCAGGTCACGAAGGACCCCGTGGGGCACAAGGGCGCGCGTCTGACGAGCCAGGTGAGCCTGCCGGGCCGCTACCTCGTGTACGTGCCCAACGGCTCCATGAACGGCATCAGCCGCAAGCTCCCGGACACCGAGCGCGCGCGGCTCAAGAAGATCCTCAAGGAGGTGCTCCCCGAGAACGTCGGCGTCATCGTCCGCACGGCCGCGGAGGGCGCCACGCAGGAGCAGCTCACGCTCGACGTCAACCGCCTCACGGCGCAGTGGAGCCGCATCAGCGGGCTCGTCGAGAAGGCGTCCGCGCCCGCGCTCCTGCACAGCGAGCCCGACCTGCTCGTCAAGATCGTGCGCGACGTGTTCAACGAGGACTTCCAGAAGCT
>JAATFA010000149.1 GCA_015655445.1 Actinomycetales bacterium | reverse complement strand
GCGGCGGAAGGTGAGCGAGCCGTCCTGCTCCCACTTGATCTTGTGCAGGGCGTCGAGGATGCGGTCGGTCGCGTACATCTCGACGTCGAAGTCCTGCCAGTGCGGCTCGAGGTCCTTGTCCGGGTCGAAGCGACGGATGATGAGCGTGACCGTGAAGGACTTGACCTGCGCGGGCGCCTGGGACTCCGTCCTCTCGATCGTCGTGCTGCTCATCAGTACTTCCTCTCCATGGGCTCGTAGCGCGTCATGACGACGGGTTTCCAGTCCAGCCGGATGTGGTCGTCCGCGAGCGACGAGTGCGGGTCGCCCGTGAGGTAGGCCATCGTGTGCTTCATGTAGTTCTCGTCGTCGCGCTTGGGGTAGTCGTCGCGCATGTGGCCGCCCCGACTCTCCTTGCGGTTGCGCGCGGAGAAGACGACGACCTCGGCGAGATCGAGCAGGAAGCCGAGCTCGATCGCCTCGAGCAGGTCGGTGTTGAATCGCTTGCCCTTGTCCTGGATCGAGACGTTGCGGTACCGCTCGCGCAGGTCGTGGATCGTGCGTGTGACCTTCGCGAGGGACTCGTCGCTGCGGAAGACCTGCGCGTTGCGGTCCATCTCCTCCTGCAGCTCGCGGCGGATCGCCGCGACGCGCTCGGTGCCGGTCGAGTCGCGCAGCCCCTCGACCATCTCGCGCACGGCCGCCGCAGGATCCTCGGGCAGGGGCGTGAAGTCGACGGTCGCCGCGTACGCGACGGCGTTGTTGCCCGCACGCTTGCCGAACACGTTGATGTCGAGCAGGGAGTTCGTGCCGAGGCGGTTCGAGCCGTGCACGGACACGCACGCGCACTCGCCCGCCGCGTAGAGGCCGGGCACGACCGTGTCGTTGTCGCTGAGCACCTCGGCGCTCGTGTTGGTCGGGATGCCGCCCATCGCGTAGTGCGCGGTCGGCATGACCGGCACGGGCTCGTACACGGGGTCGACGCCGAGGTAGGTGCGGGCGAACTCCGTGATGTCCGGGAGCTTCGTCTCGAGCACCTCGGCGCCCAGGTGCGTGCAGTCGAGCAGCACGTAGTCCTTGTTGGGGCCCGCGCCGCGCCCCTCCGCGACCTCCTGCACCATGCAGCGGGAGACGATGTCGCGCGGGGCGAGGTCCTTGATCGTCGGCGCGTATCGCTCCATGAAGCGCTCGCCGCTCGCGTTGCGCAGGATCGCGCCCTCGCCGCGCGCACCCTCGGTGAGGAGGATGCCGAGCCCCGCGAGCCCGGTCGGGTGGAACTGGAAGAACTCCATGTCCTCGAGCGGGAGGCGCTTGCGCCAGATGATCCCCACGCCGTCGCCCGTGAGGGTGTGCGCGTTCGAGGTCGTCTTGTAGATCTTGCCGAAGCCGCCCGTCGCGAAGATGACCGCCTTCGCCTGGAAGACGTGCAGCTCGCCCGTCGCGAGCTCGTACGCGACGACGCCGCTCGGCCGCCGCGCGCCGTCGACCTCGGTCATGACGAGGTCGAGCACGTAGAACTCGTTGAAGAAGTTGATGCCGAGCTTGACGCAGTTCTGGTACAGCGTCTGCAGGATCATGTGGCCCGTGCGGTCGGCCGCGTAGCACGCGCGGCGCACGGGGGCCTTGCCGTGGTCGGCGGTGTGGCCCCCGAAGCGGCGCTGGTCGATCTTGCCCTCGGGGGTCCGGTTGAACGGAAGGCCCATGTTCTCGAGGTCGATGACGGCGTCGATCGCCTCCTTGGCGAGGATCTCGGCCGCGTCCTGGTCGACGAGGTAGTCGCCGCCCTTGATCGTGTCGAACGTGTGCCACTCCCACGAGTCCTCCTCCACGTTCGCGAGCGCCGCGGCCATGCCGCCCTGCGCCGCGCCCGTGTGGGAGCGCGTGGGATAGAGCTTGGAGATGACGGCGGTCCTCGCCTTGGGGCCCGCCTCGATCGCCGCGCGCATGCCTGCTCCGCCCGCGCCGACGATGACGACGTCGAACTGGTGGTGGTGCACGCCGTTCACGAGGGTGCTTCCGGTCGTGTCGCTCACTGGGCCCCGCAGAAGCTCGGCAGGAGGGCGGGGTCGCCGCCGGTCGGACAGGGGTCGAAGGTGAAGATCACGAGGGTTCCCAAGACGATGAGCACGATGGTCGAGACGAGCAGGGCGCCCTTGAGGACGCGCCGCAGCAGGGGGTTGTTGGCGTAGTCGTTGACGATCGTGCGCATGCCGTTGGACCCGTGGATGAGCGCGAGCACGAGCATCGCGAAGTCCCACCACTGCCAGAACGGCGCGGCCCACTTGCCGGCGACGAAGGCGAAGTCGATCGCGTGCACGCCGTCGCCCGCGACGAGGTTGACGAAGAGGTGGCCGAAGATGAGCACGATGAGCACGACGCCCGACGCGCGCATGAAGATCCAGCCCCACTTCTCCCAGTTCGTGGAGCGGCGCGCGGTGCGCGCGCTGCGCGGAGCCTCGACGGTCTCGGTCGTCACGATGCGCCTCCGAACACGTGCGCGAACTGCTCGGGCACGAACCCCGCCATCGTCACGACCCACAGCGCGACGACGACCCAGAAGAGGGCGCGCTGGTGGCGTGTCGCGAAGCTCCAGAAGTCGACGAGGATGATGCGCAGCCCGTTGAAGGCGTGCAGCACGATCGCGGCGACGAGCGCCGTCTCGCCGAGTCCCATGATGGGCGTCTTGTAGGTGTCGATGACGGCGTTGTAGGCGCTCGGGCTCAACCGCACGAGCGCCGTGTCGAGGATGTGGACGAGGAGGAAGAAGTAGATCGCGGTGCCCGTGATGCGATGCAGCACCCACGACCACATGCCCTCCCGTCCCCGGTAGACGGTTCCCGCGGGGCGTCGGCGCGGTGCCGGCACTCGGGGAACGGCCGGCGACCCGGCGGGCTGCGCCGCCACCGATCCCGCCGTGGTGTCAGGCACGCATCTCCTCCTTGCAGACGGTGAAGAGGACCGGACCAGTCTATTCCCCGGCCCGAACCCATGCCGCCAAGGCGAGCCTAACTAGCTTGACGTCGAGATAACCACCCGCGCGCGACTCCGGGGGCGAGTCGCCGATGGCGCGGCGCTGTCAAGGAGCGGTGCGGCGGCCGGCGCGGGCCCGACGGCGCGCTCAGCCGGCGAGCTCGCGCGTGGCCGCGGTCGCCGCGATCGCGTGCTCGTAGTGGCGCATGAGGTCGTCGCACACGGACTCCCACGAGCGGCCGAGCACGGCACGGCGCCCGGCCTCGCCCATGCGCGAGCGCAGCGCCTCGTCGGCCACGAGCTGCTCGACGTGCGCGCGCATGTCGGCATCGTCCTCGGGCTCGTAGAGGAAGCCGTCGACCCCGTGCTCGACGATGTCGATCGGGCCGCCCGCGCGCGGCGCGACGACGGGAAGGCCGCTCGCGTGCGCCTCCTGGAGCGTCTGCCCGAAGGTCTCCTCGGTGCCCGTGTGGAGGAAGAGGTCGAAGCTCGCATACGCGGCGGCGAGGTCCGCGCCCGTGAGGGTGCCGAGGTAGTGCGCGGGGATGCCCTTGAGCTCCTTCCTCACGGCCGCCATCGCGGGCCCCTCGCCCACGAGCGCGAGGTGGATGCCCTCGAGACCCCGCAGCGCGGCCATGCGCTCGATCTGCTTCTCCGGC
Source organism: Actinomycetales bacterium (assembly GCA_015655445.1). Lineage (GTDB taxonomy): Bacteria > Actinomycetota > Actinomycetes > Actinomycetales > Microbacteriaceae > Diaminobutyricimonas. Next base: position 3,362 of record JAATFA010000149.1, on the reverse strand, counting down.
GCGAACCGCCCGACGTATCCGACGATGACCTCGCCGCGTGGCGCGAGCCGCTGGCGCAGCCGCTGCACGAGCGGGTTGCTCTTGTTCCGCGGGTGATAGGTCGTGAGGTCGACGCCCCGCCCCCAGAGCGCGAGGCGCTCGACGCCCGCCGCCTCGAGATCGGCCATCGAAGCCGTGGACGGTACGAGCGTGAGGTCGGCGGCGTCGTGGATGCGTCCGACGACCCACCACGCGGCGCGCGTCGCGAGCGCGAGGTGGTTGCGCTTGGCGTAGCGCGCGATGTCGGTCTGGAAGATCGCGACGCTCGGGACGCCGAGGCGGCGCGCGGCGGCGATCGCCTGGGAGCCGAGCAGGAACGGCGAGGCGGCGTGCAGCACGTCAGGCTTGAAGTCGGCGAGCAGCTTCTGCACGATCGGGCTCGGGAGCCCGACCGGGAACTGGCGATAGGCGATCGCGGGCACCTCGTGCACGGGGAAGCCGGCGTACGTGGGCGGTGCGCCCGCCCCGGGCACGATGACGACCGCGTCGTGCCCGCGGTCGCGCAAGTAGTCGAGGACCTTGCACACGCTCGTCGTGACGCCGTTGAGCGTCGGGAGGAAGCTCTCGCTCAGGACGGCTACGCGCATGCCCATCCCCTTCCGGTTCCGCTCAGCGTACGAGGCCCCGGTGTCCGCGAGGTGAACCCGACCTTAAGTCTACGATGCGCGTGGACGCGGTCGGCGCCTACCGTCGAGGAGGTGTCGCGCGATGCCCGTCCGCAGCCCGACGAGCGCGGCGGACGGGACGGGCGCGCGCATGGACGTCGGCGCGGCGGCCGGCCTCCGGAGAGCGCGATCCCGGCGAGTCCAGCCCTCGTGCGCCGCGACCGAGTCCTTCCCCGTGGTGCTCGCGCGCGGCGGCCCGTCTAGTGTGGTCGCCATGAGTCCGTCCGCGGGTCCCCTTCCGAGGTTCTACGGCGTCATCCCGGCCGGGGGCGTCGGCTCCCGGCTCTGGCCGCTCTCCCGCGCCGGGGCGCCCAAGTTCCTGCACGAGCTGAGCGGCAGCGGCGAGAGCCTCCTGCGCGACACGTGGCAGCGTCTCGCGCCGCTCTCCGGCGGCGATCGCATCATGGTCGTCACGGGGGCGGCGCATCGCGCCGCCGTGTGCGAGCAGCTGCCCGAGCTCGGCACGGAGAACCTCGTGCTCGAGGCGGAGCCGCGCGAGTCCTCCGCCGCGATCGGGCTCGCCGCCGCGATCCTGCGCCGCCGGGAGCCGGACGTCATCATCGGCTCCTTCCACGCCGACCACGTCGTGCGCGGCGTCGCCGCGTTCGGGCAGGCCGTGCGCCAGGCGGTCGCCGTCGCGGACACGGGCTACATCACGACGATCGGGATCACCCCGAGCGAGCCCGCGACGGGCTTCGGGTACATCAAGGCGACGCGCGCGCTCGACGGCGAGGACGGGGCGGGCGTGCTCGTCGCCGACAGCTTCGTCGAGAAGCCAGACCTCGACACCGCCATCCGCTACCTCGAGAGCGGCGACTACCTGTGGAACGCGGGCATGTTCGTCTCGCGCGCCGACGTGCTGCTCGACCAGCTCGGCCGCAGCGAGCCGGACCTCGCGGCGGGCCTCGAGGAGATCGCCGCGGCGTGGGACACGGAGCACCGGGACGAGGTCGTCGAGCACGTCTGGCCGACGCTCGCGAAGGTCGCGATCGACTACTCGGTCGCCGAGCCCGTCGCGGCGTCCGGGCGTCTCGCGGTCGTGCCCGGGCACTTCTCCTGGTACGACGTGGGCGACTTCGCGACGATCGCGCGCTTGAGCTCGAGTGGGCGCCGCCGCCAGCTTGTGACGATGGGGGAGAGCGAGGCGGTCTTCGGCGAGGACAGCAGCGGGCTCGTCGTCAACGCGAGCGGACGCGTCATCGCCGTCATCGGCGTGCGCGACATCGTCGTCGTCGACACCGACGACGCGGTGCTCGTGACGACGACCGAGCACGCGCAGCGCGTCAAGACCGCGGTCGAGGCGATCCGGCAGAGCGGTCGCACCGACGTGCTGTGAGCCGCGCCGGGCGGCCGGCACGCGCGTGATCATTTCCCGTACGTTTCGCCGCTGTCGCGGATCTGTAACTCTTGTGCGACTGCTCGACGCAGCAGCGGTCAGGAACCTCGACTGTGGGTAACGTGTTGCGCACGCTCCGGCCGCTCTCGCCGGGCAACCCGTGGAGGTACGTGTGTCCATTCCCCTGCGCCGCCGGACAGCTCTCGCCGGCCTGGCCACCCTCGGAGCGAGCGCGCTCCTGCTCGCCGCGTGTTCGGCGCCGCCCCCGGAGTCCTCGTCGTCGGCATCGAAGTTCCTGCCGTGCATGGTCTCCGACTCGGGCGGCTTCGACGACAAGTCCTTCAACCAGCTGGGCTACGAGGGCCTCCAGGAGGCGGCCAAGTAGCTCGGCGTCAAGGAGCAGCACCGCGAGTCGAACAGCGACAGCGACTACGCGCCCAACATCGACAGCCTCGTGAGCGCGGGCTGCAACCTCATCGTAACGGTCGGGTTCAACCTCTCGCAGGCGACCGTCGCGGCGGCGAAGGCGCACCCCGACATCGACTTCGCGATCATCGACGACGCGGCCGACAACGAGGGCGCGACGGGCGCCGACGGCAAGCCTACGGGCGACGGCAAGACGGACGCGCCGAACATCAAGCCGATCCTCTTCGACACGGCCCAGGCGGCCTTCCTCGCCGGCTATGCGGCGGCGAGCTACACGAAGACGGGCGTGCTCGGCACGTTCGCCGGCATCCCCTATCCGACGGTCACGATCTTCATGGACGGCTTCGACCAGGGGATGGACTACTACAACCAGCAGAACGGCACGTCCGTCAAGCTCGTCGGCTACAACCCCGACAACCCGGACGCGACGCTCGCGACGGGTGCGTTCACGGCGGACGACAACGCGAAGAAGGTCGCGCAGACGCTCATCGACCAGAACGCGGACGTCATCCTGCCGGTCGGGGGCCCCATCTTCCAGAGCGCGGGCGCGGCGATCAAGGAGTCCGGCAAGGACATCGTCATGATCGGCTGCGACGCGGACGTCTACGACACGTTCCCGACCTACGACGACATCTACTTCACGTCGATCCTCAAGGACATGAAGCAAGCGGTCGACGACGTCGTCACGAGCGCGGCCAAGGGCACGATGGACTTCAAGCCCTACATCGGCACGCTCAAGAACAAGGGCGTCGGCATCGCGCCGTTCCACGAGTTCGACAGCAAGGTCGACGCGAAGGTCAAGTCGGACCTGACCGACATCAGCTCGAAGATCGCCTCGGGCGACATCACGGTCAAGTCCTACCTCTCCTCCGGGAGCTGACCGGCCCGCCGGCGGG
>JAATFA010000053.1 GCA_015655445.1 Actinomycetales bacterium | reverse complement strand
CGTGTCTGGCGTGCGCGCCCGAAATGACGGGCGCGCACGCCAGACACGCCGGCGCACGCGGCAGGGGTGGTGGGGTGAGGGGGCGCATAGGTGCGCCGCCTAGGATCGGGGTGTGCCCGATCCCGACGACCCCGACGAGGCCGCCCTCCGCTGGGCCGGCGACGTCGAGGACCGGCTCGACACGAGCGAGCCGCGGCCCGATCGCGTCGTGCGGGAGCCGGTGGCGGGGCGCGACTCCGCTGCGCTCGTCGTCTACGGCGTCTTCGGCGGGATCTACCTGTTGCTCACGATCTCGTGGATCATCACGGTAAGCAGGCTGCCGGAGACGGTGAGCGACGCGATCGGGAGCGTCATGTACGGCGTGACCGCCGTGCTCGCCGTGTGCGCGATGCCCGCGTGGTTCATCGCGACGTTCCTGCTCACGCGCGGGCGGCGCCTCCGCGTGCGCTTCGTCGCGCTGCTCGCGGGCGCGCTCGTGCTCGCGCCGTGGGTGTTCCTGACGGGCCACGCATGACCGCGTCCGAGACGCGCGCCGTGGCTGTGCGCCGCTCGCGTGGCGCGCGGATCGCGCTCGTCGCGCTCGTCGCCGTGCTCTTCGCCGTCGTCTACGCGTACTACCTCGCGCAGGCGATCGGGAGCGCCATCCTGCTGCCGCAGGTCGTCCACGACTACTACCGCCTGAGCGTGAGCACCCTCGGATGGGTCGTGCTCGTCCTCGACATCGCCGCTGCCCCGGTCATGTTCGCCGCTGCTCTGCTGCTCGGGATCCGGCGCGGCCCGCTGCGGCTCGCGCTCTTGCTCGCGACCGGGCTCACGGCGCTCGCCGCCGTGACCCTCACCCTCGAGAACGCGCAGAGCTTCATCAACGTCGTCAGCTGAGCCCCGCGGCGCCTCATGTCGAGCGCACGTCGATGTGCGTCGCGAAGAGCATCTCCCGCGCGTGGTCATCAGGCTCCCACACCGCGCGAAAGCCGCCCCTCGCGAGAGCCATCCTGGCGACAGCCAACTCTCGCGAGTGCCGCCCTCGCGACAGCCACCCCGCGACAGCCACCCTCTGCGACACCCGCCTCGCGAGAGCCGCGGACTCACGAGAGGCACCGCCGCGAGAGGCAATAGAGTGGACTCGCCTCCCGGCCACCCCTCCCGACCCACCGCATCGAAGGACTCGTTCGTGCCCAAGCCGATCGTCCTGATCGCCGAAGAACTCTCCCCCGCCACGGTCGAGGCCCTCGGCCCCGACTTCGACATCCGCTCCGTCGACGGCACCGACCGATCCGCGCTCCTGGCGGCGCTCGCGGAGGCGGACGCGATCCTCATCCGCTCGGCGACGCGCATGGATGAGGAGGCGATCGCCGCGGGCCGCCGGCTCACGGTCATCGCACGCGCGGGCGTCGGGCTCGACAACGTCGACGTCAAGGCAGCGACGCAGGCCGGCGTCATGGTCGTCAACGCTCCGACCTCGAACATCGTGAGCGCGGCCGAGCTCGCGATCGCGCACCTGCTCGCGCTCGCCCGTCACCTCCCGGAGGCGCACCGCTCCGCGAAGGCGGGGGAGTGGAAGCGCTCGCGCTTCACGGGCGTCGAGCTCTACGAGAAGACCGTGGGGATCGTCGGCCTCGGCCGCATCGGCACGCTCGTCGCCCAGCGTCTCGCGGGCTTCGGGGTCGAGCTCGTCGCATACGACCCCTACGTGACCCCCGCGCGTGCGCAGCAGCTCGGCGTCACGATGCTCTCCCTCGACGAGCTCATGGAGCGCAGCGACTTCATCACGATCCACATCCCGAGGACGCCGGAGACGACGGGCCTCATCGGCGCGGCGGAGTTCGCGAAGGCCAAGCAGACGCTGCGGATCGTCAACTGCAGCCGCGGCGGCATCATCGACGAGGAGGCGCTGCACGACGCGCTCGCGAGCGGCCGCATCGCCGGTGCCGCCCTCGACGTGTTCGTGCACGAGCCGCCCACGGGCTCGCCCCTGCTCGAGCTCGACACGATCCAGCTCACGCCCCACCTCGGCGCGTCGACGGACGAGGCGCAGGAGAAGGCGGGCGTCTCGGTCGCGCGCTCGGTGCGGCTCGCGCTCGGCGGCGAGCTCGTGCCGGATGCCGTCAACGTCGCGGGAGGCGTCATCGACGAGGTCGTGCGCCCCGGCATCCCGCTCATGGAGAAGCTCGGGCAGATCTTCTCGGCGCTCGCGGAGGGGTCGCTCGTGAGCGTCGACGTCGAGGTGCACGGCGAGATCGCCTCGCTCGATGTGAGCGTGCTCAAGCTCGCCGCGCTCAAGGGCATCTTCTCGCGGATCACGAGCGAGCAGGTGAGCTATGTCAACGCCCCCCTGCTCGCCGAGCAGCGCGGCGTGACGGTGCGCCTGCTCACCGACCCCGCGAGCGAGGACTACCGCAACGTCCTCACGATCCGCGGCGCCCTCAGCGACGGCACGCGGCTGTCGGTGAGCGGCACCCTCACGGGCCCGAAGCAGATCGAGAAGATCGTGGAGATCAACGGCCACGACATCGAGGTGCCGATCGCCGAGCACCTCATCGTCATGCTCTACCGCGACCGCCCGGGGATCGTCGCGCTCTACGGCAAGGAGTTCGGAGAGGCCGACATCAACATCGCGGGCATGCAGATCGCCCGTCAGCGGGCGGGGGGCCAGGCGCTGAGCGTGCTGACCGTCGACTCGCCCGTGCCCGAGGAGCTGCTCGAGACGGTGAAGACGGCGATCGACGCGCAGATGATGAAGGAGATCGACCTCGTGCTCGACTGAGCACGCTGCACGCTGCACGCTGCCCCACCGTGCGCACGGCGCCCCGCACGCTGCAACAGAGCGCGGAGACCGGAGCACCGCGCATCCCGTCCACAGTCCGCGCACAGCGGCTGCGCCATGCACACCGCGCACCGCACGGCGGACGCCCCCGTCCGACCGCGCTACTGTTGGAAGGGCCGGGCCTGACGCGTCGACGGGGATCCCCTCCTGCTCGGGATCCCGGCGCATCCCTACGCGCACAAGGAGGACCGTGACCCGCCGTATCGATCTCGCTGTGGTCGCCGGGGACGGCATCGGACCCGAGGTGACCGCCGAGGCCGTCCGCGTGCTGCGGGCCGTGCTCGAGGGCACGGACGTGGACCTCGCCGTCACCGAGTACCCCTTCGGCGCGGGCCACTACCTCGAGACGGGGCGCATCCTCGAGGACGAGGACGTCGCCGCGCTCGCGCGGCATGACGCGATCCTGCTCGGAGCGGTCGGCGGCGACCCGCGCGACCCGCGCCTCGCGGGTGGCATCATCGAGCGCGGCCTCCTGCTGCGCCTGCGGTTCGCCCTCGACCACTACGTCAACCTGCGCCCGACGCGCGTCTACCCGAGCGTCCCGTCCCCGCTCGCGGATCCGGGGGAGGTCGACTTCGTCGTCGTGCGCGAGGGCACGGAGGGACCGTACGTCGGCAACGGTGGAGTCATCCGCGCGGGCACGCCGCACGAGATCGCGAACGAGCTGAGCGTCAACACGGCCTTCGGGGTCGAGCGGGTCGTGCGGTACGCGTTCGAGGCGGCCGAGCGTCGTCGCGGCCGTCTCACGCTCGTGCACAAGACGAACGTCCTCGTGCACGCGGGCGGCCTGTGGCAGCGCACGGTCGAGCGCGTCGGCGCCGACCATCCGGATGTGAGCGTCGACTACCTGCACGTCGACGCCGCGACGATCTTCCTCGTCACCGATCCTGCTAGATTCGACGTGATCGTCACGGACAACCTCTTCGGCGACATCCTCACCGACCTGGCCGGCGCAATCAGCGGCGGCATCGGATTGGCG
>JAATFA010000166.1 GCA_015655445.1 Actinomycetales bacterium | reverse complement strand
GATGCGGTCCTCGCCCTTGAGCGTCGGCTCGTACGGCTTCGTCTCCCAGTCCGCGTCCTCCCCCGGCGGCTGCACGTCGTGGTGGGCGTAGAGCAGGACGGTGGGTCGGCCGTTCCGGGCCGGGCGCGTCGCCAGGACGGCGGGCAGGCCGTCCTCGTCCTTGCCGGGGATCGGGGTGCGGACGATCTCGACCGACTCGAAGACGCCCGTGCCCCGCGCCAGCTCCGCCACGGCCTCCGCGCTCGCCTGCACGTGGGCGGGGTCGAAGCCCTCCCACGAGACGGAGGGGATGCGCACGAGACGCGTGAGGTCGGCCAGCGCGGCCGGGAAGCCGGCCTCCACCGCCTCGCGCAGCTCGGCCGATCGAGGGGTGTCCTGGGTCATGCGGGTATCCTAAGGAACTCAGAAATCAGAGGACTCCACGTGGCCAAGACCCCGACGACACCCCCGCAGAGCGACGACACCGAGGTCGTCGCCGGCAAGGGGCGCGCGACCCCCACCCGCAAGGAGCGCGAGGCCGCGAACCGGCGCCCCCTCGTGCCGAGCGACCGCCGGCAGGCCTCCCGCCTCTCGAAGGAGCAGGTCGCGGCCCAGCGCGACCGCGCCCGGGTCGGGATGGCGGCCGGCGAGGAGCGCTACCTCCCGCTGCGCGACAAGGGCCCGCAGAAGCGCTACACGCGCGACTTCGTCGACGCGCGCTGGAACGTCGGCGAGATCCTCCTCCCGTTGCTGGTGCTCGTGATCCTCAGCTACTTCTTCCAGGGCTCGCTGGCATGGCTCGCCGAGACGGCGCTCATCGGCGTCTGGGTCGTGATCGGGATCGTCGTGATCGACGGCATCGTGCTGACGTTCCAGCTGCGCAAGCGGCTCGCCGCGAAGTTCGGCTCCATGGACCGCGGCGTGCGGTGGTACGCGTTCATGCGTGCGATCCAGCTGCGGCCGATGCGCATGCCCAAGCCGCAGGTCAAGCGCGGGCAGTACCCGAGCTAGGTCCGCTCACCCGGTCTCGACGGGCCCCTCTCGACGGGCTCAGCCGGCGGCGAGCGCGCGGTTGATGGAGCGTGCCCAGAACGGCCCCTCGTAGAGGAACGCCGTGTAGCCCTGGACGAGGGTCGCGCCCGCGTCGAGTCGCGCCCGCACGTCGGCCGCGGTCTCGACGCCGCCGACCGAGATGATGCAGGCGCCGACCGGGAGCTCCGCGCGGAGGACGCGCAGCAGTTCGAGCGACCGGGCCGCGACCGGTGGTCCGGAGAGACCGCCCGCGCCCGCCCGGTCCACGATGGCCGGATCCGTGCGCAACCCCTCCCGCGAGAGCGTCGTGTTGGTCGCGACCACGCCGGCGAGGGCGAGACGCTCGACCAGCCGCGCGATCGCGACGGCCTGCTCGTCGTCGAGGTCCGGGGCGATCTTCACGAGGATCGGCACCCCGCCCTCGCGGACGGCGGCCGCCTCGTCGCGGACCGCGACGAGCAGCGGCGCCAGCTTGTCGAGCTCCTGCAGGCCGCGCAGCCCGGGCGTGTTGGGCGAGCTGACGTTCACCACGAGGTAGTCGGCGTGCGGCGCGAGCAGCCGCGTGCTGGCGCGGTAGTCGTCGATCGCGTCGTCGACCTCGACCACGCGGCTCTTGCCGATGTTGACGCCGATGATCGGACGGACTCCGCGGGCGCGCTCCCGGGCCACGCGCGGCGCGACCTCCTCGGCCCCGTCGTTGTTGAATCCCATGCGGTTGATGAGCGCGCGATCCGGGACGAGGCGGAACAGGCGCGGCCGCGGGTTGCCGGGCTGAGGACGCGCGGTGACGGTCCCGATCTCGACGTGACCGAAGCCGAGCACGCCGAGGCCGCGGATGGCGCGCGCCTCCTTGTCGAACCCCGCCGCGACGCCGAACGGCGACGCGAACTCGAGCCCGAGCGCCCGGACGGCGAGATCGGGCGCCGGCCGGGTGAGCGGTCGGAGCACGACGCCGAGCAGCGGCAGCAGGCGGATGACGAGATATCCGAGGCGATGGGCGGTCTCCGCGTCGAGATGCGCGAGGACGAGGCGGAAGAGGACGCGGTACATGCCGCGCCCACCCTATCGGCGAGCGGACCCGGGAGACCCTAGGACGTGTCTCCTTATCCGTGATCGACCGGGGCGGCAGCCGTCGACTTGACGCGAGTGACCCGTCCGCACACCGTCCCACGGGCCACTTGCGTCAACTCGATGTCGACACCCACCGCACGAGCGACAAGAAGAGACACGCCCTAGGCGTCGCCGACGGCGTGCTCCCGGCGCAGCGTCGTGATGGCCATCTCGAAGTCGTCGAGCGACTCGAACGCCTG
>JAATFA010000140.1 GCA_015655445.1 Actinomycetales bacterium | reverse complement strand
CGCGCGCAGACAGCGCGTCACGTAGGGCAGCTCGATCGTGCCGTCGGCGCGCGCGACGCGCGCCTGCAGCACGGCGACCTCGTCGAGGAGGGCAGCGCGCTCGCCCTCGGGCAGGGTGATGACGTAGGAGTGGGACGCGGCAAGCTCGACGAGGCCACCCTCCGGCAGAACGTGGGCCCACTCGGTCGCAAAGCTCTCGAGCGGGCCGAAGGGCTCGCCGACGACCGCGTCCTCGACGTGCCGGTCCTGCGACCCGCTCGACCGCAGCAGCAAGCTGTACTCGCGCACCCACGGCGTGCGCTCGTCCATGACGTTCCAGACGAGGCCGAGCGTGCCCCCCGAGCGCAGCACGCGCGCGACCTCGGGCACCGCACGCAGCGGGTCCACCCAGTGCCACGCCTGGCCGACGACGACCGCGTCGGCGACGCCGTCCGGCAGCGGGATCGCCTCCGCGGACCCCTGCTCGACGCGCACGCCCGGCACCGCGACGCGCAGCTGCGCGAGCATGCCCTCCGAGGGCTCGACGGCGACGACCTCGACGCCGAGGGCGAGCAGCTCGCGCGTGAGCTTGCCGGTCCCCGCGGCGAGGTCGACCACGGTGCGCGCGTCGCGCGGCACGAGCCAGCGCACGGCGTCGGCTGGATAGGGCGGGCGCACCCGCTCGTAGGACTCGGCCATCGAGCCGAAGGACTTCGCGCGCTCCTCGAGCGGTGCCTCGTGCATGCCGCCCATCGTACGGCCCGCGGGCGCGCGCGCCCGCCGCGTTACGTCCCGCGCGCCCGGCGTCCGGGCCGGCCCGCGCGCCGGGGCCGGGGATCCGGCGCGGACGCGGGGGCGAGCACGCGCAGGGCGCCCGGCACGCACTCGATGTCGACGGGCGGGGGCGCGAGCCGCTCGCCGTCCGCGTAGACGACGACTCCCTCCGCCTCGATGCGGATGCGACGGCCGAGGATGAAGGTGACGTGCGGATCGTCGACATGCGATCCGGAGAACACCTTCGGGAACAGCCGTGCGAACGACAAGCGCGAGAGCGGGTGCACGATGAAGAGGTCGAGCACGCCGTCGTCCACGAGCGCGCCCGGCGTCACGCGCATCCCGCCTCCGAGCGAGACGCCGTTGCCGACCGAGACGAGCACGGAGTCCCGCTCGACGACGACGCCGTCCACGACGAAGCGGTAGCGGCGCGAGCGCAGCCGCGCGAGCTCGACGAGGAGCGCGATCGTGTACCGGCTCGCCCCCCTCGGCCACGTCATGCGGTTGGCGCGCTCGTTGACGATCGCGTCGAACCCCGCCGAGAGCATGCACGCGTACCAGCGCTCCCCGCCGGCCCAGCGCACGTGCGCGGCGTCGATGACGCGCGGTGCGCGCTCGAGGCAGTCGGCGAGCGAGCGGATCGCGGCCTCGGCGTCGCCGACGGGGATGCCGAGCGTGCGCGCGGTGTCGTTGCCGGTGCCCGACGGCACGATGCCGAGCGGCACGCGCGTGCCGGCGAGCACGTTGACGCCGAGGTTGACCATGCCGTCGCCGCCCACGACGACGAGCGCGTCGGGGCGCCGCGCGACCGCCGCAGCCGCGGAGTCGCGCAACTGGTCGACGTCGGGCTCGGTGAGCGCGACGACGTCGTGACCCAGACCGCGCAGCGTCGACACGACCGCGGGGCCGACCTCCGACCCGCGGCCGAACGAGGCGGTCGGGTTGATCGCGACGACGAGTCGGCGGGGGCGCGTCGTCGTCATGAGGCGATTATGACGGAAGCGGCATGAACGCGCAGCGGCTCGCGCCGTCTGTGCGCTAGCGGTCAGCCGCCGAGCCTCAGCCGTCGCAGCAGCTGTGCGTTGAGCGCGACGACGATCGTCGAGACCGACATGAGCGCGGCGCTCACGGCGGGCGAGAGCAGGACGCCCGCCCCGGCGAGCACGCCCGCGGCGAGCGGGATGCCGACGACGTTGTAGCCGGTCGCCCAGAACAGGTTCTGCACCATCTTGCGATAGCTCGCCCTCGACAGCGCGAGGGCCGCGACGACGCCGCGCGGGTCGTTGGAGGCGAGCACGATGCCGGCCGACTGGATGGCGACGTCGGTGCCGGCGCCGATCGCGATCCCGACGTCGGCGGACGCGAGCGCGGGCGCGTCGTTCACGCCGTCGCCGACCATCGCGACGCGCGCGCCCGAGCGGCGCAGCTCCTCGACCACGCGAGCCTTGTCGGCGGGCAGCACCTCCGCATGCACCTCCGCGACCCCCAGCTCGCGGGCGACCCAGCCCGCGACCTCGCGCGAGTCCCCCGTGACGATCGCGACGCGCACGCCGGCTCGCGCGAGGCGCGCGACCGCCTCGCGCGACTCCTCGCGCACGACGTCGGCGAGCGCGATCGCGCCGAGCACGCGCTCCCCCTCGAAGAGGAGCACGACGGTCTGGCCCGACGCCCCCGCCTCGCGCGCGGCGCGCACGAGCTCGGCGGGCACGACGATCCCGTGCTCGGTCGCGTGCCGGGGCGAGGCCACGACGAGCTCCCTGCCCTCGACCGTCGCGGCCGCCCCGCGGCCGGGGAGCGCGCGGAATCCCACGCCGTCCGGCACGGACAGTCCGCGCTCCTCGGCCGCGGAGACGATCGCGAGCGCGACGGGGTGCTCGGAGCGCGACTCGACCGCGGCGGCGAGCGCGAGCACGTCGTCCTCGCCGCCGTCCGCCGGGACGATCGAGACGACGCCCTGCCGCCCGCGCGTGAGCGTGCCCGTCTTGTCGAAGAGCACGACGTCGACGAGGCGCGTGCGCTCGAGCGCCTCGCGGTCCCGCACGAGGAGCCCGGCGCGCGCGCCGAGCGACGTCGAGATCTGGGCGACGAGCGGGATCGCGAGGCCGAGCGCGTGCGGGCACGCGATGACGAGCACGGAGACGACGCGCTCGAGCACGAAGTCGGGGCGGTCGGGCGCGAGGAGGGACCACGCGATCCCCGTGACGATCGCGGAGCCGAGTGCGACGTAGAAGAGCAGCGCGGCGGCGCGATCGGCGAGCAGCTGCGTGGCCGAGCGCGAGCTCTGCGCCTGCTCGACGAGGCGCATGATGCCCGAGAGCGCCGTGTCGCCCGCGACCGCACGCACGAGGATCGTGAGCGACCCGCTCCCGACGACGCTCCCCGCGACGACGCGATCTCCGGGCGCCTTCTCCACCGGCGTTGACTCGCCGGTCAGGAGGGACTCGTCCACGTCGCTCGCACCCTCGACGACCTCGCCGTCGGCGGGCACCGACGCCCCCGGGCGCACGAGCACACGGTCGCCGACCGCGAGCGTGCTCACCGGCACGCGCTCGAGGCCCGTGGGCACGAGCCGCTCCGCCTCGTCCGGCAGCAGGCGGGCGAGCGCGCCGAGCGCGTTCCGCGTGCCCATGACCGCCGCCATCTCGATCCAGTGCCCGAGGAGCATGATCGTGACGAGCGTCGACAGCTCCCACCAGAAGTCCATGCCGCGCACGCCGACCGTGACCGCGACGCTGTAGCCGAACGCGACGACGACCGCGAGCGCGATGAGGGTCATCATGCCCGGGCGCCGCGCGCGCAGCTCGTCGACGGCCCCGCGCAGGAACACGCGTCCGCCGTACACGAACACGGCCGCGCCGAACACCGCGGGGATGTATGCGCTGCCCGGGAAGCGCGGGCCCGGCAGCCCGAGGATCGACTGCAGTCCCTCGGAGAAGACGAGCGTCGGCACGGTCAGCAGCAGGCTCAGCCAGAACAGGCGTCGGAATCGGGCCGGATCGTGGTGCGCGTGGTCGTGACCGCCGTGGTCGTGTGCGTGGTCGTGCATGGCGTGGTCGTGCTCGTGCACATCCACGCCGTGCGTTCCGTGGTCATGCATGCCATCGGCATGCTCGTGCGGACCGTGCTCGTGCTCACGCATGTCGTGCTCCTGGCCGTGGGCGCCGTGGCCGCCCGCCGCGACGGGCTCCGCCGCCGCGGGCCCATGGCGCTCGTGCTCGTGCGCGTCCTGCTCGCTCACCTCACTCCCCCCGGTTGTTCTTGAGCTCGAAGACGGTGAGCAGCTCCTGGATCGCGGCGTCCTGCCGATCGCCGCCCTCGGCGAACATCGCGCTCACGTGCGTGCGCAAGTGGTTCTCGACGAGGAGCTTGTTGAGGCTGCGGAGCGACTTCTGGATGGCGAGGGACTGCGTGATGATGTCGACGCAGTACTCCTCGGCCTCGATCATCCGCTCGAGTCCCCGCATCTGGCCTTCGATGATGCGCGCGCGATGCAGGGCACGGCGCTTGAGATCGTCGATCACGCGCCTATGTTATACCCCCCAGGGGTATCCCGGCACGCGCTTGGCCGCGGCGTAGGCTCGGCAGCATGAGAGTGACGAAGTACGAGCACGCATGCCTCGTCATCGAGGCGGAGGGCCAGCGCCTCATCATCGATCCCGGGGGCTTCACGGCCCCGCTCGCCGACGTACGGGGCGTCGTCGCCGTCGCCATCACGCACGAGCACGCCGACCACTGGACGCCCGAGCAGCTGCAGCGCATCGTCGACGGCAACCCTGGCGTGCGCATCCTCGCCCCCGCGAGCGTCGCGCCCTCGATCGAGGCGGTGGTCGCCGAGGCCGTGCACGACGGCGACGTCGTCGAGGTGGGCCCGTTCCGTCTCGCCTTCCACGGCATCCGGCACGCCGTCATCCACTCCTCCATCCCCGTGATCGAGAACGTCGGCGTGCTCGTGAACGACACGCTCTTCCACCCCGGCGACGCGTTCACCGTGCCGCCCGTGCCCGTCGACACCCTCGCCGTGCCCGCGAGCGCGCCATGGCTCAAGATCGCCGAGGTCATGGACTACGTCGCGCAGGTGAGGCCGCGTCGCACGATCCCGATCCACGAGACGCTCCTGTCACCGGTCGGCAGGGACCTCAACTACGGGCGCATCCAGGCCGTCACGGAGGCGGGCGGCGGCACGTTCACGCCGCTCGAGCCCGGGGAGTCGCTCGACCTCTGATCACCGGGCACGCCGCCTCGCGCGCACCGCTCACCCCTGCTGGCTCGCCGACCAGCGGGCGACGCGGGCCGCCGACTCCTCGCGGGAGAGGTCCTCGACGCGCGTCATGATCGTCCAGCGCACGCCGAACGGGTCGAGGATCGAGGAGTACCGGTCGCCCGAGACGAAGGTCGCGGGCGGCTCGCGCACGACCGCCCCCGCCCCCTCCGCGGCCGCCGTCACCTCGTCCACGTTCGGGAGGTAGAGCGCGAACGACACGCTCGTGCCGCTCGCGGCGTCCGGCGCGACGAGCCCGTACCCCTCGATCGGATCGCTCAGCGTGAGCACGCCGTGCCCGAAGTCGAGCACCGCGTGCGCGACGGCATCGCTGCCGGGGAAGCGCGTGACGTCGACGATCGTCGCGCCGAACACATCGCGGTAGAACTCGAGCGCGCGCGCCGCGGGCTCGACGACGAGGTGCGGCGTGATCGAGGTGCTGCCGTGGGGCAGGCCGTTCGTGGTGTGTGCTCCCGTGGCTGGACGTGTCGAGGGCTCGGTCATGACGGCTACGCTAGGCGCGTGCTGCGCCGCCGTCTTGTACTTTCGCGACAGCGATGAGCGTCGACCCGGGCGCGGCCCCCACATCGAAGGGGCATCTCAATCCGGGCTCGCCGAGCGTGCGCTTCGACCGGTTCTCGCTCGGGCGCGCGTTCGATCCCGTCGTGCGCCACGTCTGGGCCGTGCGATGGGTGGTGCCGGAGGGCGTCGTCCTGCCGCAGCGCGTGCTCGGCTATCCCGCCTACAACGTCGTCGTCGATGCGAGCGGCGCCGCACTCCACGGGCCTACCGCGCGCGTGCAGGTGCGCGAGCTCCGCGGGCGGGCGTGGGCGGTCGGCATCCTCCTGCGTCCCGCGGCGGGCCATCTGCTCGCGCCGGGCGAGCCCCCCGCCGCGCCGCCCGAGGGGCTCCCACTCGCCGACGCGCCCGTCGCGGCCATCGCCTCGTGCGTCGACGAGGACTCCTTCCGCCATCCCGAGCTCGACGATGTGCTCCGCTGCTGGCTGCGCCCCGCGCTCGCGCGCGTCGACGACACGGACGCGCTCGTCAACGAGGCGTGCCGCCTCGCGGAGGAGGATCATGCGCTCGTGCGCGCATCCGACCTCGCCGCACGCGCGGGCGTCACTCCCCGCACCCTCGAGCGCGCGACGCGCTCGCGCCTGGGCCTCTCGCCGAAGTGGCTTCTCGAGTGCCGCCGCCTCCAGGAGGCCGCGACGCGCGTGCGCGCCGACCCGTCGACCGATGTGAGCGCCCTCGCGGCCGCGCTCGGCTACGTCGACTACGCACACCTGTCGCGCCGGTACAAGGCCGTGCTCGGCGAGACGCCCGACCAGACGCGCCGCAGCGCGGGGCGGGACCGGGAGCGCGCGTCGCCGGACGCCGCGCCGGAGCGCGTGCCTCACGACGCGGCGACGAGCCGGCCGCGGGGCTGAGCGGGTCGCGCCTCCGCGACGGCGAAGGCCCGCTCGCAGCACCCGATCATCGCGCGCAGCGCCGGTGTGGGAGCCGGCGCCCAGACGACGGCGAGCACCGCGCCCCCGTCGGTGCCGCGTACGGGGCGCGCGACGAGCGCGTCGTGCGCTGCCGCCATCGACGCGCTCAGCACGCCGACGCCGAGTCCCCGCCGGGCGAGGTCGGCGATCGCGAGGGGCGAGCTCGCCTCGATCGCGACGGGGGGCCTCAGTCCGCGATCGGCGAACGCGAGGTCGAGCACTGCGCGGATGCCCGTGCCCTCCGGCATGCACACGAGCGGATGCTCGGCGAGGTCCTCGGCCGAGACCTCGCGCGTGCCCGCGAGCGCGTGCCCCTCCGGCACGAGCGCCACGAGGCCCTCCCTCACGACGACGAGCGAGGCGAGGTCCGCGGGCGGCGCGACCGGCACGCCGACGAGGGCGACGTCCAGCCGCCCGTGGCGCACGCGGTCGAGGAGCCGGTCGGAGGAGTCCTCGGTCACCGTCACGCTCACGCCCGGGTGGTCGCGGTGGAAGGCCGCGAGCGCCTCGAAGAGCGCGGGCACGGTGCATCCGGCGACCATCCCGACGGCGAGACGGCCGCGGATGACGTCGGTCACCTCGCCCACGGCCTCGCCGACGGCGCGCGCCGCCGCGAGCGCCGCGCGAGCGTGCTCGAGCGCCGCCTCGCCCGCGGGCGTGAGCGAGACGGCGCGCGCGGAGCGGTCGACGAGCACGGCCCCGAGCTCGCGCTCGAGCTGCCGGATCTGCGCGCTCACCCCCGACTGGCTGATGTGCACGCGCTCGGCCGCGCGTGTGAAGCTCGCCTCCTCGGCGACGGCGACGAAGTACTCCAGCTGCCGCAGTTCCATGACCGGGGATTCTACTTTCCATCCAGATCATCTGTTGGACTTCTGATCCGGCGATGGCGAGCCTGGAGGCAGCGATACGCGATCACCCTGACCGACGAGCACGAGGAGACGCAGTGGACGAACGCGAGAAGGCCATGACCCCGGAGGACATCACCCGGCTGTTCGTGGAGCGATCCAACGCGGGAGACGCCGAGGGCGTCGCCGCCCTCTACGAGGAGCACGCCGTGCTCGCCTACCCGCCCGGAGAGACGACGGTCGGCCGGGCGGCGATCCGCGCCCTGTGGGAGCGCGTGCTGTCCTCGGGCGCGCGCTTCGCGCCCGAGGAGCCGCTGCCGACGCTCGTGAGCGGCGACCTCGCGCTCACCTCGACCGCCCCGCGCGACGACGCGGGCGCCCGCGCGCAGGTCGTCCGACGGCAGCCGGACGGCAGCTGGCTGCGCGTGCTCGACCAGCCCGAGTTCCGCCGGGGGTGAGCGCGCGGGGCGGGCGACCGAGCGTCACGCGTCGCGCGTGTCGTCCCGTCCGCGGCGGCGGCGGTGCGCGATCCCGAGCGCGGCGCCTGCCCCGAGCAGGCCGGCGCCGACCGCCGCGACGGCAGCCGGATCGGAGCCGGTCGGGGCGAGCACCTGCGGCGTCCCGCTGCCCGACGTGCCTCCACCCGAGGGCGCGGGGCCGGAGCCGTTCCCGAGCACGCCGTCGAGCCAGTCGAAGACGAACTCGTTGCGCACCTGCGGGGCCATCGGACCCGTGTGGAACATCGCGCCCTCGGCGGCCGTGAAGTGGTGGATCGTGCGCGACGCGGCCCCCGTGAGCGCGTCGTACAGCTCGCCGAGCTCGTCCGGGATGAACTGGTCGCCCTCGTAGCGGGTGAGCAGCACGTGCGCCGTGATCTGGCCGATGAGCGCCGCATCGGCGTCGTACTCGCCGACGGTCGCAAGCAGGCTCACGATGTCCTCGATGACCTGCCCCGAGGCCGCCGTGTCGTGGAACGAGCTGCCCCAGATGCCGCCGCGCTTGTTCACGAGGAACTTGAGCGCGAGCTGGCTCTCGGTCGCCGACCCCACCGGCGGCAGGGCGTTGTAGAGCGTCATCCAGTTCTCGTTCGTGACCGGTCCCACGTTGTGCTCGATCGCTTACACGAGGCTCGACCACAGCGCGCTGTTGCGCACGTAGGCCGGATCGCTCACGACCGCGGCGAGGCGATGCTCCGCCGCGGCGGCGCGCAGCACGAGCAGGGCGCCGAGGCTCCAGCCCGTGAGCGCGACGCGAGCCGGGTCCGTCTCGGACTGCGCGAGCACGAAGTCGACGACGGGCGAGACGACGTCCCCCCAGTAGGGCGTGAACGGGACGTTCTGCTGGAAGAGCATGGACCCCTGGCCGGGACCCTCGAAGACGAGCACGTTGTACCCGCGCTGCACGGCCGCCGCAGCTCCGAAGGCGTAGACGTCGATGAACTGCGCGTCGCTGCCGTTGCCGACGATGACCGTCGGATGCGTGCCGCCGCCGGCCGCGCGCACCCAGTACGCGGGCAGCGAGACCGTGCGCGTGACGGGAGTGCTCGAGCCCGCGGGGTCGAGGAAGCGCACGGTCGCGGGGATCTCGACGCGCTCGAACACCGGGTCGAGCAGCCCCGCCGCGGCGTTCCAGCACGCCTGCATCGCGCCGTACACCTCGCCCTCGCGACCGGGCGTCGAGGTGCCGAGCACGAAGAAGAGCGCGCAGTTGAAGTAGGACGCCGCACGCAGGTACCTCGAGCGCGCGCTCACGGTGTGACCGGCGGCGAGCTCGTCGTCAGCGTTCTTCCGCACGCGCTGCGCGAGCGCCATGAAGCTGTCGAAGTAGGGCTGGTAGGCCGGCAGCGCCCCGGCTCCGCCCGCCGTGATCGCCGCCTGGACGGCGGCCACGGTCGCGCCGACCTCGCCGACCTCGCCCGCCTGGTAGGCCGCCTCGCCGTAGGCGAAGAGCGTCTCGAAGTTGAGGTCGTCCTCCTGCGGGAACGGCGAGAGCCCCGGATCCGCCGAGGGGGTCGCCCCGACCCCCGGCCCGGGCGCCGTCAGGCGCACCGGTCCCGGCACGCTCGCCGCGGTCGCCGCGCCCCCTCCCGTCGCGGCCGCGAGCGCGCCCACGCCGCCCGCGGCGGCGAGCCCCAGTAGTCCGCGCCTGCTCACGCCGGACGCGCGTCCGGCCTTCGTCCCATCGCTCACGCCAGCCCCCATCGCTGCCGGGCGCTCCTCATCGTCGTCGTGGCGCGCCTCCGCCTCAGGCTATCCGAGTCGTGACGACCGACGGGAGCCACGATCCGCCCGTGGGCACGGGGCTCCGCCTCCCTCTTCCCGCGGAGCCCGGGAACGCGCTGAGCGGCCTCTGTCAGACGCCTGCATCCCCGTGGCCCCCAATTGCACTTAGTGCAACCAACGCGTACTCTCGCTCGCGTGCCCCCATCGACGCCCTACCGCGACGCGCTCAAGGCACGGCACCGGCAGGCGATCGTCGATGCGGCCGCAGCCCTCCTGCGCGAGCGCGGCGGCGAGCGGTTCGGGGTCGACGAGCTCGCGACGCGCGCCGAGGTCGCGCGGCGCACCGTGTTCAACCACTTCGGATCCCTCGACGACGTCCTCCTCGCCGTATGCGAGGACGCGCTCGCGGGCGTCATCGACGACCTCGTCGCCGAACTGGCCGCCTCCTCCGTCGGGGCGGACACTCGCGCGTCGATGTTCGACGAGGTCGCCCACGCGCTCTCCGGCGCGGACCTGCCGCGCGTGATCGCCACGATCCACGGTGTGCTCGGCGACCCGGCGACCTCGGACGGCAAGGCCGCGGTGCTCGCCCAGACCGCGTTCGCGCGCGTCACCGACCGCATCCGCGCCGAGGTCCTGCGCCGCCACCCCTCCGCCGACGAGCTCGTCGTCGCGCTGCTCGTGGGCTCGCTCATGAGCGGCGCGATCGTCGTCGGCAGCCACTGGGTCGAGCGCACGGGGGGTCGTCTCGACGACGGGTCGCGCGCGGAGTGGGCACGCCTGCTCGCACGACTCGTGCACGAGATCCGCAGCGGGTACGCGCCCGCGAACTGACGTCCCGGGGTCCGCCGACGCGCCCCGCCTCAACACCGCATCGCAGAAAGGAACGGCGAACGCATGGCCGGCCTGCTCTATCGTCTCGGACGCCTCTCCGCCCGCCGTCGCTGGACCGTCATCATCGGCTGGCTCGTCGTCTTCGCCCTCACGGGCGTCGCCTTCGGCCTCTTCCACGGCACGATCTCGTCGTCGTTCAGCGTGCCCGGCACCCCGACGGCGAAGGTCGTCGACGAGCTCGCGAAGAAGTTCCCGACCGCCTCGGGCGGCAGCGGGACGCTCGTCTTCACGACGAAGGACGGCGACGCGTTCACGGAGTCCGAGAAGGCCGCGATCGCGCGCCTGCTGTCGCAGCTCGACGATCTGCCCGGCGTCCGCTCGACGACGGATCCGTTCACCGCGCAGTCGAAGCTCGACGACCAGCGCGCGCAGGTGAGCGACGGGCAGAAGCAGCTCGCTGACGGCGAGCGGCAGCTCGCGAGCGCCCAGGACCAGCTCGACGCCGAGCGGCAGCAGCTCGAGCAGGCCCAGCAGCAGCTCGACGAGCAACGGGCGCAGGCGCAGGCCGCCGGCCAGACGGCCGCGCTCCAGCCGCAGCTCGACGCCGCGCAGTCCCGCATCGACTCCGGCAAGCAGCAGCTCGACGCGGCGCAGGCGCAGCTCGACGAGCAGCGAACGACCCTGCAGCAGACCGCGTCCAAGCTCGACCTCACCTCGCGGCTCCTCGAGCTGTCGCGGAACGCGCGCGTCGTCTCCGCGGACGGGAGCGCGGCGATCGGCACGGTGCAGTTCGCCAAGCCCGTGCTCGAGGTGCCGCAGACGCTCAAGGACACGCTCATCTCGAAGGCCGAGAAGGCGCACATCGCCGGCGTCGACGTCTACGTCTCCAACGACATCGCTCAGGGATCGGGCGACCCGCTCGGATCGACCGAGTTCCTCGGCCTCATCGTCGCGGCGATCGTGCTGCTCCTTGTGCTCCGCACGATCGCGGGCGCCGCCCTGCCCCTCGCGAGCGCCGTGCTCGGCGTCGGAGTGGCGACGCTCGGCGCGCTGTCGTTCTCGAGCCTCGTCGAGTTCATCGCCATCACGCCCGTGCTCGGCATCATGCTCGGCCTCGCCGTCGGGATCGACTACTCGCTCTTCATCCTCAGCCGGCACCGGCGGCAGCTGAGCAGCGGCGTGGACGTGCACGAGTCGATCGGCCTCGCCGACGGCACGGCAGGCAACGCCGTCGTCTTCGCGGGCTCGACCGTCATCGTCGCGCTGCTCGCCCTCAACGTCACGGGGATCCCCTTCCTCGGCCTCATGGGGACGGTCGGGGCGGTCGCGGTCGCCGTCGCCATCTGCGTCGCCGTCACCTTCACGCCCGCGATGCTCTCGCTCGTCGGCATCCGCATCCTGCGTCCGAAGGAGCGGGCCCGCATCGGACGGCCGGAGTCCGCACGCGAGCCGCGCGCGCCCATGTCCGGGCGGCGCGCCGTCGTCACCCTCGTCGCGGGCGTCGCCGCGCTCGCGATCGTCGCACTGCCTGCCCTGCAGATGCGCCTCGGGCTGCCGGACGGCTCCTCGGAGGCGACCGACTCGACCCAGTACAAGGCCTACCGGGTCGTCGAGCGCGCGTTCGGCGCCGGCCAGAACGGTCCCCTCCTCGTCGTCGCGGACCTGCCGACGGCGACGACCGGGGACGACCTGCTCCGCCAGGAGGCCACGATCGGCACGGCGATCGAGCACGAGGGCGACGTCGCCGCCGTGGTGCCCATCGGCGCGTCCAGCGACGACACGGTCGTCGCGTTCCAGGTCATCCCGAAGAGCGGCCCGTCGAGCGCGCAGACGGAGTCGCTCGTCCACCGTCTGCGCGCGCTCTCGCCGCTCACGACGGACGCGGGCGCGGTCGTGCTAGGCGTCGCCGGCAACGCGAGCGCGACGATCGACGTGTCCCAGAAGCTCACGGACGCCCTGCCGCTCTACCTCGTCGTCGTCGTCGGCCTCTCGCTCCTCATCCTCATCCTCGTGTTCCGCTCGATCCTCGTGCCCGTCACCGCGACCGCGGGGTTCGTGCTCTCGCTCCTCGCCGCGTTCGGCGGCCTCACCGCCATCTACCAGCTCGGCTGGCTCGGCCCCGTGTTCGGGGTGCACGACCCGGGACCGACGCTGAGCTTCCTGCCCATCATCGAGGTCGGCGTGCTGTTCGGGCTCGCGATGGACTACCAGCTGTTCCTCGTCTCCGGCATGCGCGAGGCCTACACGCACGGAGCCCGCGCGGCGGTCGCCGTGCGGCGCGGCCTCGACGCCGGGCGCGTCGTCGTCACGGCCGCGGCGATCATCATGATCTCCGTCTTCGCGGGCTTCATCTTCTCGGACTCGGCGAGCATCAAGCCCATCGGCTTCGGCCTCGCGTTCGGCGTGCTCGTGGACGCCTTCGTCGTGCGCCTGCTGCTCATCCCCGCCGCGATGCACCTGCTCGGCCGAGCCGCGTGGTGGCTCCCGCGCTGGCTGGACCGGCTGCTGCCCGATGTCGACGTCGAGGGCGCGCGTCTCGAGCGCCCCCATCCGCACCCGGGCGAGCACGCGACGGACCCGGCGGATGCGACGGGCGACGCGCACGCCTCACGCGAGGCGTGACGGGGCAGCGCGACCCGACCGTGCGGCGCCATCGCCCGGTGCGGACCACGCCTCGGACCGGGCGACTAGGGCGACCGCGTCATCGCGTGTCGTCCTCGTCCGCGGCATCGGGCTCGTCGGCGCCATCCACCTCGTCCGCGACGTACAGCGACGACCACGGGCCGACCCCGCCGGTCCAGCGCACGGAGGCGTTGTGGATGACGGCATAGCCCTCAGTGCCCGGCAGATACGGCTGGATGACCTTCGACGGTTGCGCCGTCTGCACCGTCCACTCGGGGACGTCCGCACCGACCGGCGTGAACTCGACCTCGAACCAGGCATGCTTGAAGAGCCATCCCTTGCGGTCGGGGAGCCGCCGCACGCGCACGGGGACGACACGGACATGTGAGGACCGCGCCCGTCGGACCACGGGACCGCCGCACCAGGGGCCGACAGGGGGCGGCGGCAGGGGCCGGG
>JAATFA010000068.1 GCA_015655445.1 Actinomycetales bacterium | reverse complement strand
GCAAGACGACGCTCGCGGGCAAGCTCGCGCGGTGGCTCGAGAAGGAGGGCCACACGCCGCTGCTCGTCGCCGCGGACCTCCAGCGTCCCAACGCGGTCACGCAGCTGCAGGTGGTGGGCGAGCAGGCGGGCGCCGCAGTCTTCGCGCCGGAGCCGGGCAACGGCGTCGGCGACCCGGTCAAGGTCGCGAGGGACGCGATGCGATTCGCGCGCGAGAAGCAGCACGACGTCGTCGTCGTCGACACGGCCGGCCGCCTCGGCGTCGACGCCGAGCTCATGAAGCAGGCTGCGGCCATCCGCAAGGCGATCGACCCGGACGAGGTGCTCTTCGTGCTCGACGCGATGGTCGGCCAGGACGCCGTCGCGACCGCGAGGGCGTTCCAGGAAGGGGTCGACTTCACGGGCGTCGTGCTCACGAAGCTCGACGGCGACGCGCGCGGCGGCGCGGCGCTCTCGGTCGCGAGCGTCACAGGCCGCCCCATCATCTTCGCCTCGACGGGGGAGGGTCTCGACGACTTCGAGCCGTTCCACCCCGACCGCATGGCGAGCCGCATTCTCGACCTCGGCGACATCCTCACCCTCATCGAGCAGGCGCAGCGTGCGTTCGACGAGGAGGAGGCGCGCAAGGTCGCCGAGAAGCTCGCGACCGAGACCTTCACGCTCGAGGACTTCCTCGCGCAGATGCAGCAGATCAAGAGCATGGGCTCGATCAAGGGCATGCTCGGCATGCTCCCGGGGGCGCGGCAGATGCGCGAGCAGCTCGAGAACTTCGACGAGGGCGAGATCACGCGCACGGAGGCGATCATCCGCTCGATGACGCCCGCCGAGCGGCGCAACCCGAAGATCCTCAACGGCAGCCGCCGGCTGCGCATCGCGCGCGGGTCGGGCATGACCGTGACGGACGTCAACGGGCTCGTGACGCGCTTCGAGCAGGCGTCGAAGATGATGAAGACGGTCGCGCGCGGGGGCATGCCGCAGATCCCCGGCGTGGGTCCAGTGCCCGGCGCGAGGTTCGGCGGCAAGGGCAAGAAGCAGCAGAAGAAGAGCGGGTCAAAGTCGGGCAACCCGGCCAAGCGCGCAGCGGAGAACGCGGCGCGCGCGGCAGGCGTCAAGCCCGGGGGCGCGGCGGCCGGCGGCTCCGGCTTCGGCATCGGCGGCGGCGCGAAGGGCGCTCCGAGCGAGGAGGAGCTCGCCGCCCTGCAGAAGTTCCTCGGGCGGTGATCGGCGCGCCGGCGCACGGCCGGCGCCGCGCGCTCGCGGGAGCGGGCTGAGCCGAGGAGCGAGGAGAGGCATGCAGCGCCCGCGCACCCCGCCGCACGCGCGCTCCTTCGCGATCGCCGGAGTCGCGCTCGTCGCGACGGGCATGGCGCTCGTCGGGGTAGGCACCGCCGTGCCGCGCGCGACGGCGCTCCTCGACGGCGCCGGGGTCGTCCTCGGGATCGCGGGGCTCGTGCTGCTGCTGCTGAGCTGGCGGAACCGGGTCTGACCCCCCGATAGTGTGGACGCATGCCCCCTCGTCAGATCCGCCTCGGCGTGCAGGTCGCGCCGCAGCACGCCCTCTACCCGAGGATCCGGGAGACCGTCGCCGCACTCGAGGACCTCGGCGTCGACGTCATCTTCAACTGGGACCACTTCTTCCCCCTCAGCGGCGACCCGTGGGGGAGGCACTACGAGGCGTGGACGATGCTCGCGGCGATCGCCGAGCAGACGACGCGCGTCGAGTTCGGGCCGCTCGTCAACTGCAACAGCTACCGCAACCCGGACCTGCAGGCCGACATGGCGCGGACGATCGACCACATCAGCGCCCACGGCACGGGCCGGGGCCGCTTCATCTTCGGCACCGGCTCAGGCTGGAAGCAGCAGGACTACGACGAGTACGGCTACGAGTTCGGCACCGCCGGGAGCCGGCTCGACGCCCTCGCCGAGGACCTGCCGCGCATCCAGGCGCGCTGGGCCAAGCTCAACCCCGCGCCGACGCGGAGGATCCCCGTGCTCATCGGGGGCGGGGGCGAGCGCAAGACTCTGCGCATCGTCGCGCGCCACGCCGACATCTGGCACAGCTTCTCCGACGTCGACACCCTCGAGCGCAAGCTCGGCGTGCTGCGCGCGCACGCCGCCGACGTGGGCCGCGACGTCGACGACATCGAGATCTCGGTCGGGCTGCACGGCGACGACGAGGAGCAGGCCGATCGCAGCCTCGCGCTCGGCGCGACGCTCTTCACGGTCGGCATCAGCGGCCCCGACTACGACCTCGAGCCCGTCCGGCGCTGGATCGCCTGGCGCGACGCCCGGCGCGCGGGCTAGGGCGTCCACGACCGGGGAGAGGGATCGTGGCGGGGGCGAGCGCGCGGAGCCGCTAGCGAGGCGTGGGGGCGCTCACGCCCGGCGGGGCGGCGAGCTCACGGACGAGCGCGTCGACGACCGCGCGCAGGTCGCCGTCGTGCCGTGCGGCCGTCGAGCGCTGCCGCTGGTAGCCGGGGCCGCGGTCGATGAGAGCCTCGACGGCGCGCAGCTCGCGCGAGCAGCCGAGCCGGCGGGAGACGGGGTCGAGCTCGTCGAGCAGGTCGAGGATGTCGTCGACGACGGGACGCGTGCGTCCGCTCCGGTCGACGATCGCCTCGCAGTCGAGCCCGTAGCGGGCAGCGCGCCACTTGTTCTCCCTGACGAACCACGGCTGCAGCGTGGGCAGCGGTCGATCGTCCTCGATGCGCGTGAGGAGGTGCTCGACGAGGCACTGCACGAGCGCGGCGAGCGCGCGCACCTCCTCGACCGTGCTCGGCGCGTCGCAGATGCGCACCTCGAGGGTGCCCCAGCGTGGGGAGGGGCGCACGTCCCACCGCACCTCCGACTCGTCGGCGAGCACGCCGATCGCGATGAGGTCGTCGACGACGCTCTCGTAGTCCGACCAGGTCGCGAGCTCCGGCGGCAGGCCCGCGGTCGAGGAGACCTGGTAGATCATGGCGCGGTTCGAGGCGTACCCCGTGTCCGCGCCGAGGTAGAACGGGCTCGACGCGGAGAGCGCCTGCAGGTGCGGGTAGTAGCGCAGGATGCCCTCGAGCGCGGCGATCGCGCGGTCGCCCGACCCGACGGCGACGTGCACGTGCAGGCCCCAGATGAGCGAGCTGCCCCACCAGCGCATGCGGTCGATGTAGGTCGCGTAGCGCTCCTTGTCGGGCGTGACCTCCTGGTCCTCGATGAGGCTGAACGGATGCGTGCCGGCGGCCATGAGGTCCACGCCGAGCCGGTCCGCGATCCCGCGCACCTCGCCGAGCATCGTCTCGAGGTCGGCGACCGCGGCGGCAGTCTCGTGGTGCGGCCCGCTCACGATCTCGACGGTGTTGGTGAGGAACTCCGCGGTCGCCTGCGGGTACTCGCGATCGCGTCGCACGCGCGCGAGGATCTCCGGGGCGACGGGCACGAGCTCGCGCGTCACGGGGTCGACGCACGCGATCTCCCACTCGAGGCCGAGCGTGCCGCGTGCCGAGGGTGCGAACTCGATGGGCATGGCGTCCTCCCCGGTGCGGCCGCGCCGTGGCCGCCGCGGTCCGCGCTCTGCGACCACCGCCCATCCTCGCAGACGCACGGCGGGGAGGGAACGGAGGACGGCGTTCCCGCTCGTGCCGAAAATCTGCCAGAATAGTCCTTCGGGTCCGCGTCGCCCGACCCTCTATCCGGCGGCTTGCGACCTCCTCAGAGCTTTCCTGCCGAGTGTGCCCCCACGCTCACGGCGATGGTTCGCCCACCGACACGAATCTGGAGAATTGTGGCTGTCAAGATCCGTCTCAAGCGCCTGGGCAAGATCCGGGCGCCGTACTACCGCGTCGTCGTCGCCGACTCGCGCACGAAGCGCGACGGTCGCGTGATCGAGGAGATCGGCAAGTACCACCCGACCGAGCACCCCTCGGTCATCGAGATCGACTCCGCGCGCGCCCAGTACTGGCTCGGCGTCGGCGCGCAGCCGACCGAGCAGGTCCTCGCGCTCCTCAAGCTCACGGGCGACTGGGGCACCTACAAGGGCGAGAAGGGCGCGAAGAGCACCGTGCAGGTCGCCGAGCCGAAGGTGCCGTTCGAGATCGACGAGAAGAAGCGGGCCGTGCTGCGGCCGAAGAACGAGACGAAGGCGCCCGTCGCGCCGGCGGCCGACGAGCAGTCGTCCGCGGCCACGGGCGACGACGAGGCGGCCACCGCCGCGACCGAGGGCGAGAACGCGTAGTCGTGCTCGCCGAGGCTCTCGAGCACCTCGTGCGGGGGATCGTCGATCACCCCGACGAGGTGCAGGTGCTCGCCAAGAACTCCGTGCGCGGTGAGGTGCTCGAGGTGCGCGTGAACCCGGCCGACCTCGGCCGGGTGATCGGTCGCTCCGGCCGCACCGCGAAGGCGCTCCGCACGGTCGTCGCGGCGCTCGCCGACGGCCGCCGTGTGCGCGTCGACGTCGTCGACGTCGACTGAGGTGGCGCGAGCGCACGCGCCCCTGCCGGAGCGCACGCAGCTGCGGGTCGGCCGCCTCCTCAAGGCGCACGGCCTCAAGGGAGCCCTCAAGGTCGAGCTCTACACCGACGAGCCCGAGCGCCGGTTCGTGCCGGGCGCGGTCTTCTCGCTCCAGGTGCCGACCTCCTCGCGCTGGCACGGCAAGACGATCGAGCTCGCGGAGCTGCGCTGGTACAACGGGCATCCGGTCGCCTTCTTCGTGGACGTGACCGATCGCACGACCGCGGAGAGCCTCGTGAAGGCGATCCTGTGGGTCGACAAGGCGACGGCCGAGCTTCCGGACGAGCCGGACGCCTGGTACGACCATCAGCTCGTCGGCCTGCGCGTCCTGCGCGACGGCGAGCGCGTCGGCACGGTCGCGCGCGTCGACCACCTCCCCGCGCAGGACCTGCTCGCGGTCGCGACGCCGTCGGGCGAGGAGGTGCTCGTGCCGTTCGTGTCCGCGATCGTGCCCACCGTCGACCTCGCCGCCGGCGCGATCACCGTCACTCCGCCGGTCGGGCTCTTCGAGCCCGCGCCGGACGACGACGCGGACGCGCCGCCGGGAGCCGGCGAGCCGGGCGAGCCTCCTGGGCCCCCGTCGGACGGGGACGAGCCCCGTTAGGGTCGTAGCGTGCGCGTCGACATCGTCACGATCTTCCCGGAGTTCTTCTCCGTGCTCGACGTCTCGCTGCTCGGCAGGGCCCGTGCGCGCGGCGTGCTCGAGGTCGTCGTGCACGACCTGAGGGATTTCACGCACGACCGGCACCGCACCGTCGACGACACTCCCTACGGCGGGGGCGCGGGCATGGTCATGCGGCCGGAGCCGTGGGGCGAGGCGCTCGACGCCGTGCTCGAGGGGGATGCGGGGGACCCGCCTCCCCTCGTCGTCTTCCCCACTCCCGCGGGGCGCATCTTCACGCAGGCGATCGCCCGCGACCTCTCCCGGGAGCGGCGTCTCGTGTTCGCGTGCGGTCGGTACGAGGGGATCGACGAGCGCGTCGTGCGCTACGCGGCGGCGGGCGCGCGCGGCGCCGAGCGGGGCCTCGGCGACTACGTGCTCACGGGCTGCGAGGTCGCGGCGATGGCCATGATCGAGGCCGCCGGCCGCCTCGTCCCCGGCGTGCTCGGCAACCCGCTGAGCCTCGCCGAGGAGAGCCACGAGGAAGGCCTGCTCGAGTACCCGAGCTACACCAAGCCGGCGAGCTGGCGCGGCCTCGACGTGCCGGGGGTGCTCCTGAGCGGCGACCACGGCGCGATCGCGGCGTGGCGTCGCGAGCAGCAGCTCGAGCGGACGCGGCGCGTGCGGCCCGACCTCATCGCCGACGCGGCCGCGGAGGCTAGCGCCTCCGCGCCGTGAGCACGAGCGGGCCGTCGGGCGTGATCGCGATCGTGTGCTCGACGTGCGCGGCGCGCGAGCCGTCGGCGCTCCGCAGCGTCCATCCGTCGGCGTCCGTGTAGATCTCGTCGGTGCCGAGCATGAGCCATGGCTCGATCGCGAAGACGAGCCCGGGCTTGAGCGGATAGCCCCGGTGCGGCCGCCCGTCGTTGGGCACGTGCGGGTCGCCGTGCATCGTGCGCCCGACGCCGTGGCCGCCGAAGTCGGTGTTGACGCCGAAGCCGTGCGCGTGCGCGACCGCGCCGATCGCGGCCGAGACGTCGCCCATGCGATTGCCGACGTGCGCGGCCGCGATGCCGGCCCGCAGCGCCTCCTCGCACACCTCGATGAGGCGCAGGTCCTCGGAGCGCGCCGTGCCGACGACGAACGAGACAGCCGAGTCCGCGACCCAGCCGTCGACGCTCGCCGCGAAGTCGAGCGTGAGCAGGTCGCCGTCGCGCAAGCGGTAGTCGTGCGGCAGGCCGTGCAGGACCGCATCGTTGACGGACGTGCAGATGACCTTGCCGAAGGGGGAGGCGCCGAACGAGGGGTGGTAGTCGATGTAGCAGCTCTCCGCGCCCTCGTCGCGGATCATCTGGTGGGCGAGCTCGTCGATCTCGAGCAGGTTCACGCCGACCTGCGACGCCTCCCGGGTCGCCTCGAGCACGCGGGCGACGAACGCGCCCGCCGGCTTCATCTGCTCGATCTCGGCCGGCGTCCTCAGCTCGATCATGGGGTAATCTCCCTGCCCTTTTACGACCTCACGACGATACCCTGCTTGCATGTGGTACCGACACGCCGTGCTCACGGCGATGCTCCCCGCGGTGGCCGTGCTGCCGGTCTGGCTGCTCGTCGCGCGCGGGATCGTCGCGGGCGACAGCAGCTGGAACGTGCTCGGCTACCTCCTGCTCGCCCCGTTCCTCGCTCTCGCCCTCGCGCTCGTCGCGGGGGTCGTGTGGTGGCGGGGGAGCGTGCGGCGGGCGCGCGCCGTGTCGCCGCTCGACGCGGTGCTCCTGTCGGCGTGGTGGGCGAGCCTCATCGCCTACGGGATCGTGCCGGAGGGCGTCATCGCGACGGCGGTCGGCGTGCTCGCGGTCGTGCTCGGCCTCGCGTGCTTCTGGGCCGGGATCGTGCAGCTCGTGCGCGATGCTCGACGCCGCGTGCGCGAGGTGCTCGCCGCCTTCGAGCTGCAGGCGCAGCCGCCGGCTCCGGGGTACGACGCGCGCCGCGATCGCGGGCCCGTCATCCGCATTGACCCGCGCTGACCCGCGTCGTCCCACCGTCCGCCCGCGGCTGGCCGGTGGCAGTCGCACGGCGGACTGTGGCAGAATGGTCGATCGTGCCTCGGCTGGCTCTGCCACAGGGGAGCCGTCCTGCGCTCCGAGGCCCCTTTCCCCGTATTCCGATCGGCGGCCGACCCGTGGCGGCCGCAGAGAGCGACTTGCCATGCACATCCTCGACTCCCTCGACGCCGCCTCGCTCAAGAGCGACATCCCCGACTTCCGTGCGGGGGACACCGTCAAGGTGCACGTCAACATCGTGGAGGGCAACCGCTCCCGCATCCAGGTCTTCCAGGGCGTCGTCATCGGCCGCTCGGGCGAGGGCGTGCGCGAGACCTTCACGGTGCGCAAGGTGAGCTTCCAGGTCGGCGTCGAGCGCACGTTCCCCGTGCACTCGCCGATCATCGACCACATCGAGGTCGTCACGCGCGGCGACGTGCGCCGCGCCAAGCTCTACTACCTGCGCGAGCTCCGCGGCAAGAAGGCGAAGATCAAGGAGAAGCGCGAGGCGTAGCCCTCCTCCCACCGGGTATCCGGCCTACGCGGCCGTACACTGAGTCGGGACGTGAGGGGCATATGACGAACGCAGCGCGCACTCGCGCCGAGCGGGTCGAGCTCGAGCGGGCGAGGCGGAAGAAGGGCGTCCTGACGTTCGTCCGCGACATCGTCATCATCGTGCTCGCGGCGCTGCTCATCTCCTTCCTCATCAAGACCTTCCTCATCCGCTCGTTCTACATCCCCTCGGGGTCGATGGAGGACACGCTCCTCGTCAACGACCGGATCATCGTCAACGAGCTCGAGCCCGGCCTCATGCCGATCCACCACGGCGACGTCGTCGTGTTCACGGACCCGGGCGGATGGCTCACGCAGGAGAACCCGGTCACGCCCGCGCCGAGGTCATGGCTCCAGGAGGCGGTCGACGGCGTCCTCTCCTTCGTGGGCCTGAGCGCGCCCGACAGCGACGACCACCTCATCAAACGCGTCATCGGTCTGCCCGGCGACCACGTCACGTGCTGCAACGAGTTCGGCCAGCTCACGCTCAACGGCGTGCCGCTCGACGAGCCCTACATCAAGGTGCCGCCGGGCGCGCCCGCCGACGGGACGACCTTCGACGTCACGGTGCCCAAGGGCAAGCTGTGGGTGCTCGGCGACAATCGCGACCTCTCGGCGGACTCCGCCTACCACCACAAGCAGAACGCGCCCGGCGGCGGCTTCGTGCCCATCGACGACGTCGTCGGACGCGCGGTGCTCATCAGCTGGCCGATCGACCGGTGGACGTGGCTGAGCAACTACCCGCTGACCTTCAAGGGCGTCGACGAGAAGTGACCGCGCCCGTGCCGAGCCTGCGGATGGAGCGTGCACTCCACCGCGAGGGGTGCCCCTACGTCATCGGCATGGACGAGGTCGGCCGTGGCGCGATCGCGGGGCCGCTCGCGGTCGGCGTGTGCCTCGTCGACCGGACCGTGCGGCGCGTCCCCGAGGGGCTGCGGGACTCCAAGCTCCTGAGCGAGCGCCGGCGGGAGGAGCTCGAGCCGATGGCGCGCGCCTGGGCGCTCATGAGCGCCGTGGGCCTCGCGACGAACGAGGAGATCGACCGGCTGGGCCTCTCGGCCGCGCTCGGTCTCGCGGGTGCGCGCGCGATCGAGGAGCTCGAGCGGGCAGGCGCGCCTGTCGCGGACTCCGTCGTGCTCCTCGACGGCTCGTGGGACTACCTCAACGCGGCGCTGCCGCGGCGCATGACCGTGCGCACGCGCGTCAAGGCGGATCGGGACTGCGCGTCGGTGGCGGCCGCCTCGGTGGTCGCGAAGGTGCACCGAGACCGCATGATGATCCGCGCGCACGAGAGCGCGCCCGTCTACGCGTGGTCGTCGAACAAGGGCTACGCGAGCGCGGGGCACTATGCCGCGATCGACGTCCACGGCCCGCACGAGCTGCACCGGGTGACGTGGCTGCGCCAGCCCGCCCTCGTCGAGCTCGGCTGAGCGAGGAGTGCGGCGTCCCGTCCCGGCTCGATCCCCGCGGAAGGGACGTAGGATTGTCGCGCCATGGATGATGACGAGCTGGACGACTACGACCGCGAAGTCGAGATCGCGCTGTACCGGGAGTACCGCGATGTCGTCGGGCAGTTCAAGTACGTCGTGGAGACGGAGCGACGCTTCTACCTCGCGAACGAGGTGACGCTCGTGCGCCGGGACACGGAGCACGACTTCTACTTCGAGCTCACGATGAACGACGTGTGGGTGTGGGACGTCTATCGGGCCGATCGCTTCGTCAAGAGCGTGCGCGTGCTCACCTTCAAGGACGTCAACGTCGAGGAGCTCAGCAACCGCGAGCTCGAGCTGCCCAAGGAGCTCGCGCTCGACGAGTGACGGCGGCGGGCCGGACTGGTCCTCCCCAGCGCGTGCGGCGCTCGCGTCATCCCCGTGAGGCGCTTCCCGCGACACGCGAGCGCGGTGCGCACGGCACGCTGGCGGCATGGCAGCGAAGGATGCTCTCGGCAGACTCGGCGAGGATCTCGCCGCGCACTATCTGAGCGGAGCGGGATACCGCGTGCTCGACCGCAACTGGCGATGCGGGGCGGGCGAGATCGACCTCGTCGCGCTCGATCGCGACGAGCTCGTCTTCGTCGAGGTCAAGACGCGCTCCTCGATCGCGTTCGGACATCCGCTCGAGGCGATCACGCCCGTCAAGCTCGCGCGCCTGCGGCGCCTCGCCGCCGCATGGTGCGAGGCGCACGAGGGCACGAGCCGGCGCATGCGCATCGACGCCGTCGCGGTCGTCGCGCCGCCGCGCGGCGAGGCGGAGATCGAGCACGTGCGGGGGGTCTTCTGATGACCGTCGCCCGCACGCGAGCGGTCGCGCTGCTCGGACTGTCCGCCTCGCTCGTGGAGATCGAGGCGGACATCTCGAGTGCTCTGCCCGGCTTCGTGCTCATCGGCCTGCCCGACTCGGCCCTCGCCGAGGCGCAGCATCGGGTGCGGGCGGCGGCCGCCAACTCGGGCTGCCCGCTCCCGCCGCGCCGGCTCACGATCAACCTCTAGCCCGCTGCCCTGCCCAAGCACGGCTCGGGGTTCGACCTCGGGATCGCCCTCGCCGCGCTCGCGGCCGCCGGGACGATCTCGGCGGAGTCGGTCGAGGGCGTCGTGCACGTCGGAGAGCTCGGCCTCGACGGGAGGCTGCGCCCCGTGTCGGGCGTGCTGCCCGCGGTCCTCGGTGCCGTCCGCGCCGGGCGCCCCGCCGTCATGGTGCCGCGCGGCAACCTCGAGGAGGCCCGGCTCGTGCCCGGCGCGCGCGTCGTGGGCGTCGCCTCCCTGCGGGAGGCCGCCATCCGGCACGGCGGGGAGCTCGCCCCCGAGCCCGTCGAGCCCGTGCTGCTCGACCAGGAGGCGGAGGTGCCGCGCCCCGAGCCCGACCTCGCCGACGTCGTCGGCCACGCGGACGCGATCGAGGCGCTCCAGGCGGCCGCGGCCGGCGGCCACCACATGCTCCTGCTCGGGCCGCCCGGCGCGGGCAAGACGATGCTCGCCGCGCGCCTCCCGGGCCTCCTGCCCGATCTCGGGATCGACGAGGCGCTCGAGGCGACCTCGCTCCGCTCGCTCAGCGGCCTGCCGGTCGGCTCGAGCCTCTCGCTGCGGCCGCCGTGGGAGGCGCCGCACCACACGGCGACCGCTGCCGCTCTCGTCGGCGGCGGCAGCGGGCAGATCAGCCCCGGCGCGGCGGCGCGCGCGTCGCACGGCGTGCTCTTCCTCGACGAGGCGCCCGAGTTCAACGCGAGCGTGCTCGACGCGCTCCGGCAGCCGCTCGAGTCCGGTGTCATCACGATCCACCGCGCCCGCGCGGTCGCGCAGTTCCCCGCGCGGTTTCAGCTCGTGCTCGCCGCGAACCCCTGCCCGTGCGGGCAGTACGGCGCGCGCGATGCGGAGTGCACGTGCCCTCCCGCGACGCGGCGCCGTTATCTCGCGCGATTGTCGGGCCCTCTGCTCGATCGGGTCGACATCCAGGTGCGCGTCGCGCGTGTGACGAGCGTCGCGCGCGTCCTCGCCGAGGAGGACCCCGCGCGCGTGACGACGGCGCGCGCCCGCGAGCGCGTCAGCTGCGCCCGCGCGCGTGCCGCCGCGCGCTGGTCGGGCACGGCGTTGCGTCGCAACGCCGACGTCCCCGGCGCCGCCCTGCGCGCGCGTCCGCTGCGGCTGCCGGCCGCGGACACCTCGGTGCTCGACCGCGCGCTCGAGCGCGGCGCGCTCACGATGCGCGGATACGATCGCGTCCTGCGCCTCGCGTGGACGCTCGCGGACCTCGACGAGGCCGACCGGCCAGGGGCGGACCACCTCGCGCGCGCCCTGTACCTGCGGAAGGCGATGGGATCGTGAGCGTCTTCGGGCTGCGCGAGGCGGAGGTCGCCCCCCTCGTGCGGAGCGTGGCCGGCGAGGACGCCGATCGCGCGCGCATCGAGGAGGCGTTCGCGCGTGGCGCGTGGACGGGGATCGCCGAGCCCGGCGATCGCGTGGCAGGCGCCCTTGTGCGCGTCCTCGGGGCTTCCGGCGCGCTCGCCGCGGTCGTCGCGCGCACCGCGCCCGCGCGGCTGTCCGAGAGCACGGCCGAGCGTGGAGAGCGGATCCCGGCCGAGGAGCTCGAGCCCGCGCTCGCACGCTGGGAGCCCCGGCTCGTCTCCGCCGGGAGCCTGCTCGCCCTCCGTCAGGCGGTGCGGTTCGGCGTGCGGCTGCTCCTGCCGGGGGATGCTGCGTGGCCGGCGGGCCTCGACGACCTCGGCGACCACGCGCCGCTCGGGCTGTGGCTGCGCGGCAGGCCGGATGCGCTCGGCGCGCTCGAGGCGAGCCTCGCGCTCGTGGGCGCGCGCGCCGCGACGGCGTACGGCGAGCACGTGACGATGGAGGCCGCGAGCGGACTTGTCGCGCGCGGCTACGCGATCGTCTCCGGCGCGGCCTACGGCATCGACGGCATGGCCCACCGTGCCGCGCTCGCGAGCGGCGGCACGACGATCGCCGTGCTCGCGGGCGGGCTCGACCGCTTCTACCCGAGCGGTCACGAGTCGCTTCTCGACCGTATCGTCGCGACGGGCGCCGTCGTCGCCGAGGTGCCGTGCGGCGTGCCGCCGACGAAATGGAGGTTCCTGCAGCGCAACCGGCTCATCGCGGCCGCGACGCGCGCGACGATCGTGCTCGAGGCGGGCCATCGCTCCGGCTCGCTCAACACGGCGGGGCACGCCGCGTCGCTCGGGCGGCCGCTCGGGGCCGTGCCGGGGCCGGTGACGTCGGCGGCCTCCTCGGGCTGTCATCGCCTCATCCGCGAGTACGGTGCGGAGTGCGTGACCTCGGTCGAGGAGATGGCCGCTCTCGCGCCGTTGCCCGGCATGGAGCCCGCGGTGTCGGCAGGCTCGGGCCGCACGGGAGGACTCGACCGGCAGGCGCAGCGCGTGCTCGACGCGCTCTCGACGCGTTCTCCGCGCGACACGGCCGAGGTCGCGGCGCGCGCGGGGCTCGCGATCGCGACCGCGGGCGGCATGCTCGCCGCGCTCGAGCTCGAGGGCGTCGTCGCGTCCCGGCCGGCCGGTTGGGTCGCGCTCGCGCACGTGCGGGACCGCGATGCTCGCGCGCGCTAGAGTGTCGCGCGATGGGCCCCGCGACCACGCGCGACGACCCGGTCACGCGCGACGGAGAGCCGCGCTCGACGACGAGGAGGCGGGCGTGACGAGCGGCATCCGCTTCGGGCAGCATCCGGAGCCGACACACACGATCGCGCACGTGAGCGACACGCACGTGCTCCGCGGCGGTGGCAGGCTCTACGGGCAGGTCGCGACGGAGGACGCCCTGCGCCGCGCGCTCGAGCTCCTCGAGCGCGCGCGGCCCGTGCCCGAGGCGCTCGTCTTCACGGGCGACCTCACCGACCTCGGCGAGGAGGACGCATACGCGCGCCTCGCGGCGATCGTCGAGCCGGCGGCCGCGCGTATGGGCGCTGTCGTCGTGTGGGTCATGGGCAACCACGACGAGCGCGTGCCGTTCGCGCGGACCCTCCTCGGCGAGGAGCCGACGGACGAGCCCCAGGACCGTGTGCACGACGTGCGCGGGCTGCGGATCGTGGCGATCGACACGACGGTGCCGGGCTATCACCACGGCGAGATCGCGGACGCGCAGCTTGCGTGGCTCGCGGACGTGCTCGCGACGCCCGCGCCGCATGGCACCGTGCTCGCGATGCACCATCCGCCCGTGCCGACCCCGCTCGGGCTCATGGCCGCGCTCGAGCTGCGCGAGCAGGACCGGCTCGCGCACGTGCTGCGCGGCAGCGATGTGCGCGCGATCCTCGGCGGTCACCTGCACTACACGACGCACAGCACGTTCGCGGGCATCCCCGTCTCGGTGGCCGCGGCGACGTGCTACACGCTCAGCCTCGTCGCCGGCCCCGACCGGTTCTTCTCCGGCGTCGACGGCGGCCAGTCGCTCAACCTCGTGTCGTTCTACGAGGACCGCGTCGTGCACTCGGTCGTGCCGATCGGGGCCTTCCGCGAGGTCTCCGGGCAGCCCGCGTCGGTCCTCGACCGGCTCGCGCCGCTGAGCGCCGAGGAGCGCCTCGAGGCGCTCTCGAGCAAGAGCGCGTCCTTCCCCTCCGCCGACGCCTCCGATCGCGCGTAGGCGGGGTCGGCCCGCCGTATGCCCCGCAGTCTGCCCGTCGTGCCCGGGGTCCGGCCGCCGTGCGCTCGCCTTCGATCGCTCGAGGCGGAACCGCTGCTAGGGTGGCCGGGCCAGCATCCGAAGCATCCGGGGTAACATGGAACCTGTCAGAACCTGCCTCGGGTGCCGACGTCGCGAGCCGCGATCAGCGTTGCTGAGAGTGGTCGCGCGCGGCGGTGAGGTCATCCCCGATGTCACGGCCGGCATGCCCGGCCGTGGTGCGTGGGTGCATCCCACTCGCCACTGCGTCGAGAACGCGATCCGGCGGCGCGCTTTCGGGCGCGCGCTCCGGACGGACGGCGCATTGGATCCGGGACGGCTTCTGGCGCGGATCCCGGACGACCCGGGATCCGATCATTCCAGCTGACAGAACAGGCTGAACGGCACATGGACAAGTAATGAGCGGCTCGAAATGAGACCCGTCCAGCATTGAGAGTCCACTCCTGCCCGGGAGCGGACCCGAGACAGGAGAATTGTGGCAAAACCGCGCGTGCACGAGATCGCGAGCGAGCTCGGCATCGACAGCAAGACCGCGCTCGAGAAGCTCAAGGAGATGGGCGAGTTCGTCAAGGGCCCGTCCTCGAGCATCGAGCCGCCCGTGGCGCGACGACTGCGCGCCGCCCTCGAGGCGGACGGCGTCAAGGCCCCCGGCAAGCCCGCGCCTGCACCCTCGGCGCCGTCACGGCCCACCGCGCCCGCCGCCTCGCCGGCTCCTGCGCGAACCGCGCCGTCCCCCTCCGGACCGCGCCCGGCGTCCGCGCCGTCGGCGCCGGCTCCCGCGTCGGCATCGGCGCCGTCGTCGGCCCCCGCGCCGTCGTCCGCCCCTGCGCCGGGATCGGCTCCCGCGCCCGGATCGGCTCCCGCGCCGGGCACTCCCGAGCGCCCCGCGGCGTCCGATCGCCCCACGCCCGGCGACATCGCCCCGCGCCCCGCGGGCATCCCGCGTCCGGGAGCGCCGCGTCCCGGCAACAACCCGTACTCCTCGACCCAGGGGATGCAGCGTCCGGGCGCGCCGCGGCCGTCCGCGCCGCGACCCGGCAACAACCCGTACTCCTCGACACAGGGCATGCCACGTCCCGGCGGTGGCGGCATCCCGCGTCCGGCGGCTCCGCGTCCCGGATCGCCGCGTCCTGGCGCTCCCGGCCAGGGCCGGCCTGGCTTCGGGCAGCGTCCCGGCGGCGGAGCGCCGTACCAGCAGCGTCCCGGCGGCGCCGGGCGTCCTGGCGGCGGCGGCTTCCAGCGTCCCGGCGGCGCGGGCACGGGCGGCGGCTTCAGCGGCCCGCGTCCCGGCGGCGGCGGTGGCCGTGGCCGTGGCCCCGGCGGCGGCACGGCGGGCGCGTTCGGTCGCGGCGGCGGCAAGAGCAGGGCGCGCAAGTCGCGTCGTGCGAAGCGCCAAGAGTTCGAGATGCGGGATGCGCCGACGCTCGGCGGCGTCAGCGTCCCCCGCGGCGACGGCACGACCGTCATCCGGATGCGCCGTGGCGCCTCCATCTCGGACTTCGCCGACAAGATCGAGTCGATCACAGGCGTGCAGGTGCCGCCCGGCAACCTCGTGACGGTGCTCTTCCAGCTCGGCGAGATGGCCACCGCGACGGAGTCGCTCGACGAGGCCACGTTCGAGGTGCTCGGCGCCGAGCTCGGCTACAAGGTGCAGGTCGTCTCGCCCGAGGACGAGGACAAGGAGCTCCTGGAGAGCTTCGACATCGACCTCGAGGCCGAGCGCGAGAACGAGAGCGACGAGGAGCTCGAGATCCGTCCCCCGGTCGTGACCGTCATGGGCCACGTCGACCACGGAAAGACGAAGCTCCTCGACGCGATCCGGCAGTCGAACGTCGTCGCGGGCGAGGCCGGCGGCATCACCCAGCACATCGGCGCCTACCAGGTGTGGACGGAGCACGAGGGCATCGAGCGCGCCATCACCTTCATCGACACCCCGGGTCACGAGGCCTTCACGGCCATGCGTGCGCGAGGCGCCCAGGTGACGGACATCGCGATCCTCGTGGTCGCCGCCGACGACGGGATCATGCCGCAGACGGTGGAGGCGCTCAACCACGCCCAGGCCGCGAACGTGCCGATCGTCGTCGCCGTCAACAAGGTCGACAAGGAGGGCGCGAACCCGGCCAAGGTGCGCCAGCAGCTCACCGAGTTCGGTCTCGTCGCCGAGGAGTACGGCGGCG
>JAATFA010000087.1 GCA_015655445.1 Actinomycetales bacterium | reverse complement strand
CGGCGAGACACATCACGGCGGCTACGCGGAGCGCGCCCACGTCGAGGCGGGATGGCTCACGCGCCTGCCCGAGGGCATCGACGCCCGGCGCGCCGCGGCGATCGGCACCGCAGGGTTCACGGCCGCGCTCGCGGTGCTCGCCATCGGCGAGCCGGAGGGACCCGTGCTCGTGACGGGCGCCGCGGGCGGCGTCGGGTCGATCGCGATCGCGCTCCTCGCCGCGCTCGGCCACGAGGTCGTCGCGTCGACGGGACGCCTCGGCGAGTCCGACTACCTGCGCCGGCTGGGCGCCCACGAGATCGTCGAGCGCTCGCGCTTCAGCGAGCCGGGCAAGCCGCTGCAGGGCGAGGCGTGGGCGGCCGCGATCGACTCGGTCGGAGGCGTGACGCTCGCGACCGTGCTCGCCCAGACGCGCTACCGCGGCACCGTCGCGGCGTGCGGCCTCGCCGGAGGCGCGGAGCTGCCGACCACGGTCATGCCGTTCATCCTGCGCGGCGTCACGCTCGCGGGAATCAACTCCGTCTACTGCCCCGCCCCCGAGCGCGACCGGGCGTGGCGGCTGCTCGCCGAGCGCCTCGACCTCGACCTGCTCGACTCGCTCACGAGCGCGGTGCCGCTCGAGCGCGTGCCGGATGCCGGCGCCCGCATCCTCGAGGGGCACGTGCGCGGTCGCACGGTCGTCGAGATCGCATAGCAGCCTTCGCCCGCCCACACGCGGCCGCCGCGGCCACGCCGCCCCGCGCCGCGGCCCCTCAGCGCGCGCCGTCCCGCGGGGCCGGCCCCGCCGCGAGGCCGGGTACCTCGCGCACGAGCGGCGCGCGCAGCGCCGCCCGCACGGCGCGCTTGCGCCACAGGATCTCGAAGACGCGCCCCGACCCGCGCGCGACGAGCCGTCCCGCCCGCTGCGCGAGGCGATGGGACGGCTGCTCGACGGCGAGTCCGAAGCCCCACGCGGCGAGCAGGCTCAGCGGCACGCCGACGAGGCCGACGAGCGGCCACGATCCATCGCCCACGACGTAGGTGAGCGAGACGATGATCGGCAGGTGCACGAGGTAGAGGCTGAAGGAGAACCGTCCGAGCCACTGCGGCACGCGCGCGGAGAGCGCACGCACGACGGGCGGGAAGCAGATCGCGCACGCGACGAGCCCTCCGGCGCCGACCACCGCGAGCGAGCCCAGGGCCATGCTCAGCACGCTGCTCGAGCTCACCAGGGGACGGCTCATCCAGCTCGCGACGATCGCGAGCAGGGACGCGACGAGGCCCGACCACCAGAGCACGCGGCGCATGCGCCCGTCGAGGCGCCGCTTCGCCCACTGCCGCAGCGTCTCGAGGTTCACGGCGATGAGCGTCCCGACGAAGAACACCGGAAGGTAGCGCAGCGTGTCGCTGTCGACGACCTTCGCGACGATGGTGAGCGCGAAGCACGCGAGCACGGCGGCCACCCAGAAGCGCCGCACGAGCCGCGCGAGCACGAGGAAGACGGGCAGCAGCAGCGAGAAGACGAGCTCCCAGTGCAACGACCACAGCACAGGGTCGGTCGCGTACGAGGGCGAGCTGAGCAGCGCCTGCTCGACGAGGCGGCTCACGTGCACGCTCGTGCCGTTGGCGCGCTCGACCCAGGAGCCGTCGACGACCATCGAGGCGTCGCGCGGGATCGCGAGGATGCTCACGGTCGCGAACGCGAGCGCGGCCCACACCGGCACGCACAGGCGGATGACGCGCGAGACGAGGTACCCGGCCCACGAGAAGCGGCCGCCGCGCAGGGCCGGCAGCGGAACGACGACGCCGCTGAGCACGAAGAACACGAGCACGGCCTCCGAGCCGGCGGTCAGGAGCTTCGCGGGCGTCGCCGAGAGCGCCCACCACAGCGAGCCGGCGGCCCACGCGTCGTGCGCGGGCTCGAGGTAGGGCCGCGCGATCTGGTACACGTGGTGGATCACGACGACGAGCGCCGCCACGCCGCGCAGCCCGTCGAGGGCGACGAGACGCGACGTCCCCTTCCTCGCCGCCCGTTCGGCCTGCCCCGGAGCGGGCGCGGGAGCGGGCGCGGACGCGGACGAGGTGATCATCGAGGAAGACGCCATGACGATATCCGTACTATCGCGACCTGGACGGGTGAGCGACGCCGTCGAAGAACTCCCTGGCAGTCTGGAGGGCTCTTTCGGCTCTTCTGGAGGGTCGGAGGGCGTGCGATCGACGTGGGAGCGCCGCTCGACCGCCGGTCCGGATTCGGCTCCCGCACGCCGCCTATTGCGCCGACTCGACGCTCGGCGGGGCGGGGGGCGGCGCGGCCGCCGCTGCGGCGCGCGCGGCGGCGGGCAGGGCCTCGAGGATGCGCGAGACGGCGGCGTCGTCGTGCGCGGCGGAGACGAACCACGCCTCGAACACCGACGGCGGCAGCGAGACCCCCGCGTCGAGCATCGCCGCGAAGAAGGGCGGGTAGCGGAAGCTCTCCTGCGCACGCACCTCGTCGTAGTCGCGGGGCGGCGTCGCGGCGAAGGCGATCGAGAAGAGCGTGCCCGCGCGCGCGACCGTGTGCGCGACGCCCTCCGCTGCGAGCGCGGCGGAGGTCGCGCTCGCGACCGTCTCGGCGACGCGCGCGACGCGCGCATGCACGGGCCCGTCCGCCGCGCGGAGCGTTGCGAGCCCCGCGGCGACGGCAACGGGGTTGCCGCTGAGCGTGCCCGCCTGGTAGACGGGGCCGCTCGGCGCGAGCGCGTCGAGGACGGCGGCGCGGCCGCCGACCGCCGCGAGCGGCATCCCTCCCCCGACGACCTTGCCGAAGGTCACGATGTCGGGCGCCCAGCCCTCGCCCTCGGGCACCGCGCCGGCTGCCTCGAGCCCCCACCAGCCGGCGGGCCCCGCGCGGAAGCCCGTGAGCACCTCGTCGAGGATGAGCAGCGCGCCGTGGGCGGCCGCGATGCGCGCGAGCTCGCGGTTGAACCCCGGATCCGGGGGCACGACGCCCATGTTGGCGGCGGCGGCCTCGACGATGATCGCGGCGACGCGCTCCCCGTGCCGGGCGAAGGCGGCGCGCACGGCCGCGAGGTCGTTGTAGGGCAGCACGAGCGTGAGCGCAGCGGTCGCCGCGGGCACGCCGGCGGAGCCCGGGAGCGCGAGCGTCGCGACGCCCGAGCCGGCCTCGGCCAGGAGCGAGTCCGAGTGCCCGTGGTAGTGGCCGGCGAACTTGACGAGCACGTCGCGCCCCGTGACCCCGCGCGCGAGCCGGATCGCGGTCATGGTCGCCTCGGTGCCCGTGCTCACGAGACGGATGCGCTCGACCGGGCCTGGCGTCCCCGCGACGGCGTAGCGGTCGCGGATGAGCTCGGCGAGCTCGGTCTCGGCGGGCGTCGACGCGCCGAACGAGAGCCCGTGCGTCGCTGCCTCCCGCACGGCCTCGACGACGGTGGGGTGCGCGTGCCCGAGGATCGCGGGGCCCCACGATCCGACGAGGTCGACGTACTCGCGTCCCTCGGCGTCGGTCACGTACGGGCCGCGCGCGGAGACGAGGAAGCGCGGCGTGCCGCCGACCGACCCGAAGGCGCGCACGGGCGAGTTGACCCCGCCGGGGATCACGGAGCGTGCGCGTGCGAAGAGCTCCTCGTTCGTCGTCACCGCGCGAGGCTCCGCGCGAGCTCGACGGCGAAGTAGGTGAGCACGGCGTCGGCGCCCGCACGCCGGATGCCGAGCACCGACTCGAGCATCGCCGCGTCCCGGTCGATCCAGCCGTTCTGCGCCGCCGCGACGATCATCGCGTACTCGCCGCTGATCTGGTACGCCCAGACGGGCACGGTGCTCATGGCGGCGGTGTCGGCGAGCACGTCGAGGTAGCTCATGGCGGGCTTGACCATGACGACG
This sequence comes from Actinomycetales bacterium, assembly GCA_015655445.1. GTDB lineage: Bacteria > Actinomycetota > Actinomycetes > Actinomycetales > Microbacteriaceae > Diaminobutyricimonas. Next base: position 11,661 of record JAATFA010000087.1, on the reverse strand, counting down.
TCGGCGCCCTCGGCGATGTCGAGCTCGACCTCGCGCAGCCCCTCGCGGCGGTTCGCGGCGTCGAGCTGGTACGTGCGGCGATCGCCGCGCAGCGACGACTGCACCGCCTCGCGGAAGGGACCATAGAACGCGGAGGCGTACTTCGCGGCGTAGGCGAGGATCGCCGTGTCGCCGTGGCCGGCGTCGTCGAGCGCCTCGCGCACCGCGGCGACCTGGCCGTCCATCATGCCGGAGAGGCCGAGGATCGCCGAGCCCGCCGCCGCCTGGGCGAGAGCCATCTCCCGGTACCGCTCGAGGCTCGCGTCGTTGTCGACGCGGCCGTCCGCGTCGAGCACGCCGCAGTGGCCGTGGTCCGTGAACTCGTCGAGGCACAGGTCGGTCTGCACGACGAGCGCGTCGCCGACCTCCGCGACGGCCGCGCGCGTCGCGACGTTGAGGATGCCGTGCTCGTCCGTCGCGCCGCTGCCGATCGCGTCCTTGCGCTCGGGGATGCCGAACAGCATGACGCCGCCGATGCCCGCCTCCGCCGCCTCGACGAGCGCCGCGCGGAGCGAGTCGAGCGTGTGCTGCACGACGCCCGGCATCGACGCGATGGGCACGGGCGCGTCGACGCCCTCGCGAACGAACATCGGCAGGACGAGCTCCGCGGGGTGCACGCGCGTCTCGGCGGCGAGCCGCCGCAGGGCGGGCGTCGCGCGCAGGCGCCGCGGCCGGATGACGGGGCGGATCACGAGACGGCCCCCGCGTGCTCGGCGAGCGCCTCCACGAGCGACGCGGCGCTGCGCGACTCCGCGATGACGTGCACCGTGAGCCCTGCGGCACGCGCGTCGAACGCCGTGCGCGGCCCGATGCACGCGATGACGGTCGTCTCGGGCAGGGGCGCGAGCTGCTCGGCGATCTGCCGGGCGACGCTGCCCGAGGTCACGAGGATCGCGCGGATGGCGCCGCTCGCCACGTCGCGCTTCACCTCGTCCGTCACGGGCACGCCGACGGTGCGGTAGGCGCTGATGAAGCGCACGTCGTAGCCGAGCTGGGAGAGGCCGGCGACGAGCGTCGGCTCGGCGATGTCGGACTGCGGGATGAGGACGCGCCCGTGGATGTCCGACTTGGGCCACTCCTTGACGAGCCCGCGCGCGGAGTTGTCGCCCTCGGGGATGAAGTCGACGCGGTAGCCGGCGAGCGCGAGGGCGGCGGCGGTCGTCTCCCCGACGGCCGCGATGCGCGTGCCCTGCGGCACGCGCGTCTGGAGCGTCACGAGCACGTCGACGGTCGTCGCGCTCGTGACGACGAGCCAGTCGAAGCGGCCCTCCTCGAGCTCGCGCAGCGCCGCCGCGAGCGCATGCGGGTCCTCCGCCTCGGCGAAGTTGATCATGGGGGCGATGACGGGGATCGCGCCGTAGCCGCGCAGGCTCGCGGCGACGGTGTCGCCCCACTTGCCGCCGCGCGGCACGAGCACACGCCATCCGGCGAGCGGCTTCATCGCGCCTCCCCCGTGTCCGCGGGCTCTGCGCCGTCCGCGGGCTGTGCGGCGTCCGCGGGCTCTGCGGCGTCCGCGGGCTCCGCGCCGCCGCGCACGCGCGCGCCGGACCGCGCGCCGCCGAGCGGGGCGAGCTCGACGACGCCGTGCTCGAGCAGCTCCTCGGCGACGCGCGCGGAGAGCTCCTCCGCCGGGCGCTTCGCGTCGGCGACGTAGAGCGCGTGCGAGCTCGTGACATGCCGGCTGCCGTCGGGGGCGTAGACGCGCGCGGAGAGGAAGAGCAGCCCCTCCTCGAGCAGTGCCGTCGCGGCGACGGGGGCCGCGCATCCCGCTTCGAGGGCGGCGAGCACGCCGCGCTCGGTCTCCGCCGCGAGCCGCGTCGGCCGATGGTCGAGGCGGGCGGCGAGCCGCTCCTCCCCGCGTCGCGTCTCGATCGCGAGCGCGCCCTGCGCGGGCGCGGTCGGCCATGTCGCGAGGTCGAGGTACTGCGCGATCGCATCGCCGCGCGCGAGCCGGTCGAGGCCTGCCGCGGCGAGCACGACGGCGTCGAGGGCGCGCTCGGGGTCGTCCGACTCGAGGCGCGCGAGCCGTGTGTCCACGTTGCCGCGGATGTCGACGACCTCGACATCGGGACGCGCCGCGCGCACCTGCGCCTGCCGTCGCGGGGATCCCGTCCCGACGCGCGCGCCCGGCGGCAGCGCCTCGAGCGCGAGGCCGCCGCGGGAGCACAGCGCGTCGCGCGCGTCCGCCCGACGCGGCACCGCCGCGAGGGCGAGGCCGTCCGCCGGCGCCACGGGAAGGTCCTTGAACGAGTGCACGACGACGTCGCACTCACCGCCGAGGAGCGCCTCCCGCAGGGCTCCCGCGAAGACGCCCGCGCCGCCGACGGAGGCGAGCGGCGCGCGGCTGCGATCGCCCTCCGTCGTCACCGTGACGATCTCAACCTCCGCTCCGTGTGCCGCGAGCGCGTCCGCGATGCCCTGCGTCTGCGCGAGGGCGAGGGCGCTCCCGCGCGTGCCGATGCGCACGCGCTCCGCGGCCTTCGCGCTCACGGCGCGATCCCCGCGATCGCCGGGCGGAACGGGATGCGGCCGTTCTCGCAGCATCCGGGACGGCACACGTCGAACCACGGGCCGAGCCGCGTGAGCGCGGGACGCTCGGACGCGGGCGTGCCCTCGAGACGCTCGACGACGAGGTCGACGAGACCGGACACGAACGCGGGGTCGACGCCGGGGGTCGGCACGCGCACGGCCGTCACGCCGCACTCTGCGGCCGTCTCCATCGCCTCCGTGTCGAGGTCCCAGAGCACCTCCATGTGGTCGCTCACGAAGCCGAGCGGCACGATCACGACCGCCGCGACCCCCGTGCCCGCGAGCTCGCGGATCGCGTCGTTGACGTCGGGCTCGAGCCACGGCGTCGTCGGCGCGCCCGAGCGGCTCTGGTACACGAGCGACCAGGCGGATGCGCCGCCCGGCACGTTCGCGATCGCCATGACGACCTCCGCGACCGCGCGATGCTGCGCCTCGTACGCGCCGCCCGGTCCGTAGTCGCGGTCGCGCGGCCCGCTGCGCTCGGCATCGGCGGACGGGATGCTGTGCGTCGAGAAGAGCACGTGCACGCGCTCGGCGGGCACCCCGCGCTCGGCGAGCTCCTCGAAGGCGCTCCGCACGCCCTGCGCGAACGGCAGGACGAAGCCGGGATGGTCGAAGAACTGGCGCACCTTGTCGATGCGGAGCTCGTCCGCGAGCCCGGCCTCGTCGAGAGCGCGCGCGAAGTCCTCCCGATACTGGCGGCAGCTCGAGTAGGAGCTGTACGCGCTCGTGGCGATGCCGAGGAGCGTGCGGAAGCCGCGCGCGTGCGCCTCGCGCAGCGCGTCCGCGAGGTAGGGCCGCCAGTTGCGGTTGCCCCACAGCACGGGCAGGTCGAGGCCGCGAGCGGCGAGCTCCGCCTCGATCGCGGCGCGGAGCGCGCGGTTGTGGGCGTTGATGGGGCTCACGCCGCCGAAGTGACGGTAGTGGTGCGCGACCTCCTCGAGCCGTTCGTCGGGCACGCCGCGTCCGCGCGTGACGTTGCGCAGGAACGGCAGCACGTCGTCCTGCCCCTCGGGGCCGCCGAAGCCGGCGAGGATGATCGCGTCGTACGCGACGGGGGTCTCGACGTGCTCGGGTCCGGCGGCGGCCGCGGGCGTCGCCGCGAGCACGGTCGGGGGGGCGCTGTGCTCGCGGACGGTCACGGGATCAAGTCCTCGATCTCCTCGATCTCGATCCGGCGGCCCGTGTAGAACGGCGTCTCCAGGCGCACGTGCCGGCGGGCGTCGGTCTGACGCAGGTGCCGCATGAGGTCGACGAGGTCGATGAGGTCGTCCGCCTCGAGCGCGAGGATCCACTCGTAGTCGCCGAGCGCGAACGCCGCGACCGTGTTCGCCTGCACCTGCGGGTACTCGGCGCCCTTCATCCCGTGCGTGCGCAGCATCTGGCGGCGCTCGTCGTCCGGCAGGAGATACCACTCGTGCGAGCGCACGAACGGGTAGACCGTGACCCAGCGCTTGGGCGGCAGCCCCTTGAGGAAGGCGGGCAGGTGGTTCGCGGTGAACTCGGCCTCGCGGTGCACGCCGAGGGCGTTCCACGTGCCGAGCAGGCCGCCGAGCGAGTTGTGGCGGCGCAGCACGCGCAGCCCCCACTGGAGCTTCTGCGGGTCCGACCCGTGCAGCCACACCATGAGGTCGGAGTCCGCGCGGATCGACGACACGTCGTAGAAGCCCCGCACGGTCACGCCCTCGCTCTCGAGCAGCGCGACCTTCTCCGGAAGCCCGTGGCTCGAGACGATGCTGCGGTTCTGGTGGTCCACGCGCAGCACCGACCACAGGGTGTAGCCGGGCTCGGCGGTGGGGGATTCGGGTTGCGCCGGAGCGCTCATAGTCATGCCCCTATCCTCCCTCCGCCGCCGGGGAGAGGCAAAAAAGGGGCCGCCCGTCGATGCGAGCGCCGCCCGGGCTCAGTCGTCGTTCGTGACGAAGGCCCAGACGATGACGCCCGCGACGGCGACGCCGATCGTCGTCGCCGTCGCGATCCACGGGATCGGGTTGCGGCGGTACGACGCCGCCGCACGATGCGCGAGACGGTTCGCCTGCTTACGGGGGTTGAGCCTGTCCTCGATCGCGTCGAGGGTGTTCTCGAGAGCGGTGCGCGTGTCGTTGACGCGCTTCTGGATGTCGGACACGTCGCTCATGCCACCGGTCCTCTCTTTCCCAGTCCCCGGACGACGTTGATGTCGCGCTGGATCCCCTCGATCGCGTGCGTCGGCAGGGGCGGCACGCCCTTCTTGATCTTCCGGAGCCCGACGAACCCGAGGATCGCGATGATGACGAGCACGGCGGCCGCGATGATGAGGGCCGAGAGCCAGCCCGGCAGCACGAGCGCGAGCGCGAGCACCGCCGAGGTCAGCAGCAGGCCCAGGAAGAGGATGAGCAGCACGAGCGCGACGGCCAGGAAGGCGGCCCCGAAGCCGAGTGCCTTGACCTTCGTGAGCAACTCGGCCTTGGCGAGCTCGATCTCCCCCTTGACGAGGTCCGTGACGAGCGTGGGGAGGTCACGGATGAGATCGAGGAGCCGCTTCGACGTGTCGCGATGCGTAGTGCGCGGATCCGTCATTCCGCCCCCTTTCGCGTGGGTCGCCGCTTTCGCGTGGGTCGCCGCAATCGGATGTCAGCTCCCGCTCGTCGCGGGGCCGGGAGTCGAGGTCGGAGTGGTGGACGTCGACGGAGTGGTCGACGAGGAGCGCGTGCCGCTCTTGCGGGCGCTCGAGACCTGCTGTGCGACCTTCTTGGCGTTGTCCGAGACGAAGTCCGCGACCTCGGGCGCCTTGTCCTTGACGAAGCCCTGCACGTCGTCCACGCCCTTCTGCACGCGCGGGTCGTTCCAGAACCGCTCGACAGTACGCTTGATCTGGTTGTACTTCTCGCGTCCGGCACGAGCGCCCAGGATGTAGCCGACGCCTAGTCCGACGACGAAGAGAATCTTGCCGCGCATCATTCCTCCGATCGTTGTGACTCCACAGTAGCGGGGCGCACGTCGAACGTCCCGCTTGCTTCGAGCAGACTCCCAGTGACCTTCCGGGCATGCGCGACGACGCTCGCGAGGCCGGTGCCCGCGACCCACTCTCCCACGGCCGCGACCCCCTCCGGGGGATGCTCGACCCTGCCCGACCTCGCCCAGTCCACGCGCGTCGCGTCGACGACGCGCGCGAGATCGAGGGGGACGCCGAGCAGGGCCGACGCGTCCGCGACGGCCACGGCGCGCCAGTCCGCGCCGACCCGGTCGTAGGAGAGGCGCACGACGTGGCGCGCGCCGCGGGCGGGATCCGGCCACTTCGCCGTCACGTGTGTGAGGGCCCGCGCGGCCACGCCCGGTGCGCCCTCCGCCACGAGGAGACCCGTGCCGCGCGGCGCGGCGTCGAGGCGCGCGTCCTCGATCGCGAGCAGCACGAGCGTGATGGCGCGCACCGGCGGACGCTCGCCGACGAGCCCGGGCGTCGCGACGACGACGGTGCCCCGCAGACGCTCGCCCGCGGCCAGGAGGGACCCCGCGCGCACGTCGCTCACCTCCACGCCCGTCCGCACCTCCGCACCGAGCGCGGCCAGCTCGCGCTCGAGCGTCGCGACGAGCGTGTGCATCCCCCCGCGCAGTCCCTGCACGGCCGAGCCGGCCGGAGCCGCCGCCCGCATGCCGCGCACGGCCCGCGCGAGCGACCCCTCTCGCACGAGCGCCGCGCGCAGGCCGGGCACGACGCGATCGAGCTCGAGCTCATCCGGGTGCGCCGAGTGCACGCCGCGCACGACCGGGGCGACGAGCCTCTCGAGCGTCGCGGCGCCCATCCGGGCTCGCACGAGCGCGCCGAGCGTTCGCGCCTTCGACCCGACCGTGCCGGGGATGAGGGCGTCGGCGAACGCCCGGAGCGCGGCGCGCGTCCCGAGCGCCGCGACGACGTCGGCGGCGAGCGGGACGCCGGGTATCCCGAGCACGCTCGTCCTGGGCACGGGAACGGCGCGACCGGTCGTCGGGTAGAGCCACGCGCCCGCCTCGGCGGGGGCGACGACGGCGGCGGCGAGACCGAGCTCGGTCGCGAGCGCCGCGACGACGCCGCCGCGCGTAGCGAAGGCCTCCGCGCCGAGGTCCACCGGAATGCCCGCGAGCTCGCCTCGACGCACCTGTCCGCCGAGGCGGTCGGCGCGCTCGAGCACGACGACCCCGGCCCCGGCCCGGGCGAGCTCCCACGCCGTCACGAGGCCCGCGACTCCGCCGCCCGCGACGAGAAAGCGCGCGCGGGCGGCTGCCGTCCCTTCCGAGCCGCCCATCACGATCCGTGCACGATGCGCACGATGCGCGTGAGCACGTCCGGGTCCGTGTCGGGGGGCACGCCGTGGCCGAGGTTGACGACGTGAGCGGGGGCGGCCCGTCCTCGGTCGAGGACGTCGCGCACGTGCGCCTCGAGCACGGGCGCGGGCGCGGCGAGGAGCGCGGGGTCGATGTTGCCCTGCACGGGGGTGTCGCCGCCGAGCCGACGACTCGCCTCGTCGAGCGGCAGCCTCCAGTCGACCCCGACCGCGTCCGCGCCGACCGCGCGCATCGCGGGCAGGAACTCGGAGGCGCCGAGCCCGAAGTGGATGCGGGGCACGTCGAGCCCGCGCAGGGCGTCGAACGCGCGCGCCGAGTGCGGGGCGACGCGACGCGCGTAGTCACGTGCCGAGAGGGACCCGACCCACGAGTCGAACAGCTGCACGGCGCTCGCGCCCGCCTCCACTTGTGCGCGCAGGAAGGCCCCCGTGACGTCGGCGCACCAGTTGAGCAGCGCCGCCCACGTGTGCGGGTCGGCGTACATGAGGGTGCGCGCGCGCAGCTGGTCCCTCGAGGGACCGCCCTCCACGAGGTACGAGGCGAGCGTGAAGGGGGCGCCCGCGAACCCGAGGAGCGGCACGCCGCCGAGCTCGGCGACGGCGCGCCCGACCGCTTCGCGCACGGGCGCGAGCGCGGCGGGGTCGAGCGGGTGCAGGGCGAGCACGTCCGAGGCGGTGCGGATCGGATGCGCGAAGACGGGTCCGCGTCCGGCGACGATCTCGACCTCGACGCCCGCGAGCGCGAGGGGCACGACGATGTCGCTGAAGAACACGGCGGCGTCGACGCCGTGCCGGCGCACCGGCTGCAGGGTGATCTCGCTCGCGAGCGCGGGGTCGAGGCACGCCTCGAGCATCGCCGTGCCGATGCGCAGCGCGCGGTACTCGGGCAGCGAGCGCCCGGCCTGCCGCATGAACCACACGGGCGTCGTCTCCGGGCGGTCGCCGCGGAGCGCGCGCACGAGCGGGGAGGACGCGGTGCGGCCGTCGGAGAGCGGATGCGTGACGGGCAGGGGCACCCCTCCATCCTCCCCCTTCCCCCGCCTCCCCTCCCCCGCCTCCCCCCGCGAGCCTGAGGGGCGCGGTACTGCTGCTATGCGACCGTCACAGCAGCAGTACCGCGCCCCTCACGGGGTGGCGGGGGGCGATCCGGGCACGCAGGCGCGGCGCGTACCATAGGAACCCGTGCTCCTGTGCCTCACCGCGAATCACCGCAACACGCGGTTCGAGGTGCTCGACCGCCTCTCCGTGACCGCTCCCGACGCCCTCGGAGCGATCGCCTCGGCACCCGGAGTGCAGGGCGCCGTGCTCGTCGCCACATGCAACCGCTTCGAGGCCTACCTCGACGTGCGCGACGTCGGCGCCCGCGAGGTCGCCGACCGCGTCCTCGCGCTCGTCGCGCGCACGGAGGGCACGGCGGGCTCCGAGAGCGGAGACGTCGACGAGCTCGCCCGGAGCGTCGCCGTCCTCGAGGGCGACGACGTGCCGCACCACCTCTTCGCCGTGAGCTCGGGCCTCGAGTCGATGGTCGTGGGCGAGGACGAGATCTCCGGCCAGGTCGCCCGCGCGCTCGAGCGCGCACGTGCGCAGGGCACGACGACATCCGCGCTCGAGCGCCTCTTCCAGCGCGCCGCCGCGACCTCACGCGTCGTGCGCGCAGCCACCGACCTCGGCGGCGCCGGCCGCTCGCTCGTGCGGCTCGCGCTCGAGCTCGCCTCGAGCCGCGTCACGGACTGGGGTCGCGCGCGCGTGCTCGTCGTCGGCACCGGCCAGTATGCCGCGACGACGATCGCGGCGCTGCGCGAGAGGGGCGCGGCGGATATCCGCGTCTACTCCGCGACCGGCCGAGCCGCGATGTTCGGACGCCGCTATGGCGTGCGGCCGGAGCCCGACCTCGGCCCCGCGGTCGGCGCGGCCGACGTGGTCGTCACGTGCACGGCGCGGTACACGGTGACCCCCGACCATGTGCCCGACGACGAGCGCCGCCTCGTGATCGACCTGGGCCTTCCGCGCAACGTCGACCCCGCCGTGGGCGCGCTCCCGGGCGTCGAGCTGCTCGACCTCGAGCTCATCGCGCTGCACGCACCGCACGTCGCCGTCGACCCCTCCGACGCGCGCCTCCTCGTCGACGAGGCGGCGGCGGCGTTCGGGGCGGATCAGACGATCGCGCCCGCGATCGTCGACCTGCGCCGGTCCGTGTTCGACGTGCTCGACGCGGAGATCGAGCGCGCGACGGCGCGCGGCGCGGACGGCCGCACCGTCGAGGCGCTGCGGCACTTCGCGGGGGTCCTGCTGCACACGCCGTCGGTGCGCGCACGGGAGCTCGCGCGCGCGGGCCGGGCCGACGAGGTCGTCGCGGCGCTCGAGACGCTCTTCGGCATCCGCACCTCGCTCGCGGACGGCGTGCGCGGCGTGCGCACCCTCCCCGCCCCGGGCCCGTCGGGTGCGCCGGACGCGGCGGGCGCACCCGCGGCGGACGCGCCCACGCCGTCCCGCGCCGCGCGCCGCGAGACCGCCTGACGCCCCGCCCGCCCTTCCGCTCGCGCCGGCGTGTCTGGCGTGCGCGCCCGGAATGACGGCCGCGCACGCCAGACACGCCGGCGCGTGCAGAGGGGAGAGACGGAGAGACGGGGGTGTCAGCGGGAGAGCTCGATGAGCGCGAGCAGCGCCATGCCATACGCCTCCGCCGGCTCCGGGTGGTCGAACACGCGCACCTCGCCGTGCAGCTCGACCTCCACCTCGTAGCTGTCCTCCACGCGTCGAAGCGCGCGGAAGGTCGATCGCAGCATCTCGCGCAGCTGGTCCTCGCGCGGCAGCCACAGCGCGTCCTCGAGCGCGACGGAGTCGAGCGCCCACTCGGTCGTGCCGTTGAAGCCGAGCACCGACCCGGTCGGGTAGTGGTGCGCCTCGATCGTCATGTCGCTCACGGTGAAGACGTCGGCGTCGATGTCCGGCAGGTCGATCTGGAATCGGTCGCCCGCCTGGGGATGCCAGACGAGGCCGGCATCCCGCAACTGCGCAGCGAGTTCGGCGGAGATCATGTGCGCTCATTATGCGGCGCACGGCGCCCCGCGTCCAGGTCGCTGAGAGCACCGGCAACGCCCACGGGACGTGGGTGTCCCGACCTCGTGATGGGGGAAACGAGGCCGGGACACGCCCCCCGGGTCGGAGCGCAGAAGTCCTACGGACGTCGACTCGGGTTCGAGGCGAGGGACACCTCGGGTCCACGTGTCAAGAACGCTAACATGTCCCCCTTTCGGCCGACAAGCGCGAAAGGCTCGCGCGCCGCATCTCCCCCAGCGGATGCCGAGCGTGCGGTCAGTGCACGTACTCGAGCAGGTCGTACCCCACGGTCCGCAGCGCGTCGACGACCCGCAGGCGGGAGCCGAGCGTGCGGTCCTCGAAGCGCACCGAGACGGCGTAGGCGACGGCCGCGGCGCGTCCCCGCACGACGCCCGCCTCCGCGCGCACCCCGTCGTCGGAGCCCGTCTTGTTCACGAGCAGGATGTCGTGGTCCGAGCCCCGGTGCGAGAGCGGGTCGAGGCCGAACGCGCTCGCGACGAGCGAGAGATCCGCGTTGAGCGAGAGCCACCCGAGCACGCGCGCGCTCGTCGGCGCGTCGACGAGCTCGCGGCGGGCGAGCGCGCGGAACAGCCACGCGAGCTCGGACGCCGACCCGACGGAGAGCTGCGGCGCGTCGTCGGGCCCGCGCTCGTCCCGCACGAGGTCGAGCAGCGCGAGCCGTCCGAGGCCGAGCGACTCGGCTCGCGCACGCACGGCGTCGAGCCCGACGCGGCGCAGGAGCACGTTCGTCGCGACGCCGTCCGCGGTCGCGGCGACGAGCGCGGCGACGTCCGCGACCGGGAGCGCCGGCACGTGCAGGTGCTGCCACACGCCGGATCCTCCGACCGCGTCCGGGTCGGATCGGTCGAGCACCGTGTAGCCGGAGACCTCGCCCGCGGTGATGCGCGCCGACACGTCCACGAGCAGCAGGATCGTGCCGATCCCGGCCGTCGGGAGCACGATGTGGTCGTCGATCGCGACGAGGACGCGCTCGGTCTCGAGGTCGACGACCTTCGCGGACACCTCGGCCCCCGCGTAGGCGAGGTCGCCGAGGGCGCGGAAGCCGGCGGCGAAGTTCTGCGCCGCGCTCGTCGAGCGGTGACGCGGCGCCCGAGGCCCCCGCCTGCGGCTCGTGCGCTCCCGTGCCGTCGTGCTCTCGGTCACACGTCCCCCTGGTGCCTCTCGATCGCTCGTCCGCTCGTCGTCTACCAGATCGTGACCCGCTCGTGCGGCGGGAGCCAGAGGGCATCGCCCTCGCCCACCCCGAAGGTCGCGTGGAACTCGTCGATGTTGCGCACCGTCTGGTTGCAGCGGAACTCGGCCGGCGAGTGCGGGTCGATCGAGAGGAGGCGCAGCGCCTCCTCGTCACGCAGCTTCGACTGCCACGCCTGCGCCCAGGAGAGGAAGAAGCGCTCGGCACCCGTGAGCCCGTCGATCACGGGCGCGTCCGCTCCGCCGAGGGAGAGCAGGTACGCCTTCCAGGCGATGCCGAGACCGCCGAGGTCGCCGATGTTCTCGCCGATCGTGAGCGCGCCGTTGACGTGGTGGCCGGGCAGCTGCCGCGGCTCGAGCGCGTCGTACTGCGCGATGAGCGCGCTCGTGCGCTTCTCGAACGCCGCGCGATCCTCCTCCGTCCACCAGTCGACGAGACGTCCGTCGCCGTCGAAGCGCGACCCCTGGTCGTCGAAGCCGTGCCCGATCTCGTGCCCGATGACCGCGCCGATCGCGCCGT
>JAATFA010000055.1 GCA_015655445.1 Actinomycetales bacterium | reverse complement strand
GGCCCGCAACAAACTGGCGGCCGATCTTCGAGAGTTGGTACTGGTTGCTCGCGTCGTAGAACGCGTTCACATCGCCCTCGAAGAGTGAGAGATGCGTGTGCATTCCGGAACCGGGATGCCCAGACAGGGGCTTCGGCATGAACGTCGCGTACACGCCCTGCTCGATCGCCACCTCCTTGATGACCGTGCGGAAGGTCATGATGTTGTCGGCGGTCGTGAGCGCGTCGGCGTAGCGCAGGTCGATCTCGTTCTGCCCCGGCCCCGCCTCGTGGTGGCTGAACTCGACCGAGATGCCGAGGTCCTCGAGCATCCGCACGCTGCGGCGGCGGAAGTCGTGCGCCGTGCCGCCCGGTACGTTGTCGAAGTACCCCGCGGAGTCGACCGGCTCCGGACCCGTCGTGCCGATCGTGCTCGACTTGAGCAGGTAGAACTCGACCTCCGGATGCGTGTAGAACGTGAAGCCCGCGTCGGCCGCCTTCGCGAGCGTGCGCTTGAGCACGTTGCGGGGGTCCGCGACCGCGGGCTGGCCGTCGGGCGTCGTGATGTCGCAGAACATGCGCGCGGTCGGGTCGATGTCGCCGCGCCACGGCAGGATCTGGAACGTGCTCGGATCGGGGTGCGCGAGCACGTCCGCCTCGAACGACCGCGTGAGGCCCTCGATCGCGGAGCCGTCGAAGCCGACGCCCTCCGCGAACGCCCCCTCGACCTCCGCGGGCGCGAGGGCGACCGACTTGAGGGTGCCCACGACGTCGGTGAACCAGAGCCGGACGAACTTGATGCCGCGCTCCTCGATGGTGCGGAGAACGAAGTCGCGCTGCTTGTCCACGGTGCTCCTTGGCGGCGGATGGGAGGCCGGATGGGCCGCTATTAGGCTACTTGCTATGCCCCGTCTTCGCTTGGCGCTCGGCCAGACCAACCCCGTCGTCGGCGACTTCGAGGGCAATGCCGCACAGATCCTCGAGGCCGCCCACCGGGCATGGGAACGGGGCGCCGACCTGCTCGCCGTCGGCGAGTGCGCGCTGAGCGGATACCCGATCGAGGACCTCGCCTCGCGCCCGAGCTTCCTCGCGGCCGCGCGCGAGGCCGTCGCGGGGCTCGCGAAGCGACTGCAGGACGCCGGGCTCGGCGACCTTCCCGTCGTCGTGGGTCACCCCGACGGGCCGTTCGAGCCGCGACTGCTCGGCACGAGCAACGCCCCCACCGCGATCGCCCAGAACACCGCGAGCGTGCTGCACCACGGGCATGTGAAGGCGCGCTACGCCAAGCACCACCTGCCCAACTATTCCGTCTTCGACGAGTACCGCGTCTACATCCCCGGCGACGAGCTCCTCGTCGTGCGCGTGCGTGACGTCGACGTCGCGGTCATCATCTGCGAGGACCTCTGGCGCGACGGCGGCCCCGTCGCGCGCGTGCTCGAGACCGAGGCCGGCCTGCTCCTCGTCATCAACGCCTCGCCGTTCGAGCGGGACAAGGACGAGGTGCGCTTGCCGCTCGTGACGCGCCGTGCCCTCGAGAACCGCACGGCCGTCGCCTACGTCAACCTCGTCGGCGGCCAGGACGACCTCGTGTTCGACGGCGACAGCGTCGTCGTCGACGGTACGGGTGCGATCCTCGCGCGCGCGCCGCAGTTCCGCGAGCACGTGCTCGTCGTCGACGTCGACGTGGCGCCGGCCGTGGACAAGGAGCTGCCCGAGAGCGTCACGCGCGTGACGCTGCCCGTGCGGGCGCGCGCCGACCGACCCGAGCCGCCCGACGTTGCGGTGCTCCCCGACGACCGGGAGCAGCTCTGGAACGCGCTCGTGCTCGGCCTGCGCGACTACGTCGAGAAGAACCGCTTCCCGAGCGTCGTGCTCGGCCTCTCCGGTGGGATCGACTCCTCGGTGTGCGCGGCCCTCGCGGCCGACGCGCTCGGCGCGGGACGCGTCCACGGCATCTCGATGCCGAGCAGGTACAGCTCGGAGCACTCGCGATCGGACGCCGACGACCTCGCCGCGCGCATCGGCCTGCACTACTCCGTCGAGCCCATCCTCGACCTCGTGCTGCCGATCGAGGAGCAACTGCAGCTCACGGGCGTCGCCGCAGAGAACATCCAGGCGCGCATCCGCGGAATCATCCTCATGGCCGCATCGAACATGCACGGCCACCTCGTGCTCACGACCGGGAACAAGACCGAGCTCGCCGTCGGCTACTCGACGATCTACGGGGACTCGGCCGGTGGGTTCGCCCCCATCAAGGACGTGCCGAAGACCCTCGTGTGGGAGCTCGCGCGGTGGCGCAACGCCGCCGCCGAGCAGCGCGGCGAGACGCCGCCCATTCCGGAGAACTCGATCACCAAGCCGCCCTCCGCCGAGCTGCGTCCCGGCCAGGTCGACCAGGACACGCTCCCGCCCTACGAGGTGCTCGACGGCATCCTCGACGCCTACATCACGCGCGCGCTCGGCCGCAGCGACATCGTCGCGCTCGGCTACGACGCCGAGACCGTCGAGCGCGTCACGCGCCTCGTCGACGGCGCGGAGTGGAAGCGGCGGCAGGGCGCGATCGGGCCGAAGATCAGCGGCATGGCGTTCGGACGCGACCGCCGCCTGCCGATCACCTACCGCCCCAACCTGTGACCGCGCGGGCGACCCTCGGCCCTCGACCCGTCGAGCGCCCGGCGTGGCCGTAGACTTCAGGAATGGCTGAGCCGCCCAAGCGCGTCCGCACTCGTCACTTCCAGCGGGCGAAGGAGCAGGGCATCAAGATCACGGGGCTCACGAGCTACGACTACCAGACGGCGTCCATCTTCGACGCCGCGGGCGTCGACTTCCTCCTCGTAGGCGACTCGGCGGGCAACAACGTGCTCGGCTACGACACGACGCTCCCCGTCACCGTCGACGAGCTCATCCCCCTCACGCGCGCCGTCGCGCGCGCTGCCCAGCGCGCCCTCGTCGTCGCCGACATGCCGTTCGGCTCCTACGAGACCGGGCCCGACGAGGCCCTCCACACGGCCTTCCGGTTCATGAAGGAGACGGGCGCGCACGCCGTCAAGCTCGAGGGCGGTGAGCGCAGCGCCGAGCAGATCCGCCGCATCGTGACCGCCGGCATGCCCGTGATGGCGCACATCGGCTTCACGCCGCAGAGCGAGCACGGCCTCGGCGGCCACGTCATCCAGGGCCGCGGCGCGCAGGTCGAGCGCCTGCTCGCCGACGCCCGCGCGGTCGAAGACGCCGGCGCGTTCGCCGTCGTGCTCGAGATGGTGCCCGCGGAGGCGGCGCGACGCGTGACCGAGGAGCTGCGCATCCCGACGATCAGCGTCGGCGCCGGACCGCATACCGACGGGCAGCTGCTCGTGTGGACGGACTGGGCGGGACTCACGGGCGGGCGCATCCCGAGGTTCGTGAAGCAGTACGCCGACCTCCGCACGATCCTCACGGAGGCCGTGGGCGCCTTCCGCGCGGACGTCGAGTCGGGCGCGTACCCGGGCGCCGACCACTCGTACGAGGACTGAGACCACGGTGGCGGACGCCCGGCCGCGCTACCACGTCGGGATGTCCGGCTGGGTCTACGCGCCGTGGCGCGGCGTCTTCTACCCGAAGGGGCTCAAGCACGACGAGGAGCTCGCCTACGCGGCCGCGCACGTCAACTCGATCGAGATCAACGGGTCGTTCTACTCGCTGCAGAGGCCCTCGAGCTGGCAGAGGTGGCGAGACACGGTGCCCGACGCGTTCGTCTTCTCGGTCAAGGGCCCGCGGTTCATCACGCACATGCGCCGGCTCGAGGGTGTCGAGGAGCCGCTCGCGAACTTCTTCGCCTCCGGGCTGCTCGCGCTCGGCGCGAAGCTCGGCGTCGTGCTGTGGCAGCTGCCGGCGAGCATCGACTTCGACGTGGATGTCGTGCGCTCCTTCCTCGAGGTGCTGCCGAAGACGACGACGGAGGCGGCCACGCTCGCCCGCCGCCGCAGCGAGCGCATGCACGGGCGGGAATGGCTCGACACGGACGCCGAGCGCCCCCTTCGGCACGCGATCGAGCCGCGCAGCCACACGTTCGACGATGACCGCTTCGCGCAGCTGCTCACCGAGCACGGCGTCGCGGCGGTGCTCGGCGACAGCGCGGGCAAGTGGCCCGTGCTCGAATGGGTCACGACCGACTTTGCGTACGCGCGCCTGCACGGCGACACCGAGCTCTACGCGAGCGGGTACGACGCCGAGGGCATCGCGAAGTGGGAGGAGTGGACGCGCAGCCACCTCGACCACGGACGCGAGGTCTACGTCTACTTCGACAACGACATGAAGGTGCGCGCGCCGTTCGACGCGATGACGCTCCTCGATCGCCTGCGCGCCGACTGACGCGCACGCGCGCTCAGCGGTCCGCCGCGTCCTCCTCGGCCCATCGGCGCGCGCGCTCGCGGGCGATCTGCGGGGCGCGCTCGGCCTCCTCGCGCGTCGCGAACGGTCCGTCCCGATCCGAGCCGAGGGACTGCGGGCCCTCCTCCACCTGGCCGGTCCTGTGGTTGTACCACCACTGCGTCATGGCGCCTCCCGAGCTCGAGCCTCAGTAGGCTTAAGGCTATGCCCCGGGACGCGAACGGACACCTCGTTCCCGGGCGCGTGACCCGCGGTCGGCGCGTTCCCGCGTCCATCCGCCGGCCCGAGTACGTGGGCCGGCCGGGACCGCGTCCCTCCACGGGCCGCGACGTGTACTCGCCCGAGGCGATCGAGCTCATCCGGCAGAGCGGCCGCATCGCCGCGGGGGCCGTCGAGGCCGTGGGGGCGGCGATCCGCCCCGGCGTCACGACGGACGAGCTCGACGCCGTCGCGCACGAGTACATGGTCTCGCACGGCGCCTACCCGTCCACGCTCGGCTACCGCGGGTTCCCCAAGTCGTGCTGCACGTCCGTCAACGAGGTCATCTGCCACGGCATCCCCGACGACACGGTGCTCGTCGAGGGCGACATCGTCAACGTCGACGTCACGGCGTTCAAGAACGGGTACCACGGCGACCTCAACAAGACGTTCCTCGTCGGCGAGGTCGCCCCGGAGGCCGCCCAGCTCGTCGAGCGGACGCAGGAGGCGCTGCGGCGGGGCATCCGCGCGGTCGCCCCCGGGCGGCGGGTGAACGTCATCGGGCGCGCGATCCAGGCCTACGCCGACCGCTTCGGATACGGCGTCGTGCGCGACTACACGGGCCACGGCGTGGGCGAGGCCTTCCACTCGGGGCTTGTCATCCCGCACTACGACGCGGCGCCGCGCTTCGACACCGTCATGGAGCCCGGCATGGTCTTCACCATCGAGCCCATGCTCACCCTCGGCGGCGGAGCGGGCTGGCGCGAGTGGGACGACGGCTGGACGGTCGTGACCGACGACCTCTCGCTCAGCGCCCAGTTCGAGCACACCCTTGTGGTCACCGAGAACGGCGCGGACATTCTGACGCTGCCCTGAGCGCAGCAGGAAGGATCGAGGGCATGAGCACACTCGCGATCGGCATCGACATCGGCGGCACGGGCATCAAGGGCGCGCTCGTGGACGTCGACTCCGGTGAGCTCGTGAGCCCCCGGATCAAGAAGCCGACGCCCTCCGGCGGCGAGCCGCAGGCGATCGTCGAGACGACCGCGGAGATCGTCGAGGAGATCCTCGCGGGCCAGAACGAGGGCGCCGGGCAGGGATCGGGGACGGCTCAGGGGCAGGACGCGTCGGCCGCGCCCGTGGGCGTGTGCTTCCCCGCGATCGTCATCGACGGCAAGACGATGTCGGCCGCGAACGTCTCGAAGAAGTGGGTGGGGCTCGAGGCGGAGCAGCTCTTCGAGAAGCGGCTCGGGCGCGACATCCACTTCGTCAACGACGCCGACGCGGCGGGAGTCGCGGAGGTGCGCTTCGGAGCGGCGAAGGGCCGCCACGGACTCGTGCTGCTCACGACCCTCGGCACGGGCATCGGGAGCGCCCTCATCTACGACGGCGTGCTCGTGCCGAACGCGGAGCTCGGCCACATCGAGGTCGACGGCAAGGACGCGGAGAAGCGCGCCTCCTACGCCGCGAAGGAGCGTGGGCGGCTGAGCTGGATGCGCTGGGCCGCGCGCCTGCAGCGCTATTACGCGCAGCTCGAGTTCCTCTTCTCGCCGGAGCTCTTCATCGTCGGCGGCGGGGTGTCGAAGAGTTGGCAGGAGTTCCTGCCGCTGCTCTCGCTGCGCACGCCCATCGTGCCCGCGGAGCACCGCAACAACGCCGGCATCCTCGGTGCCGCCGCTCTCGCCGCGCGCCGCTGACCCTCCCCTCCCCCTTCCCCCTCCCCCCATACGCCGAGGTGTGAGTTTGTGCGGGTTTCGGGGCGCCGAAACCCGCACAAACTCACACCTCGCGTGCCTCGCGGGACGCGCGGCGGGGGACGGGGTCCGCGGGGTTCGGGCAGCCTACGCTGCGTGGCGCGGGAGGCGCGGACGTGCTTCGCTGGTGCCCATGACGATGGACGCGATCGAGGGGCGGCGCCCCGGCCGCGAGAGGCGGCGCGAGCGCCTCGCGAGCCGGCTCAACTGGCTGCGCGCAGGCGTCCTCGGCGCGGACGACGGGATCGTCTCCGTCGCCGCCGTCGCGGTCGGCGTCGCGGGCGCCACGACGGCGGCGAGCGCGGTGCTCACAGCCGGGATCGCGGCTCTCGTCGGCGGGGCCGTGTCCATGGCCCTCGGGGAATACGTCTCGGTGAGCAGCCAGAGCGACAGTCAGCGGGCGCTTCTCGAGAAGGAGAGCCGCGAGCTGCGCGACGACCCGCGCGCGGAGCTCGAGGAGCTCGTCGCTGCTTACCGCGCGAAGGGTCTCTCCGAGCGGACGGCGCGTGCCGTCGCCGAGGAGCTCTCCGAGCACGATGCGCTCGGAGCGCACCTCGAGGCGGAGTACAGCATCGACCGCGAGGATGTCGTGAGCCCGTGGAGCGCCGCGTTCGCGTCGGCGGTCTCGTTCACGCTCGGCGGCATCCTTCCGCTCCTCGCGATCCTCCTGCCTCCGCAGCCCGTGCGCATCGCCGTCGAGTTCGTCGTCGTGCTCGTCGCACTCGCGGCGACGGGCGCGACGAGCGCGCTCATCGGCGGTGCGAGGGTGTGGCGGGCGATGCTGCGCGTCGTCGCGGGCGGCGCGCTCGCGCTCGCGGCGACCTTCGCGATCGGTCGTCTGCTCGGCGCCACGGGCGTCGTCTGATCCGCACGCCCGCTCCTCGCGCGCTCGCGTCTCCCGTCGTCGCGCCCCATAACGTGCGAAGTGTGAGTTTGTGCGGGTTTCGGCGCCCCGAAACCCGCACAAACTCACACTTCGCGCGAAGGGATAGGGGAGAGGGGCAAACGGGCCGACGATACGCCGGGTTCTGTGCCGGCCCATGCGGACCGGCGACGGCCATCCATCTCGGACCTGCGTTGCCGCAGGCCTCCAGCGGCCTACCCGACACCTCGGCGAGCAGCGTCATCGGTGTCTGTCTGGCCTTGCTCCGGGCGAGGTTTACCTAGCGAGCCCGGTCACCCGGGCCCCTGGTGGTCTCTTACACCACCGTTTCACCCTTACCCCGTCGACGGACGACGAGGCGGTCTGCTCTCTGTTGCACTTTCTCGCGGATTGCTCCGGGTGGGCGTTACCCACCGCCCTGCTCTGCGGAGCCCGGACGTTCCTCGGCGCCCCTGCGGGCGACGCGGCCGTCTGTCGACCCGTTTGCGGCCTCCAGCGTACCCCAACCCAGCGCGAGCGCTGCTGCCCGCGTGCGGGCGCAGCGCACGTCAGCGATCGAACGAGGCCCGCGCGTCCATCGCCTCGTTGGCGACGCGGTCGGCGCGCGCGTTCTGGGCGCGCGGCACCCACTCGAAGCGCACGGGCGTCCCCGTGAGCACGCGGCGCGCCTCGGCCGCGAGCTCGGCCATCGCCGGGTGCTTGATCTTCCAGCGTCCGCTCATCTGCTCGACGACGAGCTTCGAGTCCATGCGCACGGTGAGCTCCGCATCCGGGTCGATCGCGAGGGCCCGCGTGACGCCGGAGATGAGGCCCGTGTACTCGGCGACGTTGTTCGACGCGTGGCCGAGGTAGCGGCCGACCTCCGCGAGCACCTCCCCGGTCGTGGAGTCCACGACGACGGCGCCCGCGCCGGCGACGCCGGGGTTGCCTCGCGATCCTCCGTCCGCCTCGACGATGAGCTCGCGCGCCATCAGATGCCGGACTCCGCCGTGCGCACGAGGATCGCGTTCGAGTCCGGGCACAGGAGCACGTCGTCCGGGGCCGCGGCGCGCACGACGCTCATGTCGGAGGCGCCGAGGGCGACGCCGCTCGCGGTCGAGACTCCCCCGCGCAGCAACGACGCACCGACGCCGTAGCGCGCGCGCTGACGCTCGTAGAGCGCGAGGAGATCGGACGGGACGCGCGCGGCGACCGTCGCGCGATCGGCGAGCACGCGCTCGCGCTCGGTCTCGATCGCGGCCATCGCGTCGTCCCGGCGCCGTGTCGCCTCGCGCGTGCGCTCCTCCAGGGCCGCGGCCCGCGCACGCGCCTCGTCGAGGGCCGCCTCCGCGTCCTCGACGCGCTCCATGACGGCGAGCTGGATGTCCTCGAGGTCGCTGTGGCGCCGTCGCAGCGCCGCGAGCTCCTGCTCGAGCGCCTGCACGTCGCGCACGGAGGCGGTCGCCTGCAGCCGCTCCGCGTCGCGCGCGATACGCGCCTCGACGAGGCCGACGTCGGACTCCGTGCGCGCGAGCTCGGCACGCGCGTCCTCGGCGGCGCCCGTGCGCTCGCGCAGCTCCTCGCGCACGGACTCGGCCTCCCTCGCGAGGGTCGCGAGCTCGGCCCTCTCGGGCAGCCGCGCGGCGCGATGCTCGAGCTGCTGCAGCCTCGTGTCGTACTCGACGAGGCGCAGCAGGAGCGCCTGGTCGTCGGGGCTCGCCTTCAGGATCGCCACGGTGTCCTCCCCGTCCTCGATGCGCACGTGCTCCCGCGGCGCCTCATTGCAGCACCGTGAAGTCCCACGGGTCCGTGCGCAGGTCGCTCACGGCGACCTCGACGCCCGGCAGCCGGTCGCGCAGCTCGCCGGCCGCGACCTCGAGCCACAGCCATTCGGCCGCCCAGTGCGAGACGTCCACGAGTGCGGGACCGCCCGCCACGCGCGCGCTCTCTCGTGCCTCAGCGGCCGGATGGTGACGCAGGTCGGAGGTCACGTACACGTCGGAGGCGAGCACAGCGGGCTCTGCGAGGAGTGAGTCGCCCGCTCCCGCGCACACGGCGACGCGGCGCACCGCGTGCTCGTAGTCCCCCGCGACCCGCACGCCCGACGCGGTCGGCGGCAGCAGGTCGGCGAGGAGGCGCGCGAGCCGGCCGAGGGTCGTCGGCTCAGCGAGCTCGCCCACACGGCCGAGCCCGCGCCCCGCGCGCGCCGAGGCGACGACCGGGCGCGCGTCGACGATGCCGAGGCGCTCGGCGAGCACGGCCGAGGTGCCGGTCTCGACGATGTCGGCGTTCGTGTGGGCGCTCAGGAGTGCGCATCCGGCTCGCACGAGACGCGCGACGACCGCGCCCTTCGGACGATCCTCGGCGACGGAGGTGACGCCGCGCAGCAGGAGCGGATGGTGCGCGAGCAGGAGGTCGGCGTGTGCGGCGATCGCCTCGTCGACGGTGTCGAGCGTCGCGTCGACGGCGAGGCGGATGCGCCGCACCTCGGCGTGCGGATCTCCCGTGACGAGGCCCGGCACGTCCCACGCCTCCGCGTCCCCGCTCGGCCAGAGCTCCTCGCACACGCTCCGGACGTCGGCGACGGTGGGGGCCATCCCCCCAGTGTAGGACGCGCCGTCGGAGGCCCGTCGGCGTCCGGGCCTTCGCCGGGCCAGGCGCCCGCCGGTATCCTCGAGGCACGAGCACGCCCTCGGGCGGACGATCGGGCGAGGACGGGAATGGACGGCACGGCGGACGGATCGCGGACCTCTCCCCCGGGCGCTCGCGTGGACGCCGTCCTCTTCGACATGGACGGCACGCTCGTGGACTCGACGCCCGTCGTCGAGCAGCTCTGGACGGAGTTCTGCGAGCGTCACGGCGCGCCGCTGCCGGAGGTGCTCTCCTACTCGCACGGGCGGCAGGCTCCCGACACGGTCGGCAGGTTCCTGCCGCGGGGGGCCGACCCTGCGCCGGTCCTCGCGTGGCTCCAGTCCGAGGAGCTCGAGCGGGTCGAGGGCATCCGCGAGGTGCCGGGCGCGCGGCGCCTGCTGGACGCGCTCGCGGGGGCCCGCGTCGCGGTCGTGACGTCCGCGCCGCGCCCTCTGGCTCTCCGCCGTCTGGAGGCGGCCGGGCTCCCCGTGCCGCGCGTCCTCGTCGCCGCGGAGGACGTCTCCGCGGGCAAGCCCGACCCGGCCGGCTACCTCCGCGCCGCCGCGGAGCTCGAGGTCGAGGCATCGCGGTGCCTCGTGCTCGAGGACGCCGAGGCGGGCGTGCGCGCGGGCATCGCGGCGGGCGCTCGCGTGGTCGTCGTCGGCGGACGCCCCGTCGCCGTCGGCCGTGACCTCGATCGTGTGCCCGACTTGAGCGTCGTCGACGCGTCGGTCTCCCCCGACGGCTCGACCGTGAGCGTTCGGTGGCGCGGAGAACCCGACCCGACGACGGACCCGCACGTGCGGAAGTCCTGAGAGGCCGGGCGCACGCGGCACGGCGCGAGGAGCTCGGCCGGCTCCGAGCGCCGGCCGGCGACGAGCGCGTCGTGTGGACGCCCGCGTGGCGGACCGGGACGGGAGGAACGCGCGCACGACGCGGATCGGTCAGGACGAGGAGACGGCGGCCTGCGTCGGGGATGATCGGCGCGAGGTCCCCGGAGGCGAGCAGGGCGAGCACCATGCCCCGCGCGTCGTCCCGCTCCGCGCCACGGGGCCGTGGCCCCCGCGGGCTCACCCCCGCGCTCTCCGGCGGATGCGGACGAGGACGAGCGCGCTGAGACCGACGACGAGCGCGCCGCCCGCGGCGACGACGAGCGACCACGCGACGAGCGCGCCCGTCGCGGCGAGGCCGCTCGGCTCCGCGTGGCCCGCGGGCGAGGGCGTCGCGGCACCCGCCGACGACGCGGGCTCGTCGCCGGCCGGCGGCGAGGTCGGCTCGGGCGGCGAGGTCGGCTCGGGCGCGGCGGGCTCCTGCCGGATACCGACGGGGACGCTCGTCGGCCCCAGGACGACGCGACCCTCGGCCGTCGCCTCCACCTCGACCGTCAGGTAGTGCACCTCGGCCGCGTCGCTCTCGGCCTCGACGGCGTGCGTCGCGATCGTCACGGCCGTCGACGCTGCCGCGCGTGTCACGGGTCCGCGCCGCGCGCTCGCGTCGCCGATCGTCAGGGTGCCGGAGCCCGCCGCGTACTCCGCCGGCGCGGTCGCGCTCCCGTCGCGCGTGCGCCACGTCAGGTGCACCTGCTCGCCCCGCGGCATGACGGGGACGCTGAACGTCACGGTCGCCGGGGTGCCGCCGTCGGCGACGCCGGCGTGGACGAGCACGCTCAGCGGATCGTCGTCCTGGATGGTGATCGTGCTCGCCTCCGACGCGATCGCGGGGTCACCGCTGACCGCCTCGAGCCGCACGTCGCGGTCCGACTCCGGCACGGCGTCTCCGCGGACGATGAGCGGTGCCGTCGCGGTCGTCTGCCCCGCCGGGACGACGACGGAGACGTCGAGCGCCTCGTAGTCGGCGCCCGCGACGGCCGAGCCGTCGCCCGTCCGCAGCGTGAACGGCAGGTCCCGCGCGGCGGGTGCCGAGAGCGCGAGGGTGAGCGTGCGAGGCGTGGGCGTGCGATCGCCCTCGTCCACGGTGCCGGGAGAGAGCGTCGCGACGGGGGGATCGTCGACGTCCGTGATCGTCACGTCGGCGACCTCGTCCCCGAGCGTCGCGTCCGCCGAGACGCCCGTGATCACGAACGACACGTGACGGTCCGCGCCCCACACGCCGTCCGGAGCGGGCAGCCGCAACGGCACGTCGGCGTGGGTCCTGCCCGCGGGCACCCTCGTGGACCCCGTGGCGTCGCCGAAGCTCCAGCGCACGACGAGATCCCCGCTCGCGGGCTTGCCGAGCTCGATGCCGGCAGTCGCGGTGCCGCCCTCGGGACCGGTCGCGCCGACCGCCGAGACGGTGACGTCCGGCTGCGGCGCGGTCCATCCGGCCGCCGAGATCGCCGCGCTCGGCAGCACGAGCGCGTCGCCGTTCCACGTCGAGGTGTCGGCCTGCACGACGTACCCGTCGATCGTGAGGGGCGTCGGCACGTCGATCGGCCCGGGGTTGCCGGGCACCGGATGGCCGAGGGAGCCGAAGGTGTTCTCGTACGAGAAGGTCACGAGGCGGCCGTCCGCGAGCCGGAGGTAGTCGTCCCCTCCCGCCTCGACGTCGACGACGAACCAGTCCGCGGGCAGGGGGAGCTCGTGCAGGACCCCCTCGGGGCACAGCGCAGGCGTGCAGCCGGGCACCGAGTTCACGGTCGCATCCCAGCTCTTGACCCACACCTTGCCGTCGGCCGTGACGACCCACCACTCGTTGCCGTTCGTGTCGACGTCGACGGCCGGATCATCCGGACCGAAGTCGCCGAAGGGCTCGAGGCGGTTGAAGGTGTACTCGTAGGGGTAGGTGCGTTCGGCGCCGCACGCGACCACGGAGCCGTCCGCCATGCGGAAGATCGCCGAGCCGACGGTGTTGCCCGAGCCGTCGGCCTGCACCATCGTGCGCAACGCCTCGGTGAGCGTGGGCTCGGCGACGGCCGTCGCGACGGAGGGCCGTGAGCCCCAGCCGGCGTCCGCGCACTGCCGCGATCCCCACTGGTAGAGCGTGCCGTCCGAGGTGCGGGCGAGCCCCGCGGTGCCCATCTGCCACACGCGCGTGACGTCGGTGAGCGGATCGGGCGAGCCGTCGCCGTCGGTGTCCGGTCCGAGCACGTAGTCCGGGTAGTTGCGCGCGAACAGAGTCGTGCCGGCGCCGAGCGAGCCGAGAGAGTTCTCATCGCCCCACGAGACGACATGTCCGTCGGCGAGCCGCGCATACGCCGCCCCCTCACCGCGCGTCACCTCCGCGACGCCCTGGAGCGAGCCCGAGCCGCTGCCGATCCCGTAGACGTGCTTGTCGGCCCCCACCGCGACGTTGTTGTTCCCGCCGAAGCCGTGACCGTACAGCGCTCCGTCGCTCGTGAGCCACCACACCGCGCGGAAGTAGCCGGCGATCTGCACGATCTGACCTGCCTGGCCGGCATAGCGGCCCGGCACGGGGTCGTCGCCGCGGGGGTTGCCCACGCCGGGCCCCCACGACCACAGCTCGCCCCCGGCCCCGAGGCGGGTGCCGCCGTCCGGCGTCGAGGTGTCGCAGTCGTCGTCAAGGCCATTGAAGAGCGCCTCGAGCCGGCCCGGATGCACGTCGCCGTTCCCGTCGTCGCAATCGGCGACGGGGTTGGCCGCCCAGCCGTCTCCGTCGGCGTCCGGATCGGTCACGCGCACGCGCCACGCCGCCTGCGCCAGGTTGCCGGGGTGCGGGTCCTGCACCGTCACGGACACCGTGTGCGCGCCGCGATCGACGGCCGCGGGCACGTAGGGGAGGCTCGAGCCGGTCGCGGAGGGCACGAGCACGCCGTCGACGAACCACGAGTACCGCAGCGGCTCTCCCGTCGGGTCGTGCGCCGTCACGCGGAACGTCGTGCGCGCCCCGACGATCGCGTGCTCGGCGGGTCGTCCCGAGGAGTCCAGGGGCGTCGTGGAGTCGATCGTCGGCGGTGCGTCGCCCTCGACGACGTCGACGAGAGCGTGCGCCGTGACCGCGGTGCCGTCCGCACCGATCGCCTTCGCCGCGACGACGCGATGGCCTGCCATGCGGTACACGGGCGACACGAGGGCGCCCGTCCCGTCGTCGAACGCGCCGTCGCCGTCGAGGTCCCACGTCACGGTCGCGCCCGGGGAGGCCGTCGAGCGGAGCACGACCGCCTGCCCGACGCTCGCCGAGACCGTCGCCGGAAGCGCGAGGGTCGGCACGGCGGCGAGCCGTGCGGAGTCGGCCGACGAGGCGCCCGAGGCGACGATGCCGTCGGCGACAGCGGCGAGCTCCGTCGCCGCGTGGTGCAGGCGATCGACCTCTCCATTCTGCGCGGCGACGAGGTCGTCCACGGGATCGAGGTTCATGAGGGGTGCGACGATCGTGCCGGAGAGCCCCGCACGCTGCTCGTCCAGGTAGGCGCCGCGCTGGCCCGCGCCGATGCCCGCGTTGCGCAGGGCCCGATCCTCCGCGGCCGTGTAGCCGGAGGCGCCCTGACGCTGGATCGCCGCCGCGCGGTCCTGCGTGTAGCTGTCGAGGTCGGGGATGCTCGTGCGCACCGCCGCGAAGAAGCCCTCCGCCTCGTCCACGGTCGCCGGAGACGCGCTCGCGAGAGCGTCCGCGAGCGCGGCAGCCGAGCGCAGCTGAGCGACCGCCGCGACCGGGTCCCCCGCGGCCTGCGCCCCCTGATAGCGCTCGATCGCGGCGACGAAGGCGGCGCGCAGCGCGACCTCCCGTTGCAGCGCCGTGCCGAGCGCCGCGGCGGCGTCCAGGATCTCGCCGCCGCCCTGCACTGCCGGGATCGGCAGGTCGACGCTCGCCGACGTGGGGGTGTCGACGTCGTCGCGAGCCGGGTCCGCATAGAGGCCGTAGAAGGACTTCGCCTGGTTCGCGATGAGGCTCTTGACGCCGCCGAAGACGCGATCGCGCAGCGAGTCGCCATCGAAGCCCCAGTACTCGGCGAGCAGGCCGAAGCACGCGCCCCCGTCTCCCCCGAGGCACTCCGCACGGTCGAGCACGTCGCCCGCGGTCGCCGCCCAGTCCCGCACCTGCTTGGAGTCGGCCCAGATCTCGACGAGCTCGAGACAGTCCCCCACGTCGAGCTCGGCGCACCCCGCGTAGGCGTCGATGTTGATGAGGCTGTTGAAGAGCCGGCCGATCTGCTGCCACCGGCCCCACTCCGTGTTCGCGTCGGTCTTGAGCGCGGCCAGCGCCTCGTCCACGGGCGGGAGCTCGGCGGGGAAGACGACCTCTACGGCCTCCGGGAAGAGCGTGTCCTCGCCGGGCTGGAAGACACCGTCCTGACACGTGTCGTAGACGATCGAGTACGTTCCCGGGCCCGTCGTCCCGGAGGGCGCGGTGATCGCGATGGGCTGCTCGATGAAGGTCGTGCCGGGCTGGACGATCGTGCTCGGCGTGCCGCTCACGTCCGAGAGCGTGTCGCCCGCCTCGGGCACGGAGGCGACGAGGTAGATGTCGGAGGCGGCATACCCCCAGTCGCGGATGCCCCCCGCGCCGGAGCAGTTCGTCGTGAACTGGAGTCGGCCGTCGATGCGCAGCACCGCGTTGGGGCCGAGCGTGACCGCCGACTCCCCACCGGGCAGGGTGAGCACGTCGTCGGCGGCCGCGGACTGGGCGGGCACGAGGGCCGATGCGAACGCGAGGGCGGCGACGAGGGCCGCGGCGACGGTGGCGGGGCGGCGCATCGGCGGGGGTGTTCCTCTCCAGGGACGGCAGTCGGCATGCCGACGCTATGAGAGGCCTGGGTGCCGTGTCAGTGTCGCGCCGGTGCCAGCCCTGGGCACTGCGGCGATCGCACACGGGCGTCGCGCGGTCATCCGCGATGGACGGCGACGCGCTCGCGGGCCTCGCGCAGGAGCCGGAACCACGTGCGGCGGCTGACGTGGAGGATGCTCAGGAGCTCCGCCTCGCTCCGCCGCGGCTCGAGGTGCGCGAGCTCGAGCACGCGGCGCAGGAGGCGATCGCGCGTGCCGTCGTCGAACACCTCGTCGAGCAGGCGACCGAGGGCCGCCGTGCGCTCCGGCGAGTCGGGCGCGGCGAGAAGCGCGAGCGGATCGTGGCTGCGCGGCTCCACGCCGAGCTCGCGCAGCACGATGGCCTCGACGAAGCCCGCGGCTCCGATCGGGCGGAAGTCGCTCAGGGCGATCGAGCGCGGCAGGTGCGGCAGGTCGCGCGTGACGGGGGCGATCGCGTCGACCGGGCGCCGGTCCGGGTCGGGGAAGTGCAGCAGCACCGCGTGCATGTCGGGCATCCCGTGCTGCGTCATGAGGGCGCCGCTGCCCAGGCGCGACGCCTCGGCGCGGTCTTGGAGGGGCGCGTCGGCGAGGAGCACGAACCCCGCGAACGCGCGCCGAGCGTCGAGCTCGAGCGCCTGGGCGGCCCCCGTGAGACTCTCGGCCACGGGGCCGTCGGTCCCGACGTCCGCGACGGCGGAGAAGACGGAGTAGAGGATCGGGTCGCCGCCGGCACGGCGCACGACGACCGTGTAGCGACCGGGCACGGCCGCCCAGCGCGCGAGCTCCGCCCAGTCCTCCCCCGCGTCGAAGCCGTGCGCGCGGGCGAACTCCGCGAGCTCGCCGCGGCGCGCCCCGTCGGCGTAGTGGGTCGCGCTCGGGCGATTGGAGACCGCGAGCCGCAGCTCGGGCCCGTCGATGAACCGGGAGAGCTCGACGAGCGCCTCGACGTCGCCGAGGCGTGCTCGTGCGCCGAGGTGCTCCGCGATGCGGCGGGTCAGCGTGCGCACGCGCTCGGGCGCCGTGCGGTGCAGGCGGTCGCGGACGGCCGCGGCGAGCACGGCGTGCAGCACCGCGCGATCGCCCACACGCTCGACGACAGGATGGTCGAGCAGCCGTGCCATCGCGTCCCGCGTCGGACGTCCGGGCAGCGCGGCGGCGAGCAGCCGGGCGTCGACCGCGGGAGCGAGCGCCGCGACCTCGAGCACGTCCTGGGGGATGTCGAGCGTCGCGCGACCGGTGAGCCACGCGGTGAGCCGCACCTCGAGGTCGCCCGCGCTCACGGGGGCGGCGCCGGGCTGCGCCGACGCCACGGTGAGCGCGAGCGGGGAGCCCTGAGCCCACGCGAGGATGTCGTGCACGTGCTCGTCGCGAACGCCGCGGGCGGCCAGGAGGGCGCTCGCCTCCGCATCGCTCAACGGGGGCAGCGCGAGCTCGGCGAGGATCGCGTCGAGGCCCGCCTCCCGCCACGACGGCTCCGGTCGTGCGCGGGCGGCGACGACGACGCGCGCCGTGTCCGGCACGGCCGCGACGATCCGGTCGCGCAGGGCCGCGAGCGCCGAGCCGAGCGCGTCGGCCTCGTCGAGGAGGATGAGGCCGGGCGGCTCCGCCTCGGCGAGCGCCTCGCCGAGGGACCGCTCCGCCTCGACGAGCGAGGTGCGGCCGTCGAGGCGGAGCAC
Organism: Actinomycetales bacterium; assembly: GCA_015655445.1. GTDB lineage: Bacteria > Actinomycetota > Actinomycetes > Actinomycetales > Microbacteriaceae > Diaminobutyricimonas. The sequence goes on along the minus strand of JAATFA010000055.1, from coordinate 6,570 downwards.
GCGCACGCCGCGCTGCTGCGCTCGCCGGCCGATCTCGCGCAGGAGGGCCGACTTGCCGATCCCTCCCGGCCCGTGCACGTAGAGGATCCGGCTCGGGGTCGCGGGGTCGAGGAGCTCCTCGGCCGCGCGCAGCTGCTGCTCGCGGCCGACGAAGCGCTCCGCGTCGGCCGCGTCCGCCGCTGCTCGCAGGTTCCGCGTGTCCATCTCCGTCGGAGATTACCGTGCGCGCGGTCGATCACGGGGCGTTCGTGGTCGGGCTCGACGCCGCCTCTCGCACCGTCCCGACGTCCTCGCTATCGTCTCCCGCATGGAGGCCGCACGCACGCACGCGCCGAGCCGCCGTGCACGGCGCTCGCGCGAGCCGTCGGAGGGGGCGCGACGGTGAGGCTGTGGTCCGTGCATCCGCGCCAGCTCGATCGGCAGGCGCTCGTCGCGTGCTGGCGCGAGGCCCTGCTCGCGCAAGCGGTGCTCGCGGGACGCACGGCGGGCTACACCCGGCATCCGCAGCTCGTGCGGTTCCGTTCGGCTCCGGACCGCGAGGCCGCGGTAGGCGCGTACCTCGCGGGCCTCGCCGACGAGGCCGACGAGCGCGGCTACCGCTTCGATCGCACGCGCATCCTCACCCCCGCGACGCCCGAGCCGCTCCTCGTCGTCACGGACGGGCAACTCGAGTACGAGTGGCGTCACCTGCTCGCGAAGCTCGAGCGGCGCAGCCCGGCGGACTGGATGCGCTGGCGGCACGCCGTGCCCGAGCCGCACCCCGTCTTCGCGCTCGTGCCCGGCCCGATCGCGGACTGGGAGCGCCCGCGCGACGCACCCGCGTGAGCGGGCCGCGCACGGTCTGCCGCGCGTCCGGCGCTCCCGCGGAGCAGCGGGTCCAGCCCTCGTCGAGGGGCCGGAAACCGGCCTCGATGGCCGCCCGGGGCTCCGCCTCCCGAGTGACGACGAGCTGGATCTGGCGCGCGAATCGCACCTGGAAGCGGATCTCGTCGCTCGGTTCGGGGAGACCGCGCGTCCCGTCATCGCGGCGCCAAGCGCGTCCTCGTGCCGCAGCCATGTCTCCCGCGCGATCCCGCGGCCGCTCACGCCGGATACCCGTGCGCGGCGCTGTGGCCATCGAGCTGCGGCGGGTACGGCATGGTCGGCGACCGCACGCGCGAGGAGGCGATGACCCCCGCGCGGCGCCAGTGCTCCTTGCGCACGCCGATGCTCGTCTGCGCCTGCATCTCGAAGCTCACGAGGGCCGACACGTCCGCGACCGCGCGCCGCGCGGACACCTCGTCGCCGAGCGACCACATCGCCATCGCCCGCGCCATCGCCTCGGGACGCGTCATCCCGCACGCGAGCGCGGTCGCACCGGCCCGCAGGTCGTCGACCAGCCCGATGCCGCCCAGCCCCGACATCGCGACGACGGGCAGCTCCTCCACGATCCGCCGGATGCGCCAGAAGGTGGGCGGCGCCTCGCACTTGACGGCGCTCACGAATCCGAGGCCGTCGAGGGCGCGCAGCAGCTCGTCGAGCGCGATCGTGACGCCCGTGGGCGGCGGATAGTCCTGCACGACCACGGGCAGGCCCGTCGCCTCGTGGGCCGCGACGAGGATCGCTCGCAGGGATCCCGCATCCGGGTGTGTCACCGGCACCATGATCGCGTGCACGCCCGTGCACGCCGCGAGCGCTCGCGCCTCCTCGAGGCCGTCGGGCCGCGCGATCCCCATGACCTTGGCCGTGAGCGGCACGCCGGGCGCGGTCGCCGCGAGCACGTCGAGCACCCGGATCCGCTCCGCGAGCGAGAGGCTCGCCGGCTCCGCGATGACGCCGAGCGCGATGAGCTCGGTGCACCCCCGCTCCAGCAGGGCGTGCACGTGCGAGACGAGGGACCCCTCGTCGAGCTCCGCGCCGGCCTCCGCGAAAGGGGTGAGCACCATCGCAGCGATCCTCGGCACATCGAAGGCCGGGACCCCCGCGGGCGTCGGCGCGCCGTGCGAGCCCTCCACGCCGTCCACCCGTCAGGCCCGCGAGTCGAGACGTCGCACGGCCGCGCCGTGGTACACGAGGGGATCCACCTCGGTCTCCACCCGCATCGCGACGACCTCGAGGAGCACGATCGCGTGGTCTCCCGCGGGCGTCTCGCTGCGCACGACGCAGTCCAGCCACAGCGCCGACCCGTGCAGGAAGATCGCGCCGTCCTCGGTCGTGACCGTCTCGAGACCCTCGAAGCGGTCGCCCGACCGCGAGGCGAGGCGCATGACGGAGGACTCGTGTCGCCGACCGAGCACGGAGGCGCCGATGCGCGGCGCGAGCCGCAGCACGGGCCACGTCGTCGACGAGTTCTGCACCGAGAACAGCACGAGGGGCGGGTCGAACGACACACCCGTCGAGAACGAGGTGGCGACGAGCCCGACCGGCACCCCCTCGAGCTCGGCAGCGAGGGCGACGATCCCGGACGGGAAGTGCCCGAACGCGCGGCGCACCTCCGCCGCTCCGCCGAGGACGGGCAGGATGCCGAGCTCCTCGGGCCCGGACGTGGTCACGTGCGCTGCTCCCGTCATGCCGTCAGATCGCCTCCCGCTGCACGCCGAAGGCCCGGCGCACCGAGTCTCCCAGCAGGATGAAGCCGGCCACGGTGAGCGCGAGCGCGAGGATCGGGAACAGCAGCAGGTGCGGGGCGACGCCGAAGTACGGCTGCGCCTTCGCGAGCTGCAGGCCCCACGAGATCGCCGGCACCTGCAGGCCGATGCCGAGATAGGTGAGCGTCGACTCCGCGCCGATGATGAGGCCGATCGAGGTCGTGAACAGCACGAGCACGGGTCCGAGCACATTGGGCAGGATGTGCTTGACCATGATGGTCGGCGCCTTGAGGCCCATCGCGCGCGCCGCGAGCACGTAGCTGCGCCCCTTCGCGGCGATCGTCGAGGCGCGCACGACGCGCATGAGTGGAATCCACGTGAGCACCGCGAGGGTGAGGCTCACGAGGATCACGCTGTGCGAGCCGATCGAGGTGAGGATGACGATCGCGCCGAGCACCATCGGCAGCGCGAACATGATCTCGCCGATGCGCGAGATGACGATGTCGACCCAGCGCCCGAAGTAGCCCGCGAGCAGGCCGCACGCGGTGCCGAGCACCGCGGCGCCGCCGGCGGCGATCATGCCGATCGCGATCGAGTTCTGCGCGCCGAAGACGACGTGCGCGTAGAGGTCGCAGCCCTGGATGTCGTAGCCGAAAGGGTGGCCCGTGGCGAGGTCGGGCGCGTGGCGGCTCATCTGCAGCGTGCACGCGTTCGGGTCGCCATGGCCGAAGATGCTCGCCACGGGCGTCGGCCACAGGGCGATGAAGGCGACGAAGGCGACGATCACGGCGCCGACCCAGAACGCCCGCTCGCGGCGCAGCCGCCCCCAGCGTCTGCCGCGCGTGATCGCGGCGTCGTCCTCGATCGCGGCGGCTGCCTCGAGGGCGGAGGCCGGGTCGAGCCCGGTCGCGGTCGTGTCCTGCACGGTCACTGCTGGTCCTCCCGGTCGCGTGGTCGGTCGTGGAGCACGGGGATGTGACGGGCCCTCATGCGCGCCGCATCCGCGGGTCGAGGAACCGGTAGCTGATGTCGATGACGATGTTGACGACCGCGACGAGCACGACGAGGAGCGTCACGATCCCGACGACCGAGGAGCCCTCGCGCCGCGAGATGGCGCTCACGAGGATCGAGCCGACGCCGCCGAGATTGAAGACCGCCTCGATGATCACGGCGCCACCGAGCAGCGCCGAGAGCGAGGTGCCGAGGTGGGTCACGAGGGGCACGAGGCCGGGCCGGAGCACATAGTCGAGCACGATGCGGGGGCGAGAGACCCCGCGGGCGCGCGCGAGACGCACGAAGTCGCTGTCCTTCGTGTTGGCGACGCTCACGCGCGCGAGACGCGCGGTCGAGCCGAAGCCGAGCAGGGCGAGACAGAGTGCCGGCAGCAGGTAGGAGCCCGGCCAGCCCTGGAGGGTGCCGGCCACGGGGAAGAGCTTGAGGTCGAGTGCGAGGTAGTGCTGCAGGATGAGCGCGACCGCGAACGTCGGCAGGGCGAGCGAGAGCAGGGTGAACACCCATGAGACGCGGTCGAAGATCCCGTTCGGCCGCATGGCGGAGATGACGCCGATCGCGATCCCGATCGCGAGCTCGAGCACCCACGCGGTGAGGGCGAGCTGCACCGTGATCGGCCACGCGTTCGAGAGCATCTGCGAGACGTCGCGGCCGTCCACGGTCTGGCCGAAGTCGCCGTTCGCGACCGCCGTGATGTAGCCCCAGTACTGCTGGAACAGGTTGCCGTCGAGGTTGTACTTGGCGCGCAGGGCCGCCTCGACGGTCGGCGTGACCGGGTTGTCGCCGACCAGGGAGTCGAGCGCGTCGCCGGGCAGCACGAAGACCGCCGCGAAGATGAGGAACGACGCCCCGACGACCGTGATGATCGACTGGCCGATCCGGTTGAACACGTTGGTGCCGGGCACGGTCCCGCTCCTTCCTTCGCGTGGCGTCCAGCGACTCGGGATGGCGGTGCCGGGACGCGTCCCGGCACCGCCATCGCCGTCACTTCGTGGAGTCGACCACCGGGACGTCCCGGTAGTTGCTCTTGTTGTAGGGGTCCGTCGGGAAGTCCTGCACCCGGTCGGAGAGCGCGTAGGAGTCGCCGAGGCTCCACAGCGGGATGATCGGCATCTCCTTCATGAGCATGTCCTTGGCCGTGTCGAACTCCTTCGTGGCGTCGGCGGTGCTCGAGGCGGCGAGCGCCTTCTGGATCTGCGCCTGCACCTCGTCGTCCGTCCAGCCCGACCAGTTCGCCGTGCCGTTCTTGGTGAACTGCTGCACGAGGATCGTCGACGCGCTCGGCGTGTCCGAGTACCGCGAGCGGATGACGGGGTTCGGGTAGGTCTTGTCCTTGTAGACGGTGGACACCGAGGGGAGCGTCTCGATCGTGCCGGTGTCGACGCCGAGGACGTCGTGCCAGTTCTTCATGATCGCCTGCGTCCAGTCCTCGTAGCCGTAGTTCGCGGGCACGCCGATCGAGATCGTGCCGACCTTGTCGCCGACCTCCTTCCAGAGCGCCTTGGCCTCCTTCGGGTTGTAGCTGAGGTAGGGCAGCTTGGTCGTCGTGCGGTAGCCGATGCTCGCCGGCACGCCGAAGTCGGTGAGCCCGACGGTCGCCTTGTCGAAGAAGGTCGAGATGATCGTCTTCCGGTCGATCGCCATCGAGAGCGCCTCGCGGACCTTCGCGTCGTCGTAGGGGTCGAGATACGTCGGCAGCATCATGTAGTTGAACTGCGCGCTCACGGGCTCGCGCACGAACTTGTCCCCGAGCTGCTGCTGCGCGGTCAGCGCATCCGGCGGCGAGGTGATGGGGGCCACGTCGAGCTCGCCCGCCTGGAAGTCGGTCCACGCGGTCGCGAGGTCGGTGTAGATCGTGAACGTGATGCCGGGGTTCTTCGCCTTCGTGCCCGAGTACTTGTCGGACCGGACGAGCTTGATCTGCGACCCGCCCGTCCACGGCTCGGCCATCTTGTAGGGGCCGTTGCCGATCGGCTCGGCCGTGAACGCCTTGACGTCGGCCCACGCCGTCGACGGCACGGGGTAGAAGGCCGAGGTGCCGAGGCTGTAGATGAACTGGCTGTCGGGCTGGTTGAGCGTGATCGAGAAGTTCAGCTTGTCCTTGATGGTGATGCCGCTGAGCTCGGGGGTCGCCATGTTCGGCAGGTCGCCGTAGCCGACGATCTCGTTGAACTTCGCGCTGTTGGCGTACGCGTTCTTCGTGTCCGCGGCCTGGCTCCAGGACTGCATGAACGTGTCGGCGGTGATCTGCTCGCCGTTGCTGAAGTACTGGTCGTCCTTGAGGACGACGTTGTAGACCTTGGAGTCGGTCGTCTTGATGGACTTCGCGACCATCATGACCGGCGAGCCGTCCTTGGGGCTGAAGCGGACGAGCCCGTCGTAGAGGTTGTCGAGCACCTCGAAGGCGTACGCCCCGGACGAGTTCGCCGGGAACAGGCTCATGGGGATCATGGTGCCGACGCGCAGAGGCTGCGTGGCGGCGGCCTCCTTGGCGGCGAGGTCGCCGGTGGTCTTGGTGGAGCCGCTCCCGCCGGCGCTGCAGCCGGCGAGCAGCGCCACCGCCGCAACGGCGACGACGGTCAATCTGAGCAATCTCACGGTCGCATCCTCTCTAGATGCTCGAAGGGGGTGAAGCTACACGGAATGTGATGGTGGGACAGGGGACGTGGTGCGGACGGACGGGTTCGTGGACGGCTCGCGATGGCCGGGGATGGAGCTGATGAGCTCGCGCGTGTAGTCGGAGGTCGGGTTCGCGAACACCGCGTCGGTGCGGCCGGAGTCGACGACCCGTCCCGCCTGCATGACGATGACGTCGTCGGAGATCGAGCTCACGACGCCGAGGTCGTGGGAGATGAGCAGGATGCTGAGTCCCATGCTGCGCTGCAGCTCGCGGAGCAGGTCGATCACCTGCGCCTGCACGATCACGTCGAGCGCGGACACCGGCTCGTCGCAGATGAGGATCTCCGGCGAGAGCGCCAGTGCGCGCGCGATC
>JAATFA010000045.1 GCA_015655445.1 Actinomycetales bacterium | reverse complement strand
CGATCTGCAGGCCGCGGCCGCTCTGCGTCGTGAGGAAGCTCGCGAGGTGGGGCAGCCCTCCGCAGAGCACGGGCACGAGCACGACGAGCACGCTCGTCGCGAGGGCGGCGGCGACCATGCGCGCGCGCTCGCGCACGACGATCACGAGCGCGGCGAGCACGGCCGCGGGCCACACCTTGATCCACGCGGCCACCGCGAGCAGCGCGGCGGCGACGGCGGGCCTGCGCGTCGCGAGGAGGGTCCCCGCGAGCGCGAAGGGCACGACGATCGCGTCGATGCGGCCGAGGGCGACCGGGCCGAGGAGGGCGAGGAGCGCGAGCCACCACCAGGCCGCGCACAGGTCGTTCGGGCCGCGCACGCCCGTGAGGAGCGCGAACAGGGCGGCGTCGAGCGCGAGCACGAGCACGAGCCACGTCACGACGTACGCGCTCGCGCCGAACGCGTGCGCCGCGATCATGGGCGCGAGCGCCGCGATGGGATACACCCACGGCTCGTCCACACCCGGCCAGACGCCCGTGTGCAGTCCCTGCTCGACCCACGCGCGGTAGACGATCGTGACGTCGCCGAGGGGCATGCTCGGCGAGGTGAGCCCGATGACGCTGAGCACGACGTGCACGACCGCGAACGCCGTCCACGCGGCGGCGCGGCTGTGCGCGAGCCGCGCGACGGCCCCGCTCACGCGCGCGACGCGAGGAGGCCCGCGATCGTCGCCGGGAGGGCGGCGACGAGGCCGAGCACCGTCACGGGCCCCCCACCCGACGCGCGCTCGCCCGCCAGGCCGTGCAGCACCGCCGCGGCGGCCGCGAGCCGCGGCACAAGGGTCGCGTCCTGCGCGATCGCGCGAGCGTGGGTCGCGAGCAGCGCGCCGAGGATGCCGCCGAGCGCGTCGCCGCTGCCCGCCGTCGCGAGCCACGCGGGGGCGCTGCGCGCACGCAGTCGCACGCCCGCGCCGACCACGTGCGTCGTGTGCCCCTTGAGCAGCACGGTCGCGCCGAGCCGGTCGGCGGCGCGCTCGGCCCACGCGGCGGGATCCGCGGCGATCGCGCCGGGGTCGGCGTCGAGCATGCGCGCGAGCTCGCCACGGTGGGGCGTCACCACGAGCGGGCCGGCCGCGCGGTCCGCGAGGTCGAGCGCTCCCGCGTCGAGCACGACGGGGAGCCCCTCGCCGAGCGCGCGCTCGAGCGCATCGGTGACCTCCGCGTCGCGCGACGACGCGTCCATGCCGCTGCCGAGCAGCCACGCCTGCACGCGCCCGGAGGCCGCGACGGTCTCGGGCCGGCGCTGCAGCACGAGCGTCGTCGGCCGCTCGGGACCGACGTAGCGCACCATGCCCACGCCCGTGTGCATGGCCGCCTCGACGCCGAGCACGGCCGCGCCGGGGTACTGCTGCGATCCCGTCATGACCCCCAGCACGCCGCGCGAGTACTTGTCGTCGTGCTCGCCGGGCACCGCGATGAGCGCTGCGGTCTCCTCGGCGCTGAAGTAGTCGGCCATGACGACACGATAGTTTGGCGGCATGAGCCTGCGCATCGCCGACCGCGTCGTCCTCGTCGACTACGGAGAGGTCATCTCGACCGCGCAGACCCGCCCCGACGTCGCCGAGCTCCTCGCGATCACGGGCGTCGCCGAGGAGGCGTTCTGGCCCGTCTACTGGCGCTACCGCGACGAGCTCGATCGCGGCACGCTCACGATCGAGGAGTACTGGATGCGCGTGGCCGGCGACCTGGGCACGAGCTTCTCGCTCGCGACCATCCAGCAGCTGTGGGCCGCCGACTACCGCAGCTGGATCAGCGTCGAGCCGGGCACGGTCGAGCTCCTCGAGCGCCTGCACCTCGGCGGCACGCGCCTCGCGCTGCTCTCCAATGCGGGGTTCGACTTCGCGAGCACGTTCCGCCGCTCGCCGATCGCTCGGCTCTTCGAGCGCGTCTTCCTGAGCGCGGAGATGGACGCGGTCAAGCCCGACCCGGCGATCTACCTCGAGGTCGCGCGCGAGCTCGGCGTGCGCCCCGACCAGATCGTCTTCATCGACAACAAGCTCGTGAACGTCGAGGGGGCTCGCGCGGTCGGCGCCGTCGCCCACCACTTCGAGGGCGTCGAGGGGCTGCGCGCCTTCCTCGAGGGCCTCTCCTCGCCGACGCCTGCCTAGGGGCAGACGAGGCGCGTCGCGTGCGCCTGGTCGGCGCTGCGGATGACGGTGTGTGCCGCGAGGTCGCCGCCGCACAGCGGGCACGTCGCGTGCTCGGCCGGGCGGTACGGCTGCTCGGGGTGTCCGGCGCCGAGCTGCGCCGGTCCCATGTAGGGGAAGAGCGCGCGGTTCAGGCGGACCCACCACGAGCGATTCTCTTGCTGCCCCAATTGTTCGTGCACAAATAGTTAGTGTAGCAGATAGCATGGTGCCATGCCCGACGATCTGCTCGCCCTCGACCGCCAGGTGTGCTTCGCCCTCGCCGCGACGAGCAGGAGCGTCATCGCGCTCTACCGCCCGCTGCTCGAGCCCATGGGCCTCACGCATCCCCAGTACCTCGTCCTGCTCGCCCTCTGGGAGCGCAGCCCGCGATCGGTGCGCGACATCGCCGACGCGCTCGCGCTCGACTCGGCCACCCTGAGCCCGCTCCTGCGGCGGCTCGAGTCCGCCGGTCACCTCACGCGGTCGCGTCGGCCCGGCAACGAGCGCGAGCTGAGCGTCGAGCTCACCGAGCAGGGTCGGGCGCTGCGCGCGCGCGCCGAGACGGTGCCGCCCGCGATCCTCGATCGCCTCGGCCTGCCGCTCGACGAGCTCGAGGAGCTGCGCGACCGGCTCACGCGACTGCTCGAGGCGAGCCGGCGCGCGCCCACGACGGACGCCGGCTGACCGGCGCGGGTGTCAGCGTCGCGTCGCGTCCTGCACCTCGCCGACGAGCTCCTCGATGATGTCCTCGAGGAAGAGCACGCCGCGCGTGGTCCCCTCCTCGTCGAACACGCGCGCGACGTGCGCGCCCGCGCGCCGCATGACCGCGAGCGCGTCCTCGAGCTCGTCGTCGCGGAAGATCGAGATGAGCCGGCGGATGAGCTTGGGCGGCACGGGCTCCGCGTACTCGTCGTCGCGCAGCCCGAGCACGTCCTTCAGGTGCAGGTAGCCCGTGGGCTCCCCCTCGCCGTTCACGAGCACGTAGCGCGAGAAGCCGTGCTGGGCGACCGCGCGCTCCACGTCCTGCGGCGTCGCCGCCTCATCGAGCGTCACGAGGTCGCCGAGGGCGATCGCGACGTCGCGCACGCGCTTGGTCGTGAACTCGAACGCCGCGCTCAGCGTGCCCGAGGCGTCCGAGAGCACGCCCTCCCGCGTCGACTGCTGCACGATCGTCGCGACCTCGTCGAGCGTGAACGCGCTCGTCGCCTCGCTCTTCGGCTCGACCCCGAAGATCCGCACGACGCCGTTGGCGGCCGCGTTGAGCGCGACGGTCACAGGTCGCAGCACGCGCGCGAGCGCGACGAGGGGCGGCACGAGCAGGAGCGCCGCGCGGTCGGGGAGCGAGAACGACACGTTCTTGGGCACCATCTCCCCGAGCACGACGTGGAGGAACGAGACGACGACGAGCGCGATGACGAACGCGATCGTGCCGATGACCTCCTCCGGCCAGCCCGTGAGGGCGATGGGCGCCTCGAGCAGGTGGTGGATCGCGTGCTCCGAGACGTTGAGGATGAGCAGCGAGCACACCGTGATGCCCAGTTGCGTCATCGCGAGCATGAGCGTCGCGTGCTCCATCGCCCACAGGGTCGTGCGCGCGGCGCGCGAGCCCGCCTCCGCGCGCGGCTCGATCTGCGAGCGCCGCGCGGAGACGACCGCGAACTCCGCCGCGACGAAGAAGGCGTTGCCGAGCAGGAGGACCGCGAGCCACACGATGCCGAGCACGTCGCTCACGGGACCGTCTCCTCGCTCCCGGCCGCCTCGCCGAGGGCTCCTGCGCGCGGCCCTGCCGGCGCGCCCTCGCGCGCCGCGTCCGCCTCGGCGGTCGCGCTGGGCGCGGGCGTGAAGCGGATGCGGTCGATGCGGCGTCCGTCGAGCCGCTCGACGCGGAACGTGCCCGCGTCGACCGTGACCGTGTCGCCCACGACGGGCAGGCGTCCGAGCTCGCTCATGAGCCATCCGCCGACCGTCTCGTACGGCCCGTCCTCCGGCACCGCGACGCCCGCGCGCTCGAGCAGCTCGTCCGGCCGCAGGAGGCCGGGGAAGGTGAGCCAGTCGCGGCTGCGGACGACGTCGACGCGCCGCCGGTCGTGCTCGTCGGACACCTCGCCGATGAGCTCCTCGACGAGGTCCTCGAGCGTGACGACGCCCGCCGTGCCGCCGTACTCGTCGAGCACGACGGCCATCTGGTATCCGCGCCCTCGCAGCTCGCCGAGGAGCACGTCGAGCCGCATCGTCTCGGGCACGCGCAGCGGCTCCGACTGCAGCGCCGAGACCGGCACCTCCCGGCGGCGCTCGCGCGGCACGGCGACCGCCTGCTTGACGTGCACGAGGCCGACGACGTCGTCGATGTCCTCGTCCGTCACGGGAAAGCGCGAGAAGCCGGTGCGCCGGGCCTCCTCGACGACGTCCGCCGCGCTCGCGCGCCGCGCGACGCTCACGACACGCGGCCGCGGCGTCATGACGTCCTGCGCGGTGCGGCCCGAGAACGAGAGCGTGCGCGCGAGGAGCGTCGCGGTCTGCCTGTCGAGGCTCCCGACGACGGCGCTGCGCCGCACGAGCGAGGAGAGCTCCTGCGCCGTGCGCGCGCCCGAGAGCTCCTCCTTCGGCTCGATCCCGAACAGGCGGAGGATCGCGTTCGCCGACTCGTTGAGCAGGGCGACGGCGGGGCGGAAGACGATCGTGAAGCCCTCCTGCACGGGCATGACGATGCGCGCCGTGCGCCGAGGGTCGGCGAGCGCGAAGTTCTTCGGCACGAGCTCGCCGAGGATCATCGAGACGAGCGTCGCGACGACGATCGCCGCGACGCTCGCGACGGGCGCCGCCGCCTCCCCGGGCAGGCCGACCGCGCGCAGCGGCGGCTCGAGGAGCGCACCGAGCGCGGGCTCGAATGTGTAGCCCGTGAGCAGGGTCGTGAGCGTGATGCCGAGCTGCGCGCTCGAGAGGTGCGTCGCGGTGTGCTTGAGGGCGCGGATGGTGAGGCCGAGCCCACGCTCGCCGCGCTCCTGGCGCGCCTCGAGGTCCGACCGGTCGAGGTTGACGAGCGCGAACTCGCTCGCGACGAAGAAGCCCGTGCCGATCGTGAGCACGATCGCGATCGCGACGAGCACCCACTCATGCACGGGCCCGGCCCCCGATCGGGCTCGGGGGGCCGCAGGAGGTCGCTGACGTCGCAGACGGGGGGTCGTCCATGCTGGCCACGAGTATACGTGCCCGGGGTCGCGCTCCCCGCGCGCTCACCAGGAGACGGGGAGCGCCTTGCCCTCCTCGTAGCCCGCCGCGCTCTGGATGCCCACGAGCGCGCGCTCGCGGAACTCGCGCACCGACGACGCTCCCGCGTAGGAGAAGGAGCTGCGCACGCCTGAGGAGATCATGTCGAGCAGGTCCTCGATGGACGGACGCAACGGGTCGAGGTAGATCGCCGAGCTCGAGATGCCCTCGGCGAAGAGCTCCTTGCGCGCGAGCTCGTAGGGGTCGAGGCGCCCGAAGCGCTCGTGCACGGCCTTCGTCGAGGCCATGCCCCAGCTCTGCTTGAAGTGCCGTCCCTGCGCGTCGGTCTCGAGGCGGCCGGGGGCCTCGATCGTGCCCGCGAACCACGAGCCGATCATGACGGACGACGCGCCAGCGGCGAGCGCGAGGGCGACGTCCCGCGGGTAGCGCACGCCGCCGTCCGCCCACACCGACGCGCCGAGCTCGCGCGCCGCCTCCGCCGTCTCGAGCACGGCCGAGAACTGCGGGCGCTCGACCGCCGTCATCATGCGCGTCGTGCACATCGCTCCGGGCCCCACGCCGACCTTGACGACGGAGGCGCCCGCCGACACGAGGTCGCGCACGCCGTCGGCGGTCACGACGTTGCCCGCGACGAGGGGGATGCCGAGGCGGAGCGCGGCGACGCGCTCGAGCGCGCGGAGCATGGCGTCCTGGTGTCCGTGCGCCGTGTCGACGACGAGCACGTCGACGCCCGCGTCGGCGAGGGCGCGCGCCTTGCCCGCGACGTCGCCGTTGATGCCGACCGCGGCCGCGACGCGCAGCCGCCCGTGCGCGTCGAGTGCGGGAGCGTAGAGCGTGGAGCGCAGCGCGCTGCGCCGGCTGATCGTGCCGACGACCCGGCCGCCGCGCACGACGGGCACGAAGTCGAGACCGGAGGCGACGAGCAGGTCGAACGCCGCGCGCGGGTCCGTGAGGTCGTCGGCCTCGAGCGAGGCGAGCGGACCGTGCAGCAGGTCGCCGAGCCGCGCGTCGGGCAGCGCCGTGCCGAGTCGCGTCGCGGCGATCGCGCCGAGGTACTCGCCGTCCCCACCCTCGAGCACGACGCCGTGCCCCTCGAGCGCGGGCAGGAGGCCGCGCGCGTGGGTGACGGTGTCGTCCGCCGAGAGCCGCACGGGGGTGTCGAGCCACGTCGACTGCTCCTTGACCCAGCGGATCGCGGTCGTGAGGTCGTCGATCGCGAGGTCCTGCGGCAGCACGCCGAGGCCGCCGCGACGCGCGAGCGAGGCCGCGAGCTGGGGCCCCGTGACCGAGTTCATGTTCGCCGAGACGATGGGGATGGTCGCGCCCGTGCCGTCGTCGGGGGCGAGGTCGACGTCGAGGCGGCTGCCCACCGACGACCGGCTCGGTACGAGGAACACGTCCGAGTAGGTGAGGTCGTGCTGCGGCGGCGGACCATAAAAGCGCATGGATTCCACGCTAGCCGCACGAATGGGCGAACGTTCCCCGGGCAAGGCGGCCGAACGAGCGCCTCGCCTGGCGCCGACGGCTTAAGCTTGTCGGGGCGGTCCCGAGGGCGGGCGCGGCCCTGGGCAGCTATCGAAGCAAACGAGAGCCATCAGACGAGAGTGGGCGGTTGGCTGTGTCGAGCCAGATGACCGGTGTGAGTTCGGACGACAGCGCAGGCGAGTTCGGAGCGAACGAGTGGCTCGTCGACGAGATGTACGAGCGCTACCTCGCCGACAAGAACTCCGTGGACCGGTCGTGGTGGCCGATCCTCGAGTCGTACCATCCCGTGCCGGACTCGGAGCTCGCGCTCCCCGGCGAGCCGGGCGCGGGCGAGACGACGCTCGGCGAGGCGACGCTCGGCGCGGGCGAGCCCGTGCCCGCGAGCGGCGCCGTGTCGGCGTCCGCCGACGAGACCGTGCCCGCCGCGCGCGAGCAGGCGACGGGCGGCGAGCCGCAGATCCCGCGCGAGGTCGCGCCGGGCCGGGAGCCCGCAGCCCAGGAGCCCGCGGGCCAGCAGCCCGCCCCGCAGCAGCCCCCCACCGCCCAGGAGCCCGCGGCCCAGCAGCCCGCCCCGACGAGCTCGACGCCCGTCGCGCGCACGACCTCCGTGCAGCCGCGCCCGCAGCCGATCCCCGCCGAGGCGCCCGCGACCGCTCCGCTCCCCGTCGTGGAGGGCGCCGAGGAGCCGCAGGACGTCGTGACCCCCCTGCGCGGCATGGCGAAGACGCTCGCGACGAACATGGACGCGAGCCTCACGGTGCCGACCGCGACGAGCGTGCGGACGATCCCCGCGAAGCTCATGATCGACAACCGCATCGTCATCAACAACCACCTGCGGCGCGCTCGCGGCGGCAAGGTCTCCTTCACGCACCTCATCGCGTGGGCGATGGTGCGCGCGCTCAAGGAGTTCCCGAGCCAGAACGTCTACTACGACGAGATCGACGGCAAGCCCTCGGTCGTGACCCCCGCACACATCACCCTCGGCATCGCGATCGACGTCCCGCGCCCCGACGGCACGCGCGCCCTGCTCGTCCCGGGCATCAAGCGCGCGGACACGATGGGCTTCGGCGAGTTCGTCGCCGCCTACGAGGACGTCGTCAAGCGCGCCCGCGCGAACAAGCTCACGGCCGCCGACTTCCAGGGCACGACGATCTCGCTCACCAACCCCGGCGGCATCGGCACGGTCCACTCCGTGCCGCGCCTCATGAAGGGGCAGGGCTGCATCATCGGGGCGGGGGCGCTCGAGTACCCCGCGGAGTTCCAGGGCGCGTCGCAGAAGACGCTCACCGAGTTCGGCATCGGCAAGACGATCACGCTCACGAGCACGTACGACCACCGCGTCATCCAGGGTGCCGGATCGGGCGAGTTCCTCAAGAAGATCCACGAGCTGCTGCTCGGCGAGCGCGGCTTCTACGAGGACATCTTCGCGGCCCTGCGCATCCCCTACGACCCCATCCACTGGGCCGAGGACATCAACGTCGACCTCTCGGACGCCGTGAGCAAGACGGCGCGCGTGCAGGAGCTCATCAACTCCTTCCGCGTGCGCGGTCACCTCATGGCCGACATCGACCCGCTCGAGTACCGGCAGCGCTCCCACCCCGACCTCGACATCGCGAGCCACGGCCTCACCTTCTGGGACCTCGACCGCGAGTTCGTCACGGGCGGCTTCGGCGGCAAGCGGCAGATGCCGCTGCGCGACATCCTCGGCGTGCTGCGCGACTCGTACTGCCGCACGGTCGGCGTCGAGTACATGCACATCCAGGACCCCGAGCAGCGCCGCTGGTTCCAGGAGCATGTCGAGCGCCCATACGAGAAGCCCTCGCACGACGAGCAGATGCGCATCCTCGCCAAGCTCAACGAGGCGGAGGCGTTCGAGACCTTCCTGCAGACCAAGTACGTCGGCCAGCGCCGGTTCAGCCTCGAGGGCGGCGAGTCGACGATCGCGCT
>JAATFA010000037.1 GCA_015655445.1 Actinomycetales bacterium | reverse complement strand
GGGCGCAGCGTCTACGTGCTCGACGAGCCGACGACGGGACTCCACTTCGAGGACGTGCGCAAGCTCCTGCTCGTGCTCGGCGGGCTCGTCGACAAGGGCAACACCGTCATCGTCATCGAGCACAACCTCGACGTCGTCAAGTCGGCCGACTGGATCATCGACCTCGGCCCCGAGGGCGGTGCCGGCGGCGGACGCGTGATCGCGACCGGCACCCCCGAGCAGATCGCGCGCGTCGAGGAGAGCCAGACGGGGGTCTTCCTGCGCGAGATCCTCGCGGGCGTGTGATGGCGCGGGGAGGCCGGATGAGCGACACCGTGCCGTACCGGCCGCGGCCGGGGGAGATCCCCACCCAGCCGGGCGTCTACCGCTTCCGCGACGCGAACGGCCGCGTGCTCTACGTCGGCAAGGCCAAGAACCTGCGCGCGCGGCTCAGCAACTACTTCCAGCCGCTGCGCAGCCTCCACGAGCGCACGCGCCACATGGTGCTCACGGCGTCGAGCGTCGAGTGGACGGTCGTCGCGACGGAGTTCGAGGCGCTCCAGCTCGAGTACACGTGGATCAAGGAGTTCTCGCCGCCGTTCAACGTGCAGTTCCGCGACGACAAGTCCTACCCCTACCTCGCGATCACGTTCGGCGAGCCTGTGCCGCGCGTGCTCGTCACCCGCAACCGCCGCATCCGCGGAGCGCGCTACTTCGGCCCGTACACGAAGGTGTGGGCGATCCGGGACACGATGGACCAGATGCTCAAGGCGTTCCCCATGCGCTCGTGCAGCGACGGCATCTACGCGCGCGCGCAGCAGACGGGCCGGCCGTGCCTGCTCGGGGACATCGGCAAGTGCTCGGCGCCGTGCGTCGGGCGCATCGGCGTCGACGAGCACCGCGCGATCGCGCACGACTTCGCCTCGTTCATGGCCGGCAACGACTCGCGCTACATCGCGGGGCTGCAGCAGCGCATGCGCGCGGCCGCCGCCGAGCTCGACTTCGAGTCCGCTGCGCGCTACCGCGACCAGATCGCCGCTCTCGAGAACGCGCTCGAGAAGAGCGCGGTCGTGCTGCGCGAGCACGTCGACGCGGACGTGTTCGGCATCGCCGAGGACGAGCTCGCCGCCGCCGTGCAGCAGTTCCGCGTGCGCGGCGGCCGCATCCGCGGCGTGCGCTCGTGGGTCGTCGACAAGGAGCTCGACGTCGAGCTCGGCGAGCTCGTCGAGTCGGTCGTGCAGAACGCGTACGAGGAGGACGAGCCGCCGCGCGAGGTGCTCGTGCCGGTGCTGCCCGAAGACACCGCCGAGCTCGAGGAGTGGCTCTCGGGGCTGCGCGACGGCGGTCGCGTCGAGGTGCGCGTGCCACGACGGGGGGAGAAGGCCGCGCTCCTCGAGACGGCGCGCACGAACGCCGCGAGCGCCCTCACCCTCTACAAGACGCGGCGCAGCGGCGACTTCGTCGCGCGATCGCACGCGCTCGCCGACATCCAGGAGGCGCTCGGGATGGAGCAGGCGCCCCTGCGCATGGAGTGCTTCGACGTCTCGCACCTCTCCGGCACGAACATCGTCGCCTCGATGGTCGTGTTCGAGGACGGGCTGCCGCGCAAGGACCTCTACCGCCGCTTCACGATCGCGGAGTCGACCGACGACACCGAGTCGCTCTACCAGGTGCTGCGCCGCAGGCTCGCACGCCTGAGCGCCGAGGAGGCCGAGCAGGCGGGGCAGACGGACGACACGCCGGACGCGCGCGACGCCGACGCCGACGAGCTCGACGCGGGACGGCCGCGGCGATTCTCCTACCGCCCCCAGCTCCTCCTCGTCGACGGCGGGCAGCCGCAGGTGGCGGCCGCGGCGCGAGCGCTCGCCGACAGCGGGGTCACGGGCATCCAGATCGCGGGGATTGCCAAGCGGCTCGAGGAGATCTGGCTGCCGGGGAGCGACTTCCCCGTCATCCTGCCGCGCAACAGCGACGCGCTCTTCCTCATCCAGCGCATCCGCGACGAGGCCCACCGCTTCGCGATCACGCACCAGCGGCAGCGGCGCAAGCGCGACATCTCGACGGTCCTCGCCGAGATCCCGGGGCTCGGGCCCGCGCGCGTGCGCGAGCTCCTGCGTCACTTCGGCTCGGTCGCACGCTTGCGCAGCGCCGACGCGAGCGCGATCGCGGAGGTGCACGGCATCGGGCCGACCCTCGCCGCGACGATCGTCGAGCGCCTGCGCGACACCGCGGCGAGCGGACTCGCGGGTGCGCCCGCCGTCCGCGGGTCCGTGGAGGGCCGCGCGGACGTGTCCGATCCTCCGGAGGAGGATCGCGGCACGGCTAGGCTGGGGGACGCCGTCGAACGCGCGGAGGGGACGAGCGGGACACGATGAGCGACGAGACGTCCAGCCAGCAGGTTCTCATCGTCACGGGCATGTCCGGCGCGGGTCGCTCGACCGTGGGCAACGCGCTCGAGGACCTCGGCTGGTACGTCGTCGACAACCTCCCGCCGCAGATGCTCGGCCCCCTCGTCGACCTCGCCCAGCGCGCGGGCGAGAGCCTGCCGCGCATCGCGGCGATCATCGACGTGCGCGGCGGCCGCCTGTTCGCGGACGCGCAGGAGGCCGTCGAGCACTTGCGCGACCACGTCTCCGTGCGCATGCTCTTTCTCGACGCGACGGACGCTGCGCTCGTGCGACGGTTCGAGCAGGTGCGGCGCCCGCACCCGCTGCAGGGCAACGGAACCGTCCTCGACGGGATCGCGGCCGAGCGCGCGCGCATGAGCGAGCTGCGCGCGACGAGCGACGTCATCCTCGACACCTCCGAGCTCAACATCCACCAGCTCGCGACGACGATCGCGGAGCGGTTCGGCGAGGAGCACGACCGCGAGCTGCGCGTGACGGTTCTGAGCTTCGGCTACAAGTACGGGCTCCCCGCCGATGCCGACCTCGTCGCCGACTGCCGCTTCCTGCCGAACCCGTTCTGGATCCCCGAGCTGCGGCCGTACACGGGCCTCGACGAGCGCGTGCGCGCGTACGTGCTCGGGCAGGAGGGCGCCGAGGAGTTCATCGACGGCTACGCGGGAGCGCTCGTCCCGGTGCTCTCCGGCTATCAGCGAGAGAACAAGAGACACGCTACGATCGCCGTAGGGTGCACCGGGGGAAAGCACCGTTCCGTCGCGGTGGCCGAGGAGCTCGCGACGCGCCTTCGCGGACTTCCCGGCGTCGCGGTGAGCGTCAAGCACCGGGACCTCGGTCGGGAGTAGAGGAAGGGAACGGCCTCGTGGCTCTGACCGCCGACGTCAAGGACGAACTGCTCGCCGTCGACCCGGGAAGGACGGCCGTGCGCGCCGCCGAGGTCGCGACGATCCTGCGCTTCGCGGGCGGCCTGCACGTCATCTCCGGCCGCATCGCCGTGGAAGCCGAGCTCGACTCGCCGCAGCTCGCGCGCCACGTGCGCAAGGATCTCGCGGAGGTCTACGGCGTGCGCGCCGACGTCGCCGTCGTGCCCGCATCGGGCCTGCGCCGCTCGAGCTCGTACCTCGTGCGCGTCATCGACGGAGGCGAGACGCTCGCGCGCCAGACGGGTCTGCTCGACGCACGCCGGCGCCCCATCCGCGGGCTCCCCAATCGCCTCACGACGGGCTCGCCCGAGGAGCTGCGCGCCGTGTGGCGCGGCGCCTTCCTCGCGCAGGGGTCGCTCACCGACCCGGGCCGGTCCGCGGCGCTCGAGGTCGCCTGCCCGGGCAACGAGGCCGCGATGGCCCTCGTCGGGGCCGCCGGCCGCCTGGGGGTGAGCGCGAAGGCGCGCGAGGTGCGCGGCGTGCATCGCGTCGTCATCCGCGACGGCGAGGCGATCGCCGCGATGCTCGCCCACATGGGCGCGACCGCGACGCTCACCGCGTGGGAGGAGCTGCGTCAGCGGCGCGAGGTGCGTGCGACCGCGAACCGCCTCGTCAACTTCGACGACGCGAACCTGCGGCGCTCGGCCCAGGCGGCCGTCGCCGCGTGCGCGCGCGTCGAGCGTGCGCTCGAGATCCTCGGCCCGGAGGTGCCCGAGCACTTGCGCTACGCGGGGGAGCTGCGGCTCGCGCACCGGGACGCGAGCCTCGACGAGCTCGGGCACCACGCCGATCCGCCCATGACGAAGGACGCCGTCGCCGGTCGCATCCGCCGACTCCTCGCCATGGCGGACAAGCGCGCGGCCGAGCTCGGGGTGCCCGGCACCGAGGCGAGCCTGCCGCCCGAGCTGCAGGACGTCTAACCCGGTCCCCGTCGCCGCGCCCTCAGCGCGCGTCGTGCGCGAGCCTGAGCCGGCTGCACGGCGACTGGACGGAGGCGGGAAGTTCGCAGGGAGCCGAGTGGTTGCCTCGATAGACTGAACGAGTCGCCCGACGGCGCATCGGAGCCGCCGGAGAACCGACCTCTCAAGGAGAATCTCGATGGCTGACTACACTCTTCCGGACCTGCCGTACGACTACGCCGCGCTCGAGCCGCACATCAGCGCTCGCATCATGGAGCTGCACCACGACAAGCATCACGCGACGTACGTCGCGGGCGCGAACACGGCGCTGGAGAAGCTCGCCGAGGCGCGGGCGAACGGCGATCTCGCGAACGTCAACAAGCTCGAGAAGGACCTGGCCTTCAACCTCGGCGGCCACGTCAACCACTCGATCTTCTGGACGAACATGTCGCCGGACGGCGGCGACAAGCCGACGGGCGAGCTCGCGGCGGCGATCGACGAGTTCTTCGGGTCCTTCGACGGCTTCCAGGCACACTTCGCGGCCGCGGCGACGGGCCTGCAGGGCTCCGGCTGGGCCGTGCTCGGCTGGGACCCGATCGGCCAGAAGCTGCTCATCCACCAGCTCTTCGACCAGCAGGGCAACACCGTGCTCGGCACGATCCCGGTGCTCCAGCTCGACATGTGGGAGCACGCGTTCTACCTCGACTACCAGAACGTCAAGGCCGACTATGTCAAGGCCTGGTGGAACGTCGTGAACTGGGAGAACGCGGCGCAGCGCTTCGCCGCCGCCCGCGAAAAGACGAACGGGCTCCTGGTACTGTCGTAACGTCCGGCTGGCCCGCGATCCGGGTGGCCGGGCGCATGTCCGGCCACCCGTTCCTCTACCACCTCGCGTCTCTACCACCACCTCGCGCCTCGACGGGCGCACAAGCCTCAGGAGATCTCTTTGGCCAAGATCGGCATCAACGGCTTCGGCCGGATCGGCCGCAACTACTTCCGTGCCGCTCTCGCGAAGGGCAGCGATCTGGAGATCGTCGCCGTCAACGACCTCACCGACAACGCGACGCTCGCCCATCTGCTCACCTACGACTCGATCACGGGCCGCCTCGACGCGACCGTCGAGCTCGAGGGCGACGCGATCGTCGTCAACGGCAAGCCGATCACCGTGCTCGAGGAGCGCGACCCCACCGCTCTCGCGTGGGGGGATCTGGGCGTCGACATCGTCATCGAGTCCACGGGGCGCTTCACCGATGCCAAGCTCGCCGCCAAGCACATCGAGGCGGGCGCGAAGAAGGTCATCATCTCGGCGCCGGCGAAGGGCGAGGACGCAACGTTCGTCCTCGGCGTCAATCACGAGACGTACGACCCGGCGAACCACCACATCATCTCGAACGCGTCGTGCACGACGAACTCCCTCGCGCCGCTCGCAAAGGTGTTCCACGACGCCTTCGGCATCGAGCGCGGCCTCATGACGACTGTGCACGCGTACACCGCCGACCAGAACCTGCAGGACGGCCCCCACCGCGACCTGCGCCGTGCTCGTGCCGCCGCGATCAACATCGTGCCGACCTCGACGGGCGCGGCGAAGGCGATCGGCCTCGTGCTCCCCGAGCTCAACGGGAAGCTCGACGGCTACTCGCTGCGCGTGCCCGTGCCGACCGGATCGATCACCGACCTCACCGTCGTCGCCTCGCGCTCGGTGACGGCCGAGGAGATCGACGCCGCATACCGCGAGGCGGCCGCGGGCCCGCTCAAGGGAATCCTCAAGTACTCGGAGGACCCGATCGTCTCGAGCGACATCGTGAGCGACCCGCACTCCTCGATCTACGACGCGCCCCTCACGAAGGTGCTCGGCGACCAGGTCAAGCTCTACTCGTGGTACGACAACGAGTGGGGCTACTCGAACCGGCTCGTCGACCTCACCGAGTACGTCGCCGAACGGCTCTAGCGGCACCGTGGCCCTGCGCACGATCGAGTCGCTCGGCTCGCTGAGCGGCATGACGGTCCTTCTCCGCTGCGATCTCAACGTGCCGCTCGAGGACGGGCGGATCACCGACGACGGACGCATCCGCGCATCCGTCCCGACGATCGAGCGGCTCCGCGGATCCGGCGCGCGCGTCGTCGCGATGTCGCACCTCGGCCGGCCCGACGGCGCGCCCGACGCGCGGTACAGCCTCGAGTCCGTCGCCCGGCGGATGGGGGAGCTCCTCGGCTCGCCCGTCGCCTTCGCCCACGACACGATCGGGCCGGAGGCGCACGCGGTCGTCGAGGGCCTCGCCGACGGCGAGGTCGCGATGCTCGAAAACCTGCGCTTCGACCCGGGCGAGACGAGCAAGGACGCGGCGGAGCGCACCGATTTCGCGCGGCGCATCGCCGAGCTCGGCGACGTCGTCGTCTCGGACGGCTTCGGCGTCGTGCACCGCAAGCAGGCGAGCGTGTTCGAGCTCGCGCAGCTGCTGCCGAGCGCCGCCGGCCTGCTCATCGCGAAGGAGCTCGACGTGCTCGAGCGCCTCACCGAGTCGCCCGAGCGCCCATACGCCGTCGTGCTCGGCGGGTCGAAGGTGAGCGACAAGCTCGGCGTCATCGAGCACCTCCTGCCGCGCGTGGACACGCTCCTCATCGGCGGCGGCATGCTCTTCACCTTCCTC
>JAATFA010000154.1 GCA_015655445.1 Actinomycetales bacterium | reverse complement strand
GCGGGTCGACGACGCGGCCGAGGTAGCCGTCGCCGACGGCGACCGAGAGCACCTCGCCCGTGCGCGTGACCTCCATGCCCTCCTCGATGCCCGCGAACTCGCCGAGCACGATGGCGCCGATCTCGTTCTCGTCGAGGTTCTGCGCGAGGCCGAGCGTGCCGTCCGCGAAGCGGATGAGCTCGTTGGCCATGACACCCGGCAGCCCCTCGACGTGCGCGATGCCGTCGGCGGCGTCGAGCACGTGGCCGACCTCGGTCGTGCTCGCCCGCTCGGGGTCGTACGCGCGCACGAAGTCCTGAAGGGCGTTCCGGATCTCGTCCGGGCTGATCGTGATGTCTGCCATTGTTCGTTCCTTAGTGTCTACGCTTGTCGATCCCGGGAGCCGCGCGCGTCGCGCCGCTCAGCCGGCGAGTCGGAGGCGGAGGTCGGTCAGCCGCGCCGCCACGGTGCCGTCGATGACATCGGTGCCGACCTGCACGCGCACGCCGCCGACGACGGCGGGGTCGACAACCTCGTTGACGCGCACGGCGCGCCCGTATCGCTCCTCGAGGCTGCGCTCGAGCCGCTCGCGCTGCCGTGGGGGGAGCGGCGTCGCGCTCGTGACGATCGCGATCGCGCTGCCCGACTCGTCCGCGACGATGAAGGACGCCCGCCGCAGCGCCTCGCGGAAGCTGCGCCCGCGCGGCTGCTCGACGAGGTGCCGCACGATCGTGAGCGTGGGCTCGCTCGCCTTCGCGGCGAAGAGCCGGTCCACGAGCGCGAGCTTCTGGTCGGCCGCGCCGAGCTTGCTTCCGAGCGCGAGCTCGAGCTCGGCGTCGGAGGCGACCACGCGTCCGATCGCGAACAGCTCGCCCTCGATGTCGACGCCCTCCGCGCCGATCGCGATCGCCCGGATCCCGAGCTCCTCGACGCCCTCGACGAGCTCGTCCTGGTCCGACCAGCGCGAGGCGGCGACGGTGTCGAGCACCGCGAGCGCGTCCGCCTCGAAGCCGCGGAACACCGCGGCCACGAGCGTGCGCTTGGCGCTCTCATCGGCGGACGGGTCGGCGAGCGCGGCCCGCAGCGGGGCCAACGCGCCGAGCGAGCGGGTCGCGGCGAGCAGCTGGGCGCCCGTGACCGCGGCCGACGACCGGTCGATGCCCGCGAGGGTCGACCGTGCGGCTGCGAGCGCCTCCCTCGTCGCGGAGCCCATCTACGCCTGCGCCTTCTCGCTCGCCTCGAGCTCGGCGAGGAAGCGGTCGACGACCGCGGTCGCGCGCGCGTCGTCGGAGAGCACCTCCCCGATGACGCTCGAGGCGAGCTCGATCGCGAGCGTGCCCACCTCCGCGCGCAGCGACACGAGGGCGGCCTGCCGCTCCGCCTCGATCTGCGCTTGCGCGTTCGCGGTGATGCGGGCCGCCTCGGCCTGCGCCTGCTCCTTGAGCTCGGCGAGGATCCTCTGGCCGTCCACGCGCGCCTGCTCGCGGATCTTCGCGGCCTCGGCCCGCGCGTCGGCGAGCTGCTGGGTGTACTCCTCGAGCGCGTGCTGCGCCTCGGCCTGAGCCTGCTCGGCCTTCTCGATGTTGCCCTCGATGCGCGCGGAGCGCTCGTCGAGGGTCTTCTGCATGCGCGGCAGCACGTACCGCCAGAAGAACACGAGAAGGGCCACGAAGCAGAGCGATCCCCAGATCAGGTCGGGGGTCGCGGGGAGGAGGGGATTGTGGTCCTCCGCCGCCCGGATCAGCGTGTGCTCCACGAGGAGACCCCGATCAGGCCGTGAAGATGTAGTACGTCGCGATACCGATGAGCGCGAGCGCCTCGGTGAAGGCGATGCCGATGTACATGAGGGTCGTCAGGCGGCCCTGGAGCTCGGGCTGGCGGGCGACCGACTCGATCGTCTTGCCGACGACGATGCCGACGCCGATGGCGGGGCCGATCGCGGCGAGGCCGTAGCCGACGGTCGCGATGTTTCCGGAGACCGCCGCGAGTACGGATGTAGCGTCCACGTGTGTTTCCTTCCGTTGGTGAGCCCGGCCGAGACCGGGTTCTTAGTGGGCGTCAGCCAGCGCCAGCTGGATGTAGACCGCGGTGAGCAGGGCGAAGACGTAGGCCTGGAGGATGGCCACCAGGATCTCGAAGAGGGTGAAGGCGAAGCCGAACAGCAGCGTGCCCACACCGAGCACGCCCGGCCAGCTCCCGAGGGTGAAGAAGAAGAACGACGTCGCCGTGAAGAAGAGCACGAGCAGCAGGTGCCCGACGATCATGTTCATCGTGAGTCGGAGCACGAGCGTCACGGGCCGCAGCACGAACGTCGAGACGAACTCGATGGGCGTCACGATGATGTAGAACGGCCACGGCACGCCCGGCGGGACGAGCGCGTTCTTGAAGAACGCGCCGGGGTGCTTCTTGACGCCCGCGTAGATGAAGGCCACGTAGGAGACGATCGCGAGCACGATCGGCAGGCCGATGACCGACGTGCCGGCGATCTGCAGTCCCGGCACGATGCCCATGATGTTCATGCCGAACACGAGCGCGAAGATCGTCGTGATGAGCGGCGTGAAGCGCTTGCCGTCCTTCTCGCCGAGCAGCTCCTGCGCGACGTTGAGGCGCGGGATGTTGATGCCCATCTAGATGAGGCTCTGCCAGCGGCCGGGGACGACCTTCATCCGGCGCACCGAGAGCCCGACGACGACCATGATCGCGATCACCACGAGCACGCGGATGAGCATGATGCGGTTCATCTCGAAGGGCGTGCCGACGAAGAGCACGGGCTCGGGGAAGAACTCGGCGATCGAGGGGCCCACAAAGCCCCCGCTCGAGCCGTCATCGGCGGCGAGCGAGAGCAACGAGGCGGAAGCGTTAGCTAGCAGCGCTTTCTCCAGAATCAGGGCGTGAATGGGCACGAAGAGAAGTACGGGGGTGTCCTCGTCAACGATATCAAGGAATCAGCTGGGAAGACACCGCGGACGCGGCCTGGCGCCCCCTGTCAGCCGCGCGGACCGTCCTCGCGCTCCCCCGGGAGCGAGACGTCGCTCGCATAGGGCATCCTCGAGCGCTGGATCGCGACGACGTCGACGACGAGCGAGCCCACGACGGAGACGATGACCGCGACGAAGAACGCGACCGGCTGCAGCCACTCCTGGTCGCGCAGCCACAGGCCGAGCACGAGGAAGAGCACGAACTTGAGGATCCACGATCCGAGCACGATCGCGAAGAACGCGGGGTGCAGGAGGTCGCCGTGCGTCGCGCGGCCCGCGACGAGCACGCTCACGGCCGTGAGCGCGAGGAAGAGCGCGCTCGCGACGGCGCCGAGGAGCGCCCCCACGAGGCCGGGGCCGCCCGCGACGACGAGTCCCACGACCCCGCCGACGAGGGCCACGCCGACGGCGAGGATCGCGCCGTAGCGCAGGATGCGGCGGAGCAGCGGTGCGACCGTCATGCGGAGTCCTTCCGGGGGGCAGGAGTGGAGGATCGCGGGGGCGCCGCGTCGAGCGCGGGAACCTCGGGCCCGGGCGCGTCGGGGGCGGCGGGCGCCGCGGGATGCGAGTCGTCGTCCGGGGCGGCGACGAGGGTGTCGAGCGCGCGCCGACGGGTGAGCGGCAGGAGCGTCACGACCGTGCACGCGATGAGCCCGACGACGATGAAGGCGAGCGCCCAGTACCAGCGGATGCGGAAGAACGGCAGCAGACAGCCGACGGCGACGACGGTCGTCCACGCGTAGAAGACGAGCACGGCGTGCAGGTGGGTGTGCCCCATGTCGAGCAGGCGGTGGTGCAAGTGCTTGCGATCGGCCGCGAACGGCGACTTGCCGGCGTAAACGCGCCGCACGACCGCGAGCGCGAAGTCCGCAAGCGGCACCGCGAGGATCGTGATGGGCAGCACGATCGGGATGATCACGGGCGCGATGTCGGAGCGCGCGAGCGGCACCTCGTTCGCGATGGGCGAGGGGTTGAGGTTGCCCGTGACCGACACGGCCGAGGTCGCCATGAGCAGTCCCACGAAGAGCGCGCCCGAGTCCCCCATGAACAGCCGGGCCGGCCGCACGAGCACGCCCTTCGACTCCCGCCGCCAGTTGAACGGCAGGAACCCCGCGCACGCGCCGCCGAGCACGACCGTGATGAGCGTCGCGAGGTTGTAGTACTCCAGTCGCGAGTCGTGCTGCAGCACGTAGCTGTAGATGAAGAAGACGACGCTCGCGATGAGGGCGACGCCCGCGACGAGGCCGTCGAGGCCGTCGATGAAGTTCACGGCGTTCATGACGAGCACGACGATGAAGACCGTGAGGGCGAGCGAGAGGTCAGAGGGCAGGATCGTCCAGCCCGCGATCGGCAGCGAGAACACCTGCACGCCGCCCCACGCGAGGATGCCCGCCGCGAGCACTTGCGCGGCGAGCTTGACGAGCCAGTCGAGGTCGACGAGGTCGTCGATCGCGCCCACGACGACGATGAGGAGGGCCGCGCCGAACACGGCCCACACGTTGATCGTCCCGTGGAAGACGGGCGCGAACTCGTCGAGCTGGGAGGCGACCGCGATAGCGGCGGCGAACCCGAGGAACATCGCGACACCGCCGAGCCGCGGGGTCGGGCGCGAGTGCACGTCGCGGTCCCGGATGGGCGGGTACAGCCGGAAGCGCATGCCGACGCGCCACGTCGCCCACGCGAGCAGGAACGTGACGACGGCGGAGACCCCGCCGACGAGGGCGTAGAAGGCTATGCGCACGCGTCCGCCCCGACGACGTCGGCGATCTGCTCGTCGCTCAGCACGCCGTGGCGGACGATGCGGATCCTGCCCTCGCCGCGCGCGAGGGCGGTCGCGTCGACGATCGTGGACGCGGGGTCGCGGCCGGCGGCATCGTACTCGGATCCGGCAGGACCGTCCTCGAGGTAGACGCTCACGCGATCGCCGAGCGCCGCGAGCGCCTCCGCGGCCGTCATCGCGGCGGGCCGCCCGCTGATGTTCGCGCTCGAGACGGCGAGCGGGCCCGTCTCGGCGAGCAGCTCGAGCGCGATGCGATTGCGCGGCATGCGCAGCGCGACCGTGCCGCCCGTGTCGCCGAGGTCCCACTGCAGCGACGAGCGCGCCGGGAGGATGACCGTGAGCCCGCCGGGCCAGAACGCTTCGACGAGCGCGCGCACCTGCGCGGGCACCGCCTCCGCGAGCGCCTCGAGCGTCGGGATGCCCGGCACGAGCACGGGCGGGGGCGCGGTGCGCTCCTTCGCCGCGAGCAGCTTGCGCACGGCGTCCGGCGAGAAGGCGTCGGCCGCGATGCCGTACACCGTGTCGGTCGGGATGACGACGAGGTCGCCGCGCCCGATCGCCCGACGGGCCAGGCGCATCCCCTCGAGAAGCTCGCTCTCGACCGAGCAGTCGTAGATGGAGGCCATGTCCCGACCATGGTACCGGCCGCGTCTGCGGGGCGCCCCCTCCCCCGTCTCGCGGCCCGGGACCCGTCATCTCGCGGGGCGGAACGCGGCTTGACCGTCGGAACGCGGCGCTCCTACCGTCGCTCTCCGAGTGAACCGTTCCCTTCGACGACAGGAAGTCCCATGCAGGCGACGTTGACCGAGGCAGCCGCAGGACCCCGCAGCGACGAGATCCTCACCGAGTCGGCGCTCGACTTCGTCGCGACGCTGCACCGCGAGTTCGAGCCCCGCCGCCGGGCGCTCCTCGCGGCTCGCGTCGAGCGCCAGCGCGCGCTCGACGAGGGCGCCGACCTCGGCTTCCTCGAGGAGACGCGCGCGATCCGCGAGGATCCGGCATGGCGCGTCGCTCCTCCCGCGGCCGACATCGCCGACCGCCGCGTGGAGATCACGGGGCCCACCGAGCGCAAGATGACGATCAACGCGCTCAACTCGGGCGCGAAGGTGTGGCTCGCCGACTTCGAGGACGCGAACACGCCCCTGTGGCCGAACGTCGTGCAGGGCCAGCTCAACCTGCTCGACGCGGTCCGCGGCACGATCGAGTTCGCCGCGCCCGACGGCCGCTCCTACGCGCTGCACGACGGGCCTCTGCCCGCGATCCTCGTGCGCCCGCGCGGCTGGCACCTCGACGAGCGTCACATCGCGGTCGACGGCGAGCCCGTCGCGGGCGCGCTCGTGGACTTCGGCCTCTACCTCTTCCACTGCGCGCGCCTGCAGCTCGAGCGCGGCAGCGGCCCCTACTTCTACCTGCCGAAGCTCCAGGGGCACCTCGAGGCGCGACTGTGGAACGACGTCTTCGTGCGGGCCCAGGAGATCCTCGGCATCCCGCGCGGCACGATCCGCGCGACCGTGCTCATCGAGACGTTCCCGGCGGCGTTCGAGATGGAGGAGATCCTCTACGAGCTGCGCGAGCACTCCGCCGGCCTCAACGCGGGGCGCTGGGACTACATGTTCTCGATCATCAAGTGCTTCCGCCGCCGCGGGCGCGCCTACGTGCTGCCCGACCGCAACTCGGTGACGATGACGGTGCCCTTCATGCGCGCGTACACCGAGCTGCTCGTCCACACGTGCCACAAGCGCGGCGCTCATGCCATCGGCGGCATGGCGGCCTTCATCCCGAACCGGCGCGACCCGCAGGCGAACGCGGTCGCGTTCGAGAAGGTGCACGCCGACAAGCGCCGGGAGGCGCACGACGGCTTCGACGGCTCATGGGTGGCCCACCCCGACCTCGTGCCGCTGTGCCGGGAGGAGTTCGACGCCGTGCTCGGCGACCGGCCGAACCAGATCGATCGCGTGCGCGAGGACGTGCACGTCGACGCCGCGCAGCTCGCGGACATCGCCTCGACCCCCGGTGAGTGCACCGAGGCCGGCCTGCGCAACGCCGTGAGCGTCGCCATCCAGTACATCGCCGCGTGGCTCGGGGGCCTCGGGGCCGTCGCGATCTTCTCCCTCATGGAGGACGCGGCCACCGCCGAGATCTCGCGCAGCCAGGTCTGGCAGTGGCTGCACAACGACGTGACGCTCAGCGACGGCGAGCGCGTGACGCGCGAGCTCGTCGAGCGCGTCGTCGCCGAGGAGGTCGACGCGCTCACGTCGACGGTCGACGACGAGGACGTGCTCGCGCGCATCGAGGAGGCACGCGCCATCTTCCTCGACCTCGCGCTCGCGGACGAGCTCACGGAGTTCCTCACGATCCCGGCGTACGCGCGCATCGCCTGACACGAGCGCTCGCGCGTCCGCGCCCTCCGCGGCGCGCGCGAGCGCGTGTTCGGCGCTTCCGGGCTCGGCCGTCGCGTCTCGACAGGCTCCCGGCTCTCCGGGCCGCCCCACCGGCCCTTCTCGTGCCGCTCCACTGGCCTTCCCGCCGCCGCGCTGGCCCTTCCTGCACCGCTGCGCTGGGAGCTCCTGCGCCGATCCGCTCGGCACTCCTGCCCTGCTCCTCCCGGAGCTCGGCTGTACAAACGTTTGCATCATGCGCGATCCCGGGGTTACACTCGGGATGCGCGGCGATGCGTGCCGCAATGCAATCGTTTGGAGCAGGGATGGCGACACGCACCGCCGAGACGCGTCGGGACCGGTGGACGGGCGAGCCGATCGGCTCCGTGCCGACGGACGGCCGCGACGAGGCCCTCGCCGCCGTCGACCAGGCGGCCGCCGCGCTCGCACGAGGGCTGCCCGTGCCGAGGCGGCACGCGGTGCTCGCCGGCGCCTCCGCGCTCATCGCGGCGCGCGCCGAGGAGTTCGCGCGCACCATCCAGCGCGACATGGGCAAACCGATCGCCGCGGCGCGCGCCGAGGTCGCGCGCGCCGTCGGCACCCTCGCGTGGGCGGCGGAGGAGGCGCGGCGCCTGCCAGGCGAGCGCGTGCCCCTCGAGGCGACCGAGGCCGGAGCAGGCACGTTCGCGCTCACGATCCCGGAGCCGCGCGGCATCGTCGCCGCCGTCACTCCGTTCAACTTCCCTCTCAACCTCGTTGCACACAAGGTCGGCCCCGCGCTCGCGGCGGGGTGCCCGGTGGTGCTCAAGCCCTCCGACAAGGCGCCGCTCGGCGCAGTGCTGCTCGCCGAGGCGCTCGCGCAGGCCGGGCTCGAGCCGGGATGGCTCACCCTCGTCACCGGGCCCGCGGAGCCCATCGTCGGCGCGTGGCTCGACGACCCGCGCGTCGCCGTGCTCACCTTCACCGGCTCGGCCGAGGTCGGCTGGGGGCTCAAGGCCCGCTCCCCCCGCAAGCTCCACATCCTCGAGCTCGGCTCGGCGACCGCGATGTACGTGCATCGCTCCGCGGACCTCGAGCGCGCGGCGTCGGACGCGGCGTCCGCAGGCTTCGTCAACTCCGGCCAGGCGTGCGTCTCGCTGCAGCGGCTCTACGTCGACGAGCTCGTCGCCCCCGAGCTGACGGAGCGGCTGGCCCGCATCGTTGCGCGCCTGCCGTTCGGCGACCCGGCGCTCGAGACGACCGTCGTCGGGCCCCTCGTCACCGACGCCGCGGCGGAGCGCGTACGCGCGTGGATCCGCGCGGCCGCGGCCGATGGCGCGCGCGTCGTGTGCGGCGGCGGGCGGCAGGGCGCGCTCATCGAGCCGACCCTCATGACCGACGTGCCGCCCACGAGCGACCTCGTGTGCCGCGAGGTCTTCGGTCCCGTCGTCTCGATCGTCCCCGTGCGCGACGCGGAGCACGCGCTCGCGCTCGTCAACGCGAGCGACTTCGGCCTCAACACCTCGGTCTACACGAGCGAGCTCGGCCCGGCGATGGACTTCGCCGCCCGCGTGGAGTCGGGCACCGTGCTCGTCAACATGCCGCCCTCCTTCCGCGCCGACCACATGCCCTACGGCGGCGTGAAGGGGTCGGGCCAGGGGCGCGAGGGCGTGCGCTACGCCGTCGAGGAGCTCGTGCACGCCAAGCTCGTGGTCCTGCACGCCTGACCGACCGCGAGAGCACACGACCGCAGACGAGAGAGGACACGTCGATGACGACACTTCCCCGCGCACCGCTCGGGCGCACGGGCATGCAGATCAGCCGGGTGGGCTTCGGCTCGTGGGCCCTGGGCGGCGGGGACTGGGTGTCGTCGTGGGGTCCGCAAGACGACGAGCTGTCGATCGCCGCCATCCGGCATGCCGTCGAGAGCGGCGTCGACTGGATCGACACGGCCGCTGTGTACGGTCTCGGCCACGCGGAGCAGGTCGTGCGTCGGGCGCTCGCCCCGTACTCGGAGGCGGAGCGCCCGCTCGTCTTCACGAAGGGCGGCATGGTCTGGGACCCGCAGAACCGGCGCGCGGGCTCGAAGCGCCGCGGCGAGGACTCCGTGCTGCGCCGTCAGGTCGACGAGTCCCTCGCGCGGCTCGGGGTCGAGCGCATCGACCTCTACTTCGTGCACTGGCCGAGCGACGACGTGCCGCTCGAGCAGTACTGGCAGACCCTCGTCGACCTGCGCGCCGAGGGCAAGCTGCGCGCCATCGGCCTGTCGAACCACGACGTGGAGGCGGTCGCGCGCGCCGAGGCGATCGCACACGTCGACGCGGTGCAGCCGCCGTTCTCGGCGATCCAGAGCGAGGCCGCCGAGTCGCTGCTGCCCTGGTGCTCCGAGCACGGCACGGGAGCAGTCGTCTACAGCCCTATGGGATCCGGGCTGCTCACGGGCGCGTTCTCGCGCGAGCGCGTCGCGTCGCTGCCCGAGGACGACTGGCGCCGCCGCAGCCCGGCCTTCACGGAGCGCCTCGAGCAGAACCTCGCGACGGGCGACGCGATCGCCGCGGTCGCCGCCCGCCACGGCGTCTCGCAGGCCGCCGCGGCGGTCGCGTGGACGCTCGGGTTCCCCGGCGTCACGGGCGCCATCGTGGGCGCGCGGACCCCCGAGCACGTCGACGGCTGGATCGCCGCGGCGAGCCTCGAGCTCGACCCCGAGGACTACGCGCGCATCCCCGGTCCGACGCCCGGCACGCGATGACGGGCCGCGAGCCGCTCCTGCTGGGCATCGACAGCGGCAGCACGGCCACCAAGGCGGCCCTCTTCGCGCCCGACGGACGGATCGTCGCGACGGATCGGGTGATCACGCCGCGCGAGCCCGCTCCCGTCGGACAGGTCGAGCAGGACCCCGAGTCGCAGTGGATCACGGTCGCGGCCCTCGTGCGCTCCGTGCTGAGCGCTCCAGGCGTCGACGCCTCCCAAGTCGCCGGCGTGGGCCTCGCGGCGCGCGGCGACGGCGTGCTGCTCGTGGACGAGGTGGGGCGACCGGTGAGACCGGCGATCCTCTCCTCCGACACGCGTGCGGCCGGGGTCGTCGACGACTGGCGCGCGGAGGGCGTGCTCGACGCGATCCTCGAGCTGACCGGGCAGACGCCCTTCCCTGGCTCGCCCGCCCCCCTGCTCGACTGGCTGCGACGGCACGAACCGGACTCGCTGCGCGCGGCGTCCGCTGCCCTCGCGGCGAAGGACTGGCTGCGGCTGCGGCTCACGGGCACGATCGCGACGGATCGCACGGACGCGGGCGCGTGCTTCGCCGATGCCGACACCCAGGAGTACTCCGACGCCGCGCTCGACGCGTTCGGGCTCGGCGAGCTGCGCCGGCTGCTTCCCGCCATCCGCGAGCCCGGCGAGGCGGCCGGCACGGTGAGTCCCTCCGCGGCCGCCCTCACCGGGCTGCCCGCGGGCATCCCCGTCGCGGCGGGCATGCACGACGTCATCGCCGCGGTCACGGGCTCGATCGGCCTCGAGCCGCGCCGACTGTGCGTCGTCGTGGGCACGTTCGGGGTGAACGTGGAGCTCACGACGCGACCGACGCGGTCCCCGGCGGTGAACTCCCGTTCGGGCCCCACCCGCGGCCTGTGGGCGCCGCGACGCACCTCGCGCGCAGCGGCCTCGAACGTCGACTGGGCGTTGCGCGCGCTCGGCGTCGACGATCACGGACCGCGGACGCTCGAGCGCGTGCTCGGCCGCGCGCCGGACTCGAGCGACCCGGTCTACCTGCCCTACCTGCACGGGGGCAACGGCGGACAGCCGCACGGCGCCGCCTTTCTCGGGCTGCGCGGCTGGCACGATCGTGACCACCTGCTGCGGGCGGTGGTCGAGGGCATCACGTTCAACCATCGCCACGACGTCGAGCTGCTCACGGGGCTGCTGCCCGCCGACGCCGTCCACGTCGCGGGCGGCGCCGGGCGCAACGAGGCGTGGCTGCAGCTGTTCGCGGACGTGCTCGCGCGGCCGGTCACGGCGTCGCCGCACGACGACCCGGGGGCGCGCGGCGCGGCGATGTGCGCGGCCGTGGCGAGCGCCGTGCATCCCGACCTGTCGAGCGCGATCGGGGCGATGCGCACGTCGACCGTGACGGTCGAGCCGGGTGCGGCGTCCGCGCGGCTCGAGGAGGGCTACCGCGCGTACGTCGACGCGCTCGCCCGCGTCTCCGCGTTCGAGCGCCGGGCACGCGCCGAGACGCTCGCCGCCCCGTGACGCGGACGCGGCATCCCCGACGATCGCATCGACCATCGACCATCGACCATCGATTTCAGGAGGTTCCGTGGACACCCTGCTCGTGATCGGCGACCCGCTCATGAGCGCCGAGCAGCTCGGCGCTCCCCTCGCCCAGCTCGCCGGCGACGGGCTCGAGGTGCGGCGTGCGCAGTGGCGGATCCCGTTCGAGCAGGCCGTGCAGGCGAACCTCGCGATCGAGCGCGAAGGGCCCGAGGCGGTGCCGGCCGCCCTCGACGGCGACGACGGCGACGACGCGGCCGTGGTCGCCGTCCTCACGCAGTTCTTCCCGCTGACCGCCGCGACTCTCGAACGATGGCCCCGGCTGCGCGTCGTCGCGACCCTGCGGGCCGGCACCGAGAACATCGACCGGGGAGCGCTCGAGGCCCGCGGCATCCCCCTCGTCGCGAACGCGGGACGCAACGCGAACGCCGTCGCCGAGCTCACCGTCGCGCTCATCCTGAGCGCGTTGCGCGCCGTCGGCGAGAACCACCACTCGATCCGCAGCGGCGGATGGCGACCCGAGCGACCGGCGCACGGTCACCACGAGCTCGCCGGGCTCCGCATCGGCCTCATCGGGCTCGGAGCCGTGGGCACGCTCGTGCTGCGGCGGCTCGCCGGATTCGAGCTGGACGCCGCGTACACGGACCCCTACGCGCGCGCGGCGCCCCCCGGCGCGGTCCCGCTCGACCTCGACGCGCTGCTCGCGCGATCAGACGTGCTCACGCTCCACGCGCGCGCCACCCCCGAGACCCGCGGTCTCGTCGGCGAGCGCGAGCTCGCCCTGCTTCCCGAGGGAGCCGTCGTCGTGAACACGGCCCGCGCCGAGCTCGTGGACGAGCCCGCGCTCATCGCCGCCCTGCGCGGCGGGCGGCTCGCCGGCGCCGGACTCGACGTGTTCTCCGTCGAGCCCCTGCCCGCCGACCACCCGTTGCGCCGCATGCCTGCAGTGACGCTCTCCCCGCACCTGGCCGGCAGCACCGTCGAGGCGCGCTCGCGCGCTCCCCGGCTCATCGCGGAGCGCTTGCTCGCGACGCTCGCCGACGCGTAGAAACGTGCGGACGCGCCGCTCGCCCGCGTCAGCGGACCAGCGGCGCGGTCGACTCCCGCTCGATGATCTCGGTCGGCCCGTCGAGGATGACGCGCTCCCCCGGCCCGCCGTCGATCATGGCGAAGAGCATCTCCGCAGCGCGTCGGCCCAGTTCTTGCTGCGGCAGTCGGAGTGTCGTGAGCGGGGGCGTCATCTGTGCGGCGACCAGGTGCTCGTCGATGGCCATCACGCTCACGTCCCCGGGAACCGAGACCCCCATCTCGCGCAACGCGCTGAGCGCGCCGATCGCCTCCACGAGGCTGTCGATGGCGATCGCCGTGGGCCGCTTGTCGGGGCTCACGCCCATGATCCTGAAGGTCGCCTCGCGGCCGCCGGCGATGCTGAACTCGGCATCGGCACGCCACTGGGGACGGATCATGAGATCGTGGCGCGCGATCGCCTCCTCGAAGCCCCGATGACGGCGCAGCCCGGTGTCGGTGCGCAGGGAACCAGAGAGGTGCGCGATGTCCCGATGCCCGAGGCCGACGAGGTAGTCGACGACGGTCGCCGCGTTGCGCTCCTCATTGAGCAGGACGCTCGCGTGCGCGTGCGGGGCGCCGCGCTGCACGAAGACGGCGGGCAGCTCGAGCCCCGCAAGCCACGAGGCGACATCGGGATCGTCGGCCGTCGCGAACGCAACGAGCACTCCGTCGACGCGCCCCTCGAGCCCGGGCGGCCGCCGGGCGCTCTCGCCCTCGCCGGGCGGGACCTCGGAGATGAGCAGCGTGAACCCGCGCTCGTCGCACGCCCCCTGCACGCCGCGCAGCACTTGCGTGAAGCCGAAGTTGTCGAGATCGGGAACGAGCATCGCGATCGCCTCTTGACGGCCGAGACGCAAGGCGCGCGCCTGCGCGTTTGTCCGGTAGCCGAGCTGTTCGGCAGCGCGCTGCACGCGCTCGCGTGTCTCGTCGCGATAGCCGGCGACGTGGTTGCGCAGCAGACGCGACGCAGTCGAGAGGTCGACGCCGGCCAGCCGGGCGACGTCCCGCAGCGTCGCTCGAGGCCGCTTGGGGCTCGGATCCTTCACCGATTCATTGTCGCTCATCGTTGGCACACCACACCCTTGACAGCAGATGAACAGTGGGTACAGGATGAATACAAACGTTTGCATAGTGCGCCGTCGCCGACGGCGACATGGCACACGAGAGCCGCGACGCAGAGGAGCGCCATGCCCCGGATGGTCAAGCCCGAGATCGACGCGAAGGCGGCGTGCTCGCCCGATCCGCTCGAACGGCCCGAGGGCGGCTTCGCGATGGTCGCGCTCGATCAGCGAGAGTCGATGCGCGACCTGCTCCACGGTCCCCGGACGGACGACGCCATGCGCCGGTTCAAGCGGCTCGCTGCGGAGGCACTCGCCCCCGTCGCGAGCGCCGTCCTGCTCGATCGGCTCTACGGGGTCGACCCGAGGCGACCGCCAGCTTGGGCGGCGACGACCCCGCTCATCCTGGCCGCCGACCGCTTTGAGCAGGCGCCCGGGCTCCCGGTCGCCGACAGCGCCCTCGACCCCGAGGTGACCGTCGAGGTGATCCACACGAGCGGCGCGGTCGCGGTGAAGCTCCTCGTGCTCTGGCGAAGAGACGAGTCGGCCAGCGCGCGCGCAGAGCTCGTCGGGAGCTTCGTCGCCCTCGCGCACGCCGCGGGCGTGCCGGCCGTGGTGGAAGGCATCGCCCGCCCCGCCGGCGACGCGTGGACGGGGATGGCCGAGCGCGACGAGGCCATCGTCGATGCGGCCGCCGAGCTCGCGGCGTACGGCGCGGATCTGTACAAGGCCGAGGTGCCGGGCACGCCCGCCCGGCCGGCGACGATCGAGGCGACGGCACGCCGCGTGACCTACGCGCTCCCGTGCCCGTGGGTCGTGCTCTCGAACGGCGTCGCACCCGACGCATTCCCCGATGCCGTCGACGCCGCCTGTCAGGGGGGAGCCTCCGGGTTCCTCGCCGGGCGCGCCATCTGGACCGACGCCGCGCGCGCCGCCGATCCCGCCACCGTGCTGGCGACGAGCTCCGTACGGCGCTTCCACGCCATCGCGGCGCGCGTGCCGGCACGCCGGGCCTGACGCCGCTCCGCATGCTCCGGCACGGAACCATCCCCGCAGCGGTTGGACGCCGCATCTCACGCTCGCACACGAAGGAGTAGCAGTGAGCACCATCAGGATCGATCTCGACCGCGCGATCGGCACGGTGGACCGCCAGATCTTCGGCGGCTTCATCGAGCACGAGGGCCGCAGCATCTACGGGGGCGTCGTCGACCGCATCGACTCGCCGCTGACGGATGATCGCGGCTTCCGCGCAGACGTCGCGGCTGCCCTCAAGGAGCTTTACCTGCCGATCCTGCGATGGCCCGGGGGCAACTTCGTGAGCGGCTACCACTGGGTCGACGGCATCGGCCCGCAGGAGTCGCGGCACCCGCGCCTCGACCTCGCGTGGAACGCGGTCGAGCCCAATCGGTTCGGCACGGACGAGTTCTTCG
Organism: Actinomycetales bacterium; assembly: GCA_015655445.1. Classification (GTDB taxonomy): domain Bacteria; phylum Actinomycetota; class Actinomycetes; order Actinomycetales; family Microbacteriaceae; genus Diaminobutyricimonas. The sequence continues at coordinate 16,578 of JAATFA010000154.1, read as the reverse complement.
CGTACTGCGCCGAGCTCGGCACGGAACCCTATCTGTGCTTCAACATGGGCACCGGCACGCTCGACGAGGCGCTCGCATGGGTCGAGTACTGCAACGGGGACCGAGACACCTATTGGGCCAACAAGCGTCGCGAGAACGGCCATGACAAACCATACGGGGTCCGCTATTGGGGACTCGGCAACGAGATGTGGGGCGACTGGCAGGTCGGCCACATGACTGCAGAGGCATACGCAGCGGAGGCCAAGCGGTGGGCTCTCGCGTTGCGACGCCTCGACCCCGAGATCAGGCTCGTCGCATGCGGCCGCAACGGCTGGAGCGACTGGGATCAGCTCGTGATCGACGAGCTCGTGCGCTACGTCGACTATCACAGCATCCATATGTACTCGGGCTCCGACGATTACTGGAGCAACGTGCTCTCGCCCCTGCAGGCCGAGCGGTCGATCAAGGCATGCGCCGCGATGATCGAACGCGCGCGGTACGTGCAGCACGTCGCGCACCCTGTGCGCGTCATCTACGACGAGTGGAACGTGTGGTTCGCGACGCGGGGTGATCGTCGAGCCGATCGTGTCGTCGAGGAGCGGCACACGCTCGCGGACGCGCTCGCCGTCGCGACCTACCTCAACGTGTTCGTGCGCAACTGCGTGCCCTTGCACATGGCCAACATGGCGCAGATGGTCAACGTGCTGGCCCCGATCGTCACGGCCGACGACGGGATGTTCGTGCAGGCGATCTATCACCCGTTCCGACTCGCGTCCCGTCGGACCTTGGGGACGGCGCTGGACGTCTGGGTCGACGCGCCCGTGCACGAGTTCTCCGACATCCCGGACGACCGCGTGGTGAACCGGATCGCGGACATGGGGCCGTTCCCGCTGCTCGATGCCGCCGCCACGACCGACGAGGATCGCAGGACGGTCGTCGTCTCGGTCGTGAATCGGAGCCTCGACGATGTGAGGGCACGAGTCGAGGTGGGCCCTCGCGCCCGGATCGCGCGCGTCGCGGCCGAGCTCATCGATGCCCCCTCGGAGGACTCGGTGAACTCCTTCGACGCCCCGGACGTGATCCGAGTGACCGACGGCGCGGCTCCCGTCGCGCAGAGCGAGAGCGCGCTCGACTACGCCTTTCCGGCGCACTCGGTGACCTGGCTGCGGCTCGAACTGGAGTAAGACATCGTTTGGGTCGGAGCAGCCAGAACCACCGGATCACGACCTCACAACCCGCCATTCAGGCATTGACTGGGGCGGGCATGCGCCACATACTATCTATGCAATCGTTTGTATGAGTGGACCACCGCTCGTTCATGCGCCGTGGCTCGCCACGGATACTCAAAGGAGAGCAAGTGAGACGAATGATGCGCAGCGCCGTAGTCGCGACGGCCGCACTGCTGGCCGCTGCGACCCTCGGCGCCTGTTCGGGCGGCAGCTCGGGCGGCAGCACCGATGCCGGCTCCGGGGACTACAAGGGACCGAAGGTCACCGTCGCGTTCTGGAACGGCTTCACGGGGGGCAACGCCCTGCAGCTCGTGCCCAAGCTGATCGACCAGTTCAACTCCGAGCACCCGAACATCGTTGTGAAGAGCTCCCCCATGCAATGGGATGACCTCGACGCGAAGATGCCCCTGGCCCTCAAGGCGGGCAAGGGCCCCGACCTCGCGGTCGCGCACGGCGAGGACGTGGCCACCTATGCAGCACAGGGCCTCGTGCTGCCCGCGGACAAGACCGTCAAGACCCTGGGCTACAGCGAGGACGACTTCCCGACGAGCGTGCTCGCCTCCGGGCGCTACGACGGGCACCAGTACGGTCTGCCCTGGAGCGTGACGCCTCTCGGCCTGTTCATCAACAGGACCGCCCTGTCCGAGGCCGGGCTCGACCCCAACACGGCACCGACGGACGCCGCCAGCACCAAACAAGCGCTCGAGGCGCTCAAGGCCGCAGGGCGACAGGGCGAGTGGGTGAGCGGGTACCGCTACAACGACGGCCTCGAGTTCGAGTCCCTGCTGTGGCAGTTCGGCGGGGACCTGTTCTCCAAGGACCTGACCAAGCCGACCTTCAACTCCGATGCCGGTGTGCAGGCGCTGACGTACATGACGGACAAGATCAAGGACGGCTACAGCCCGCCCAACGTCGCGGAGGGCGGCACGCTCAAGGCCTTCATCACGGGCGACAGCGCGTTCAGCTGGCAGGGCGTGTGGTCGACTTCGGACCCCGCTCTCCAGGGCGTCGACTGGACCGCCACCGCGGTCCCTCTGATCGGCACGCAGCGGGCCGTGCGTACCGGGTCGACGGACTGGATGTTCATGCGGAACAAGAACCAGGACAAGAACAAGACCGCGGCCGCCGTCACCTTCGTGCAGTGGATGAACGCGCATTCGCTGGACTGGGCGTCGACCGGGGAGCTGCCGGCGCTCAACTCCGTGCGCGAGGACCCCGAGCTCCTGCAGAAGTACCCCAAGCTGGCGCCCTTCATCGGTGAGCTGCCCTACGCACGCTATTACCCGGCGAAGCCCGGGATCGGCGCTGTCATCAAGCTCATCACGCCCGGGATCGACGAGGCGATGCTCGGCAAGAAGACGCCCAAGCAGGCCCTCGACGACGCGGCCGTGCAAGCCGAGCAGCTGCTCAAGCGCAACGAGAGCCAGTACGGTGGCTAGCCTGCCGCTCGCTCCCGCGACGTCCCCGGCCTCCCGCCTCTCCCGCGCGGCCGGCCGGGGACGTCGCAAGACGCTCACGGCGTACCTCTTCCTCACGCCGTTCCTCGTCCTCTTCTGTGTCTTCGTCGTGGCACCGATCATCACCGGGCTGTGGGTGAGCCTGCACGACTGGAACCCTCTCTTGCCGCGCCAGCCCTTCGTCGGGCTGCAAAACTACATCGAGCTCTTCACGCCCGGATCCCTCACATCGGGCGACTTCTGGGAGAGCATGCGAGCGACGGCGATCTTCACGATCGCCAGCGTGCCGTTCCTGCTCGTCGTGCCGTTCGCGCTCGCCGTGCTCCTCCATCAGAAGCTCAAGGGCGGGACGGTGTTCCGGGCGATCTTCTTCGCTCCCTACGTTCTCGGCGTCGCCGTCATCGGCGTGATCTGGAAGTTCCTGCTCGACCCGCAGTCGGGCACGCTCAACAAGGTGCTCGGCGCGATGGGGCTTCCCGACAGCATCCCGTGGACGGTCGACGTCCCGTGGGTGTGGATCTCGCTCGTCGGCGTGACGGTCTGGTGGACGATGGGCTTCAACACCGTGATCCTGCTCGCCGGCATGCAGGGCATCGGCTCAGAGCTCTACGACGCGGCGGCCGTCGACGGAGCCGGCGTCTGGCGCAAGCTGACCGGCGTCACCCTGCCCGGCCTGCGCCCGGTCTTCATGTTCATCACGACGACCTCCATCCTCGCCTCGGCCAACATGTTCGGCCAGTCGTTCCTCATCACGGCCGGCGCGCCGGGTGACGAGAGCCGTACCGCGATCATGTACATCGCCGACCAGGGCCTCAAGCAGAGCCAGATGGGCGCAGCGAGCGCGATGAGCTACATCCTCTTCGCCTGCCTGGCCGTGATCAGCGTGATCAACTTCCGCCTCCAGCGGGAGAGGAGCTGACGATGGCCTCTGTCCCCCTCGCACTGCCGCATCGGCAGACCAGCCGGCGCAAGATCGGAACGCAGGTCGCCCTGTATCTGGCGCTCGTCATGATCGCGCTCGTCATCCTCACGCCGCTCGTGTGGGTCCTCCTGACGAGCTTCAAGACGAACTTCGCCGCGATCAACGATCCGACCAACCCGCTCCCCCTGCCATTCACGACAGACGCCTATTCGACGCTCCTGGGATCGAGCGAGCAGCCGATCTTCCGGTGGTTCCTCAACAGCCTCGTCGCCGCCACGCTCCAGACGGTGCTCGTGCTCGTCACGGCATCGCTCGGCGCATACGCGCTCGCGCGCCTGGAGTTCGTCGGCAAACGGATCGTCTTCGGATGCATCGTCGGCACGCTCTTCGTCCCTCCGGTGATCCTCCTGATCCCCAACTACCTCATCGTGCAGAATCTCGGGTGGCTCGACACGATCTGGGCGATCACGGTCCCCCACGCCGCAGGAGCCTTCGGCATCTTCTTCCTGAGGCAGTTCTTCGTGAACCTGCCGGTCGCGCTCGAGGAGGCTGCTCGCATCGACGGCGCCGGCGAGTTCCGCATCTTCCTGCAGATCGTCCTGCCCCTGTCACGGCCTGCTCTCGCGACCCTTGCGGTCCTCACGTTCCTCGCGAACTGGAACGACTTCCTCTGGCCGCTGTACGTGCTGCTCTCCCCCGAGAACCTCACGCTGCAGCCGGGCCTGTCCATCCTGCAGGGCGCCTACGGGTCGACGTACTACCCCGTCATCATGGCGGGCGCGGTCATCGCCGCCGTGCCCGTGCTCGTCATCTTCACCGTGGCGCAGAGGCAGGTCGTGGAGAGCGTCGCAAACGCCGGGCTCAAAGGCTAGCGAGGACGACGGCGTCCGTGCCGGATCAGCGGATCGCGGTCGTGGCGCGGTCGCGCCCGAGGAGGTCGCGGTGGGTCGCGAGCGCGTGCCAGCCGTCGGCGGCGAGCAGGTCGCGCACGGAGGCCCCCTGCGGCTCCCCGTGCTCGATGACGAGCGTGCCGCCGGAACGCAGGAGGCGCCGCGCGGTGCGGGAGACCTCGCGTACGACGTCGAGGCCGTCCTCGCCGCCGTAGAGCGCGGCCTCGGGGTCGAACAGGCGCACCTCGGGGTCGCGCGGCACGGCATCGCGCGGGATATAGGGCGGGTTGGAGACGACGACGTCGACGCGGCCGTCCTCGTCGGGGAGTGCGTCGGCGAGATCCGCGAACACCGCACGGACGTTGGGCGCGCCCACCTCGCGCACGTTCTGTCGCGTCCACGTGAAGGCGAGAGGCGAGTTCTCGACGGCGACGACGCGCGCGTACGGCACCTCCGTCGCGAGCGCCAGGGCGATCGCCCCGCTGCCCGCGCCGAGGTCGACGGCGACGGGCTCGCCGGCGGCGACGGCCTGGAGCGCATCGATCGCGAGCTGGGCGACCATCTCGGTCTCCGGCCGCGGCACGAACACGCCCGGGCCGACGGCGAGCTCGAGCGAGCGGAACGGGGCGCGGCCGGTGAGGTGCTGGAGGGGCTCGCGCGTCGCGCGCCGGGCGACGAGCGCGAGGAAGCGCTCCTCGTCGGCGATCGCGAGGCCGCCGCCGGAGAGCGCCCGGGCGCGCAGCTCGCCGCGACCGAGGCCGAGGACGTGCGCGAGAAGGAGCTCGGCGTCGACCTCGGGCGTGGGGACGCCCGCGCGCGCGAGCTCGCGCGCCGCGCTCGCGAGCACGGCCTCGAGAGACGCGGACGCGTGCCGGGGAGCGGAGACGGAGGACCGGGTCATGACTCGGACATGCTAGTCCCTCGGCGAGCGCCCCCGTGCGGCCGGACGGGCGATCAGGCGAGCGCCGCTCGGAGGTCGGCGCGCGTCTGGACGAGATGACGGCGCATCGCCGCTCCCGCCGCGCGCGCGTCGCGCGCGACGATCGCCCGCAGGATCGCGGCGTGCTGCTCGAGCAGGTCCTCGATCGACTCCCCGCGCGCGAGGTGCCCGCGCAGGCTCTCGGCCCTGCTGTCGGAGAGCGGCTCCTCCATCCCCTCCATGAGGAAGGTGATCATGCGGTTGCCGCTCGCGGAGGCGATGAGGGCGTGGAAGTGCAGGTCCGCGTCGTTGTAGGCGTCGTGGTCCTCTCCCGCGACGCGCATGCGCTCGAGGGCGAGGGCGAGCGCGTCCCGCTCGGCCTTCGTCGCGGCGCGAGCGGCGAGCGACGCCGCCGCGACCTCGAGGGCGAAGCGCACCTCGAGGAGCTCGAAGCGCCCGCGTGCGTCGCGACGCACCTCGGAGGCGAAGAACGCGCGCAAGGGGCCCGCGTTCGCCGGGGACACGACGGGACGCCGGCCCTTGCTCACGTCGAGCAGGCCGCGCGCGACGAGCGTGCGCACGCCCTCGCGGATGGTGAGCCTGCTCAGCCCGAGCTCGCTCGCGAGCTGGGTCTCCGAGGGCAGCGGGTCCCCCGCGACGAGGCCGCCGTCCAGGATGAGCCGCTCGAGGTGGCGCACGACGACCTGCGTCGCCGGCTCGCCCGACCGCGGCACGCCCGTCTCGCTCATCCCACGATTGTGCCTCGTATCTGACAGCATGGCGCATTCCTGGCCGGCTCGCCGCAGTGATCGGGCCGGTGTCTTGTCGCACCTGTCTGACAGGTGTAGCGTCTCGAGGGGTCCCCGCCCGCCCGGCACGGCGGCGCGACCGTCCCGGTCCCACACGTGGAGGGCCCCACACGAGGAGGTGCAGACCCGTGGAATCGCAACGGGCGGAATCGCAGCAGAACGAGTCGCAGGAGCACGCGTCGCCACGGCCGGCGTCGCAGGAGGGCGCGTCGCGAAGGGAGTGGACGATCGCGGCCGCGATGCTCAACTTCCCGGGCGTCCGCCCCGACGGCACGGTCGTGCAGGACGCGCCGCCCGAGGAGTGGGCCGACGACCTCCTGCAGGTCGCCGACGCGGGCTTCACGGAGGTGGACCCGACCGACTCCTGGCTGCGCGTGGCCGACCTCTCCCCCCGCCGCCTCGAGGACTTCACGGCCGTCGTCGCCGAGGCGGGACTGCGCGTCCCCGCGATCTCGACCGCGCGCCGCAGTCCCATCGACCCCGACGGGGCGGACGAGAACCTCGCCTACTGCCACCGCGTGATCGACACGGCGCCGGCGGTCGGCGCCGAGCACGTGTCGCTCTCCCTCATGCGCGCCCTCAACGACCGGCAGCGCGCCGCGCTCTGGTTCTGGACCGAGCAGGGCCCGCAGGACCCCCCGGACGACCCCGAGATGTGGGCGCTCGCGGTCGCGCGATTCCGCGAGCTCGGCGAGCACGCGGCGCAGGTCGGCGTCGTCGTCTCCCTCGAGATGTACGAGGACACCTACCTCGGCAGCGCCGACTCGTGCGTGCGGCTCGTGCGCGACGTCGACCACCCCGCGGTGCGGCTCAACCCCGACCTCACGAACCTCCTCCGCCTGCACCGGCCGGTCGAGCACTGGCGGTCCATGATGGAGAAGGTCGCGCCCTACACGCACTACTGGCACGTCAAGAGCTGCTACCGCATCGAGGACCCGCCGACGGGCACGATCCTCACGACGCCCGCGCCGCTCGAGTCGGGCGTCATCGACTACCGCACGGCGGTGCGCATGGTGCTCGAGGCCGGGTTCTCCGGCGCCTTCCTCGTCGAGCACTACGGCGGCGACGGGTTGAGCGTCTCCGCCCGCAACCGCGACTACCTGCGCGGCGTCCTCGCGGCCGCCGAGAGGACCGTCGCCCGCAGGAGGGAGCGCGCATGACCGTCGAGACCATCCGCACGGCCGCCGTCGTCGGGGCCGGCTACATGGGCGGCGGGATCGCCCAGGTGCTCGCGATGTCGGGGATGCCCGTCGCGATCGCCGACGTCTCCGCCGACGTCGCGCGATCCGCCTTCGACCGCCTCGTGGAGGAGGCGCGCCGCCTCGAGTCCGCGGGGCGCTTCCCCTCGGGGGCCGGAGAGCTCGTCGCCGCGAACGTGCGAGCCGCCGCCTCGATAGAGGAGGCCGTCGCCGACGTCGACTACGTGCAGGAGGCCGTGCTCGAGATCCCCGAGGTCAAGCGCGACGTGCTCGCGACGATCTCGCGCGCGGCGCGCGCGGACACGATCATCGGGAGCAACACGTCCACGCTCCCCGTGCACGAGCTCGACTACGCGGTCGAGCGCCCGGAGCGCTTCCTCAACGTGCACTGGAGCAACCCGGCGCCGTTCATCCCGGGGATCGAGCTCATCACGGGCGAGCACACGGACCTCGCGATCGTGCCCGCGATCGAGCGCATGCTCGCCGACGCGGGACGGCAGACCGCGCGCATCAAGGACAGCCCGGGCTTCGTGCTCAACCGCCTGCAGTACGTGCTGCTCAAGGAGGCGATGGCGATCGTCGAGGAGGGCGTCGCGAGCCTCGAGGACGTCGACACGGTCGTGCGCACGACGCTCGGGTTCCGGCTGCCGTTCTTCGGGCCGTTCGCGATCGCGGACATGGCCGGCCTCGACGTCTACGCGGCGTGCTTCCGCACGTTCGAGCGCGCCTACGGCGAGCGGCTCTCGCCGCCGAGGATGCTCCTCGACGCGGTCGAGGCGGGCCGTCTCGGCACGAAGACGGGCAGCGGTCTCACGGGCGACTACACGCCCGAGGAGGTCGACCGCATCGTCGCGTACCGGTCGGAGGCGTACAGTCGCATGGCGCAGCTCGTCGCCGAGCTCGGGCCGTCCCCGTTCGTCGCGCGCGACCGCCCGACCGCGGAGAGCAGCGAGTAGCCCGCGCCCGCCCCTCCGCGGCCCCGTTCCTCCCGGCCGCCGCTCATCCCGGCCGCCGCTCCGCCCGGCATTTGTGACACGCGCGGCGGGACTCCGCCCGCGCGTGTCACAAATGTCACCCGGCGGGGAGCGGGCGCACGGCGGGGGCCCCGAGCGCGGGGGGCCGGAGTGCGGCAGACTGGGATGCCGTGAGCCTCCTCTTCGTCTTCGACATGGACGAGGTGCTCTACGACTACGACTGGCGCGTGCGCATGGCCGGCCTCACGGCCCTCACGGGCCTCGACCTCGCGGAGCTGCGCCGCCGGTGGTGGCACGCGGAGGGCGAGATGGCGGCCGAGGCGGGCGCCTTCCCCTCCGGCGCCGACTATCACGCGGCCTTCGTCGCGGCCCTCGACTCGCCGGTGACGGTCGAGCAGTGGATAGCGAACCGCCGCTCGGCCATGCGGCCGCGGCCCGACTCGATCGCCGCCGTCGCCCGCGCGCGCGAGCTCGGACGCGTGAGCCTGCTCACGAACAACGGCCCGCTCCTGCAGGAGCACCTGCCCACGATCGCGCCGGAGATCGCGCCGCTCTTCGGCGCGCACTTGCGCACCTCGAGCTTCTACGGCGCTCGCAAGCCCGACCCGCTCGTCTTCGAGCGCGTGCTCGAGCGCTACGCGACCCCGCCCGACGACGTCTTCTTCGCGGACGACCTGCCCGAGAACGTCGCGGCGGCGGCGTCCGTCGGCATCGCCGCGCACCTGTACACGAGCGGAGCGCTCTTGCGGGAGGCGATCGAGTCGTTCGCGGCCGCTCGCGGCGTGCGGCGGTCGCGCGATCACGCGAGCACGCGCACCGCCTCGACCGCCTGACCGAGCGCCGACGCGGCCGCCGCGAGCTGCGTGTCCGCGACCGTGCCGTCGAAGCTCAGCCGCACCGCCGTCTGGGCGACCGCGGGCGCGTACCCCATGGCGAGGAGCACGGGGGACGGCTCGTCGCGCCCGGCCGCGCACGCCGAGCCGCTCGAGCCGAGCACCCCGCGCGCCTCTAGCTCGACGAGGACCGACTCGCCGCTCATCCCCGGGAAGAGGAACGACGCGTGGCCCGGGATGCGCTCGTCGCGCGCGCCCGTCGGCACCGCCTCGGGCACGGCCGCGAGCACGGCGTCGACGAACCGTCGCGTGCGCGCGGCGAGCGTCCCGTCGTCGGGGCGGGAGAGCCGCGCGGCGACGGCGAGCGCGACCGCGAAGGCGACGTTCTCCGTGCCCGATCGCCGCCCGCGCTCCTGGCCCCCGCCGTGCAGCACGGGCTCGACCGGCACGCCCGCGCGCACCCACAGCGCGCCGACGCCCTTGGGCGCGCCGAGCTTGTGGCCCGAGACGCTCACGGCGTCGACGCCGAGGGAGCGCACGTCGAGCGGCAGCACGCCCGCGGTCTGCACGGCGTCCGTGTGCACGGGCACGCCGCGCGTGTGCGCGATCGCCGCGATGCGCGCGATCGGCTGCACGGTACCGACCTCGTTGCTCCCGTGGAGCACGGAGACGAGGGTCGTGTCGTCGCGCACGGCCGCGGCGAGGTCGTCGAGCCGCACGCGCCCCTCGCGGTCGACACCGACGACGGTGTGCTCGAAGCCGTGGTGACGCACGAGGTGCTCCGCGGACGCGCGCACGGCCTCGTGCTCGATCGCACTCGTGACCACGTGGCGGCCGCGCGGGGCCGCGAGAGCGATCCCCTTGATCGCGAGGTTGTCGGCCTCGGTGCCTCCGGAGGTGAAGGTCACCTCGCCCGGCCGCCCGCCGAGCCAGGACGCGACCGCATCGCGCGCGTCCGCGAGGGCCGACGCCGCCGACGACCCGAGCGCGTGCACCGACGACGGGTTGCCGAACTCGCCCGTGAGGTAGGGCCACATCGCCTCGATCGCCTCCCGGCGCACGGGCCGGGTCGCCGCAGCGTCGAGGTAGATCACTCCCGCCCTCCCCCGCCAGCGGAGACCTCGAGGTCGAGCCCGAGGTCGAGGCCGCGCGCGCTGTGCGTGAGCGCGCCGACGGAGACGAGGTCGACCCCCGTCTCGGCGATCGCGCGCACCGTCTCGAGCGTCACTCCCCCGCTCGCCTCGACGAGCGCGCGCCCCGCGACCGCCGCGACGCCCGCGCGCAGCCGCTCCGGCCCGAAGTTGTCGAGCATGATCGTGTCGACGCCCGCGGAGACGACGGGCTCGATCTGGTCCTCGCGGTCGACCTCGACCTCGAGGTGCACGGTGTGGCCGAGGCGCCGGCGCGCCTCGACGATCGCCGTGTGCAGGTCGACGCCCGCGGCCTGCAGAACCGCGAGGTGGTTGTCCTTCGCGAGCACGGCGTCGGAGAGGGAGTGCCGGTGGTTGCCGCCCCCGCCGCAGCGCACGGCGTACCGCTCGAGGGCGCGCAGGCCCGGCGTCGTCTTGCGCGTGTCGACGACGCGTGCGCTCGTGCCGGCGACCGCCTCGACGTAGCTCGCGGTGAGGGTCGCGATGCCGCTCATGCGCTGCACGAGGTTGAGCGCGACGCGCTCGGCGCGCAGCACGGCGCGCGCGGGGCCCTCGACGCGCGCGAGCACGGCGCCCGCGGCGAACGAGGCGCCGTCGGTGAGCTCGGCGGTCGCGACGGTCGCCGCGTCGACGAGCTCCATCGTGCGCGCGAAGACGCCGACGCCGCTCAGGACGCCGGGCTCGCGCGCGACGAGGACCGCCGACGCGCGCGCGGACGCGGGCAGGAAGGTCTCGCTCGTGACGTCGCCCCACGGTGCGTCCTCGGCGAGCGCGCGACGGATGAGCTCGTCGAGCCCGGGCTGCGGTATGGGCGCGATGCCGACGTCGCTCACGCGAGCGCCTCCTGACGGGTCACGACGCGCGAGCGCGCCTGGGCGGGGTCCGGTGCGGGGTGGTCGGTGCGGTGGTGGGCGCCGCGCGACTCCTCGCGCGCGAGGGCCGCCTCCGCGATGAGCCGTCCGAGGAGCAGGAGGTTGCGGTCCTCGAGCGCGCGCGCGGTCGACGGGGAGTCGTTCGCGGCCTCCGCGAGGGCGTCGATGCGCGTGAGGGCCGCCTCGAGCCCGGCGGCGTCGCGCTCGAGCCCGACGTGCCGCCACAGCACGCGCTGGAGCTCCTCGCGCAGAGGGGCGGGTGCGTCCGTCGTGGCAGAGGCGGAGGCAGAGGCAGAGGGCGCGGCGAGCGGCGCCGCGATCGCGCCGGCGGCCCGCTCGGTGCGAGCGCGCGCCGGCTCGACCTCGTCGAGCGCGGCCGCGGCGCGCACGGCGAACACGGCGCCCTCGAGGAGGGAGTTCGAGGCGAGCCGGTTCGCCCCGTGCACGCCCGTGCGCGCGCACTCGCCGACCGCGAGGAGGCCGGGGATGGAGGTGCGCCCCGAGGCGTCCGTGCGCACGCCGCCCATCCAATAGTGCGCGGCGGGCGTCACGGGCACGGGCTCTCGCGCGAGGTCGAAGCCCGCGCTCGCGCAGATCGCCGTGACGCCCGGGAAGCGGGCGGCGACGAGCTCGGCGCCGAGCGCCGTCGCGTCGAGCACGACCGGACGGCCGCCCTGTGCCGCCATGGCGCGGGCGATGCCGCGGGCGACGACGTCCCGCGGGGCGAGCTCCGCGTCGGGATGCACGCCGAGCATGAACCGCTCGCCATGCTCGTCGCGCAGCACCGCGCCCTCCCCGCGCACCGCCTCGGAGACGAGGGGCGTGCCGGGCACCGCGAGCGCCGTGGGGTGGAACTGGTAGAACTCGAGGTCCGCGAGCTCGGCTCCCTCGCGATAGGCGGCCGCCGTGCCGTCGCCGGTCGCGCCCGGCGGGTTCGTCGTGTGCGGGTAGAGCCGCCCGGCTCCGCCCGTCGCGATCACGACCGCGTCCGCCATCAGGACGCGCGCGCCGTCCGGTGCGCGAACCCGCACGCCTGCGACGCTCCCGTCGACGACGACGAGGTCGACGAGCGCCGTGTGCTCGCGCACGCGCACGGGGCCGCGTCGCACGGCGGCCGTGAGCGCGCGCACGATCTCGCGGCCGGTCGAGTCGCCGCCCGCGTGCACGATGCGGCGCGTCGAGTGTGCGGCCTCGCGGCCGAGGGCGAGGCCGTCGCCGTCGCGGTCGAACGCGACGCCGAGCGCGGTGAGGGCGGCCACGGCGTCCGGGCCCTCCTCGCACAGCACGGTGACCGCCGCGGGGTCGCCGAGGCCCGCCCCCGCACGCAGCGTGTCGGCGGCGTGCGCCACGGCGGAGTCCGACGGTGCCAGCGCGACCGCGACGCCGCCCTGCGCGTGGCGCGTGCTCCCGTCGCCGAGCACGCCCTTCGTGAGCAGGAGCACCTCGTGCCGCCGGCTCGCGCGCACGGCCGTGAGGAGTCCCGCGACGCCCGACCCGACGACGATGACGCGGGCCATCTCAGGCCCTCGGCTTCGCCGCGAGCATGCGGTCGAGGGCCACGCGTGCGTGCTGCGCGACGCCCTCGTCGACCGTGATGCGGTTGACGGCGCGGCCCTCCACGAGCTCCTCGAGCACCCACGCGAGGTAGCCCGGGTGGATGCGGTACATCGTCGAGCACGGGCAGATGACGTCGTCGAGGCAGAGGATGCGGTGCTGCGGGAACTGAGCGACGAGCCGGTTGACCATGTTGATCTCGGTGCCGATCGCGAACGTCGTCGGCTCGGTCGCCTCCGCGACGATCGTGCGGATGCGATCGGTCGAGCCCGTCTCGTCCGCGGCGTCCACGACCGCCATCGGGCATTCGGGATGCACGAGGACGCGCACGCCGGGATGGGCCGCTCGTGCGCGCTGGACCTGCTCGACCGTGAAACGCTTGTGCACCGAGCAGAAGCCGTGCCAGAGCACGACGCGCGCGTCGAGGAGCGCCTGCCGGTCGTTGCCGCCGAGCGGCTTGCGCGGGTTCCACATGGGCATCCGCTCGAGCGGCACTCCCATGCGCTTGGCGGTGTTGCGGCCGAGGTGCTGGTCGGGGAAGAAGAGCACGCGCTGCCCGCGCTCGAACGCCTCCTCGAGCACCGTCTGCGCGTTCGAGGACGTGCACACGACGCCGCCATGCTCGCCGCAGAACCCCTTGAGCGCCGCCGACGAGTTCATGTACGTGACGGGCACGACGGGCACGCGGCCGTGCTCGTCGGGCTCGGTGCCGTAGAGCGCGGCGAGGGACTCCCAGCACTCGAGCACCGAGTCGAGGTCGGCCATGTCGGCCATCGAGCAGCCCGCCGCGAGGTTGGGCAGGATGACGTCCTGGCCCGGCCGAGCGAGGATGTGCGCCGTCTCGGCCATGAAGTGCACGCCGCAGAAGACGATCGCCTCGGCCTCGGGCACGGTCTGCGCGGCGCGCGCGAGCTGGTAGGAGTCGCCGAGGAAGTCGGCGTGACGCACGATCTCGTCCCGTTGGTAGAAGTGGCCGAGCACGACGACGCGCGAGCCGAGCGCGGCCTTCGCGGCGCGGATGCGCTCGTCCAGCTCGGCGGGCGCCATGGCCTGGTAGCGCTCCGGGAGGGCGCCGCGCCGGGCGGACGCCGCGGGCAGCACGTCGCCCATCGACGCTCCCGGCCCGTACCCGGGCACGCCGAGGTCGAACGTCCACGGCTCGTGCGCGAGCTCGGGCGCGCACGTGCGGCCGGCGGCCCCGGTGCTGATGTTCTCGATGAGCGTGGCGATCGACGACACGACGGCTTCCTCCGGCTGTCTCAAGGGGTGCCGAGCGGGCCGTTGTCGGCGAGCTCGATGGCGGTGTTGTAGCGGTAGAGGCGCGGCGGGCGGTGCCGGCCGCCCGTGACGCGCTCGTCGGTGCGCACGATCGCGGGCGAGGACTCGATCGAGCGACGGAAGTTGGCCGGGTCGAGCGGCCGTCCGAGCACGGCCTCGTGCACGTGGCGCAGCTCGGTGAGCGTGAAGGTCTCGCCGAGGAACGCGTGCGCGATGCGGGAGTACTCCATCTTCGTGCGCAGCCGCCAGAGGGCGTACTCGACGATGCGGTTGTGGTCGAACGCGAGCTCGGGCAGCTCGTCTGCCATGACCCAGCGCACGTTCTCGCCCTCGGATGCCGCGTCGGCCTGCTCGGCCCGCACGAGCGCCCAGTAGACGATCGAGACGACGCGTCCCGTGGGCGATCGCCCGACGTCGCCGAACGCGTAGAGCTGCTCGAGGTACGCGGGCTGCAGGCGCGTCGTCTCGAAGAGGTTGCGTGCGGCGGCCGCGGCGAGACCCTCGTCGGCGGGCACCCATCCCCCGGGCAGCGCCCAGCGGCCGGCGAACGGCTCGCGCGTGCGCCGCACGAGCGGCAGCCACAGCACCGACGTGCCGGTGCGCGGGTGCGGGCGGAGGGCGACGATGACGGTCGACACCGCGACGCGCACCTCGTCACGGGACGCGCGCGACTCCGGCATCGCCCATCCGATCAGTAAAGGTCAGGATAACCAGAACAGAGGATAGCAGTTAGTGTGCAGCCGACACAAACCGGGATCCGCTCAGTCGCCGCGATCGGCGAGGCGGGCCTCCTCGTCGGCGCGCACGCACGACTCGATGACGGGGTCGAGCGCGCCGTCCATGACCTGGTCGAGGTTGTAGGCCTTGTAGCCCGTGCGGTGGTCCGCGATGCGGTTCTCCGGGAAGTTGTAGGTGCGGATCCGCTCCGAGCGGTCCATGCCGCGGATCTGGCTGCGCCGCGCGTCGGAGGCCGCCGCCGCGCGCTCCTCCTGCTGCCGCGCGAGCAAGCGCGCGCGCAGCACGCGCATCGCCGCCTCGCGGTTCTGCAGCTGGCTCTTCTCGTTCTGCATCGAGACGACGATGCCCGTCGGCACGTGCGTGATCCGCACCGCCGAGTCCGTCGTGTTGACGGACTGCCCGCCGGGGCCGGACGAGCGGTAGACGTCGATCTTGAGGTCGTTCGGATCGATCACGACCTCCTCCGGCTCGTCCGCCTCCGGGAAGACGAGCACGCCCGCCGTCGAGGTGTGGATGCGCCCCTGCGACTCGGTGACGGGCACGCGCTGCACGCGGTGGACCCCGCCCTCGTACTTGAGGTGCGCCCACACGCCGTCGGCGGGATCCGTCGCGTTCGACTTGATCGCGAGCTGCACGTTCTTGTAGCCGCCGAGGTCCGACGGATCGGCGTCGAGCACCTCCGTGCGCCAGCCCTTCGACTCGGCGTAGCGCACGTACATGCGCAGCAGGTCGGCGGCGAAGAGCGCGCTCTCCGCTCCGCCATCGCCGCCCTTGATCTCCATGATCACGTCACGCCCGTCGTCGGGGTCACGCGGGATGAGCAGCCGCCGCAGTCGCTCCTGCGCCGCGTCGAGGCGCTCCGCGAGCGCGGGCACCTCCTCGGCGAACGCGTCGTCCTCCTTCGCGAGCTCGCGCGCCGCGTCGAGGTCGTCGCGCGCCTGCTGCCACGCCGCATGCGCCGCGACGATCTGCCCGAGCTCGGCGTAGCGGCGGTTGACCCGGCGCGCACGCGCCGGATCGGAGTGCAGGCCGGGATCCGACAGCTGCCTGCCCAGATCCTCGTGCTCGGCCAGCAGCGCAGCTACCGACTCGAACACGCGCTACTCGTGGTGGCCCGGCGCGTGCCCCACGGCGTGCGAGGAGTGGCCGTTCGTCGGCTGCGGGAGCGACTTCTGGATCTGCATGAGGAACTCGACGTTCGAGCTCGTCTCCTTGAGCTTGCCGAGCACGATCTCGAGCGCCTGCTGCGGGTCGAGGCCCGCGAGGGCTCGACGCAGCTTCCACGTGACCTTCACCTCGTCCGGGCCGAGGAGCATCTCCTCACGGCGCGTGCCGGAGGCGTTGATGTCGACGGCGGGGAAGATGCGCTTGTCGGCGAGCTGCCGCGAGAGGCGCAGCTCCATGTTGCCGGTGCCCTTGAACTCCTCGAAGATGACCTCATCCATCTTGGAGCCCGTCTCGACGAGCGCGGTCGCGAGGATCGTGAGCGAGCCCCCGTCCTCGATGTTGCGCGCGGCGCCGAAGAAGCGCTTGGGCGGGTAGAGGGCCGACGAGTCGACGCCCCCGGAGAGGATCCGGCCCGACGCGGGCGCCGTGATGTTGTACGCGCGGCCGAGCCGCGTGATCGAGTCGAGCAGCACGACGACGTCGTGACCGAGCTCGACGAGCCGCTTGGCGCGCTCGATGGCGAGCTCCGCGACCGTCGTGTGGTCTTCCGCCGGGCGGTCGAAGGTGGAGGCGATGACCTCGCCCTTCACCGTGCGCTGCATGTCGG